>NZ_JBTNDV010000002.1:0-346324 GCF_054510815.1 Arthrobacter glycogeni
TGGAAACAAGCCCTCGCCCAACTCGCCCTCGCTTACCCCGACCGCATCAACCCCCACCTATGAAAACCACCCAGAGGCACCCCGCTTACACAAACAACTTGACAGGCTCCATGGCGTACCTGACCGCGTTGTTGCCGGTGAAGAACGCCGTCGCGGCCTTCGCGGCGTTGACCCGGCACGCTGACACGGCCCGGGCGGGCGGGGACACCCGGTCTAGGGGTCAGCTGATGGCCGACACTCTGATCGAACGGATCACCGGGACCCCCGGTGGTGTGTCCCGGGTCGAACTGCAGGTCATCATCACCGACCGGGCCCTGCTCCAAGGCGACAGCGAACCCGCCAGGATCCCCGGCTACGGCATCGTCCCGTCCTCCTGGGCACGGGACCTCCTGAACCCCGAACCCACCCAGCCCACTGAACCTGCTGATCCCAGTGGCCACTCTGATTCCTCTGGCCGCTCGGAGTCCACCGGTGTTGGCCGCGAAGCCTTCGATGTGTGGGTGCGCCGCCTCTACACCGCGCCGGGCACTGGGGAGCTGGTGGGCATGGATTCGAAAGCCCGGCTTTTCACCCGGGCGCAACGCCGGTTCATCACCGTCCGGGACGATACCTGCCGCACCCCGTATTGTGATGCACCGATCCGCCACTACGACCACATCGTGCCCTGGCACCGCGGCGGACCCACCTCCATTCCGAATTCGGCGGGGCTCTGTGAGGCATGCAACCACACCAAAGAAAAACCCGGCTGGACAGCACAACCACGCCCCGGACCTGGATCAGGACCCGACTCAGGCACAGGCAGAGGTTCTCGGCACACCTTCCGTATCACCACCCCCACCGGCCACACCTACGACTCCACCGCACCACCCCTACCCGGAACTTGGCCCATACCCGGAACAGGACCCACGCAAAGGGCCGGGCCATTGAGGCAACGCCCCACGCCGCCGCGTCGTCGCAACCGCTACAGTGAAAGACGTTCCTCCGGCGCCTGACTCGTGGGGAACATCTTCCAGACGGGAGAGTGCACCTCCTGTGTTTGGGAAAGCCCGCCAGTCACCACAGGGATTAGCACCCAGGACCCGGGCGGTTTTGACCTAGGGAGCTATTTCGCGCTAATCTTGGTAGTCGTTGTGCGTATCCCACCTCGATACGTCCATGCCCGCGTGGCGACTCGGTTGCAGAGTCACCTGGCCCGCGGGAATGGCCGAGATAACCGGGATCACTGGCTTTCAGCCCTCACCTGAAGTTCCGGTAGCGCATGCATAAGCTGAGCCTTCGCGCGGGGATTATGTCCCGGTTGTGAAGGCGTCACCGAACAAGAAACGAAGGCAAAAACCGTGCGTACGTACACCCCGAAGCCAGGCGACATCAACCGCCAGTGGCACGTCATTGACGCCACCGACGTTGTCCTAGGCCGACTTGCCAGCCAGACCGCAACACTGCTGCGCGGAAAGCACAAGCCGACCTTTGCACCCCATATGGATATGGGCGATTTCGTCATCATCATCAACGCCGAGAAGGTTGCCCTCACCGGCGCCAAGCTCGAGCAGAAGCGTGCATACCGCCACTCCGGTTTCCCGGGTGGCCTCTCATCGGTCAACTACGCAGAGCTGCTGGAACAGAACCCAGTCCGCGCTGTGGAGAAAGCCATTCGAGGCATGCTTCCCAAGACTTCCCTGGCTGCCCAGCAGATCGGGAAACTGAAGGTTTACCGCGGTGCCGAGCACCCACACGCTGCACAGCAGCCGAAGACCTTCGAAATTACCCAGGTCGCCCAGTAGTCCTGGCCACCACACACTAAGAAATTAATTCAAGGAGAACCGTGGCTCAGAACACTGAAGAGCTGAATGAACCAACTGAGGAGCTTACGAGCTACACCTCAGAAACCGGCGAGACCACCGAGGCAGCTGCCAAGGAACGTCCCGCCCTGACTGTCGGCGGCGGAGCCGTTGGACGTCGCAAGGAAGCAGTTGCACGGGTCCGGCTCGTTCCGGGAACCGGCAAGTGGATTGTCAACGGCCGCGAACTGGCCGAGTACTTCCCCAACAAGCTGCACCAGCAGGAAGTCAACGATCCGTTCAAGATCCTCGATCTCCTCGGATCCTACGACGTCGTAGCCCGTATCCATGGTGGCGGCCCATCCGGCCAGGCCGGTGCGCTTCGCCTCGGCGTCGCTCGTACCCTGAACGAGATTGACCGCGAGAACAACCGCGCCATCCTCAAGAAGGCTGGCTTCCTGACCCGCGACGCACGAGTGATCGAGCGTAAGAAGGCTGGTCTGAAGAAGGCTCGCAAGGCACCTCAGTACTCCAAGCGCTAACCACGTGGACCGGCGCTTCCACTTCGGATGCCCGGCCTTCAGTGGTCCTAACGCCCGTCCGGTAACCGGACGGGCGTTAGGTGTTTAAGATCGGGATCGATCCTCTCTGAATTAGGATGTACATCGATGAGTAGATTATTTGGGACCGACGGGGTCCGCGGACTGGCCAATGAACTGATCACCCCTGAGCTGGCCATGCGGCTGGCACAGGCGGCTGCGGTGGTCTTGGGCCACAGCACCACCGACGGCAGGCGGCCGACTGCAGTGATCGCGCGGGACCCCCGCATCAGCGGTGACTTCATTGCGGCAGCCGTGGAAGCCGGCCTGGCCGGCGCGGGCGTTGACGTGTTCGACGCCGGAGTCCTCCCCACCCCAGCCGCAGCATTCCTGGTGGCGGACCTGGACGCCGATTTCGGCGTCATGATCTCCGCGTCCCACAACGCGGCGCCGGACAATGGCATCAAGTTCCTCGCGCGGGGCGGTAAGAAGCTCGATGACCGGATCGAAGACGCCATCGAGCTGGAACTCACCCGGCCCGCCCTCCGCCCGATCGGAGCCGATGTTGGCCGGATCAAGCGGTTCGCCGACGCCGAAGACCGCTACGTCGTGCACCTCCTGCAGACCCTCCCGAACCGTCTCGACGGCGTCAAAGTGGTGCTGGACTGCGCCCACGGTGCCGCCAGCGGCTGCTCGCCCCAGGTGTTCGCCGATGCCGGGGCGGAGATCGTGGTCATCGGCGCCGACCCCGACGGGATCAACATCAACGACGGCTGCGGATCCACCCACCTGGGTCCCCTTCAGACCGCGGTGCTGGAACATGGCGCCGATCTGGGCATCGCCCACGACGGCGACGCCGACCGGTGCCTCGCCGTCGACCACGAGGGGAACATCGTTGACGGCGACCAGATCATGGCGATCATGGCGGTCGCGATGAACGCTGCCGGCACCCTGAAGGACAGCACCCTCGTAGCAACAGTCATGAGTAACCTCGGCCTGAAACTTGCGCTGAGGGAGGCAGGGATCAGTCTCAGGGAGACCGGCGTCGGAGACCGGTACGTCCTCGAAGGGATGCGCGACGGCGGCTACAGCCTCGGCGGCGAGCAGTCCGGTCACGTCATCTTCGCCAAGTACGCCACCACCGGCGATGGCATCCTGACCGGCCTGCAGCTTGCAGCGCAGGTTGCCCGCACCGGGCGGTCGCTCAAAGAGCTGTCCCAGATCATGAACAAGCTCCCTCAGGTACTGATCAACGTCAAGGGCGTCGATAAGGGAGCTGTCACCACCAACGAGCACGTCCAGCAGGCAGTGCTCGAGGCTCAAGAGACATTGGGGGAGTCCGGCCGGGTGCTGCTGCGGCCGTCCGGCACCGAGCCGGTGGTGCGGGTGATGGTGGAGGCCGCCGACATGGAAACCGCTCAGCTCACCGCTGATCGGCTCGCCGAGACCGTCCAGCTCCGGTTGGCTCTCACCCCGGCCTAGGTGTATTCGCGCCCTGCCCGCCCCGCTTCGGTGCGGTCAGGGGCGGGTCGCGAGGCTGTCCCTGATTTCCGTCAGCAGTGCGATCTGCGGATCCACGACGGCTTCCTCCTCGACGATGCCGAGGCTTCGGTTGCGCCGTTCGATCATCTTGTTCAGTGGAAGCACGACGACGAAGTAGATCGCTGCCGCCACCAGAAGAAAGTTGGCGATAGCGGTCAGCAGCACCCCGAACAGAATGTCGTTCCCGTTGATGGTGACTTTCGCGAAGTCGTCGAAGTTCGGGGAACCGACCAGCGCCGAGATCAGCGGCATGAGCACCGAATCCACCAGCGCAGTGACAACGGCGCCGAACGCCGTGCCGAGAACCACTGCGACGGCAAGGTCAACGACGTTGCCTTTCATGATGAAGGTCTTAAATCCGTTAAGCATGCGCCAAGGATATCTGCCTAGCCGTAGTCCGGCGCACCGGGCAGCCCGGCGAACTCCTCAAGTGTCTCCACCTTTCCGTCCCGCATGGACGAGGCGGTCTCCGCCCCCACGAAGCGGTAGTGCCAGGACTCCTCAAGAAACCCTGTGGTTTCCTGGCGGCCCGCCGGATACCTGAGGATGAAACCGAACGCGGGGGCATTGGCAGCAGCCCAAATTCCGGCCGCCGTGTCGCCGAAGCATGACCTGAGGGTGCAGGCACCATCATCCTGGCCGATATCGAGGGCAAGCCCGGTCTGGTGCTCGGAAAAACCGGGACGTGCCGAATAGTTGTCGGCGTCCTCAGCACTGCCGTTGATGCTGACCCAATAGTCGTAGGTGTCAGCTTGGACGGCGTAGGAACGGTAGCCGCTGATCAAGGTAAGCCCGACGTCGTCGTCGGCCGCCGCAGCGAACATCCCCTCCAATGCCTCAGCCGCCTCGGGGCGCAGCATGGCGTTGGCGCTGTCTGTGGCGAGGGGAACCGCCGGGAGCACCAGCACCGGCGGCGCGTAGTCGATGGGGTTGAGGGGCCGGCGTTTGTTGACGACGACGTTCGTGGCCGTAGGATCCGCGTAGGCATCAGCCGCGACAGGACCCCCCGACGACGGCGACCGCTGGGCGGGCGCCGGCACTTTGCCGCTGCTGGGGGTCACGGCGCCCGGCGCGGACTCAACGGTCGGAGCGGGCCCAGCGTCCGGTCCGGCGCATCCGGAGAGCGCCGTACCGCCTGCGAGCACGACGGCGAAGACCGCCGACTTCACCAGCAGCGGGCGCGCAGACCGGCGACCGTAGCGTGTCATGTCTTGCGGAGCAGCATTCGCCGCACTGAATGATCGGCTTCCTTGGTCAGCACCAGCTGGGCCCGCCCTCGGGTGGGCAGCACGTTGGCCATCAGGTTGGGCTCGTTAATCCGCCGCCAGATGCCGAGGGCAGTCTCGCGTGCCTCGGCGTCGGTCAGCGACGCATACCGGTGGAAGTATGACTGCGGGTTGGCGAAGGCC
This sequence comes from Arthrobacter glycogeni, assembly GCF_054510815.1. Taxonomy (NCBI): domain Bacteria; kingdom Bacillati; phylum Actinomycetota; class Actinomycetes; order Micrococcales; family Micrococcaceae; genus Arthrobacter; species Arthrobacter glycogeni. The sequence goes on from NZ_JBTNDV010000002.1 coordinate 5,269, forward strand.
CCGGTCCGCAGCGACTGGAACCGCTGGACGTACCACTGCTCGATGTGGGTCGTCTTGGCGTCCACATAGATGGAGAAGTCGAAGAAGTCGCTCAATGCAAGGCCGGACCGGCCGTCGGCGCGGGTCCGGGCAGGGGCCAGCACGTTCAGGCCCTCGACGATCAGAACGTCGGGGCGCCGCACCACCACCTCGCGGTCCGGCACAATGTTGTATGTCAGGTGCGAGTACCAGGGGGCACGCACCTCATCGGCGCCGCTCTTGACTTCGCTGACAAACCTCAGCAAGCGACGCCGGTCGTACGATTCGGGGAAACCTTTGCGCTGCATGAGTCCGCGCCGCTCCAGCTCATCATTTGGGTACAGGAAGCCGTCCGTCGTCACCAATTCCACGTTGGGGGTGTCCGGCCAGCGGCTCAGCAACTCACGAAGCACCCTGGCCGTGGTGGATTTGCCGACTGCCACCGAGCCGGCCACACCGATGACGAAGGGGGTGCGGGTGCGTTGCTCACCCAGGAAAGTGGTGGTGGCGGCATGAAGCTCACCAGCGGCCGCAACATAGAGGGACAGGAGTCGCGAGAGCGGAAGGTACACCTCGCGCACCTCGTCGAGGTTGAGCTCATCGCCCAACCCCCGCAACCGGAGGATGTCCTCCAGGTCCAAGGGGGAGGAGATCTCGTTGGACAGCCGTGCCCAGGTCTGGCGGTCCAGCTCGACGAAGGGTGTGAAGTTGCTCTCCGCACCATTGCCCGCGGTCACCCCGGGATTTGTTTCACTCACCGTCTGAATTGTGCCCGGTGGCGGCCGCAGATGCGAACCCTCGTCGGGTGCGGCGCCCGGATCTAGGGGTGCGCTGCACCCGATGAGCTGGGCTGACGGTAGTCTTAAGCCCATGTGTGGAATCGTAGGCTACGTAGGCCGAGCAACAGTGTCATCAGACCGAACAACAGCGACGCACGGCGCGCTGGACGTGGTCATGGAGGGGCTCCGGCGCCTCGAGTACCGCGGTTATGATTCCGCCGGGGTGGCCGTTCTGACCTCCAACGGTGTCGAGTCCCGGAAGAAGTCAGGCAAGCTCAGCAACCTGGTGGCCGAGCTCGAGGCCAGCCCGCTGCCCACGTCCATGACCGGGATCGGCCACACCCGTTGGGCCACCCACGGCGCACCCAACGACGTTAACGCCCACCCGCACCTCGCCGACAACGGGCGGCTGGCCGTCATCCACAATGGCATCATTGAGAACTTCGCCGAACTCAAGGCAACCCTGCTGGAGGAGGGCGAGACCTTCCTCTCCGAGACCGACACCGAAGTGGCAGCCGCACTGCTGGGCAGCATCTACCGTGAACTCTCCTCCGCAGGGGACCCGGACCCCCTCACCAACGCCATGCGCCAGGCCAGCCAACGGCTGGAGGGTGCTTTCACCCTCCTCGCCGTGCACCAGGACTCACCCGGAGTCGTCGTCGCCGCCCGCCGGAACTCGCCGCTCGTTGTGGGGCTTGGCGACGGCGAGAACTTCCTCGGCTCCGACGTCTCCGGCTTCATCGACTTCACCCGCCGCGCCGTCGAGCTGGGCCAGGACCAGGTGGTCACCATCACCCCCGACGAGGTCATCATCACCGACTTCTTCGGCGCCCCCGCCACCGGCAAGGAATTCCACGTCGACTGGGATGCAGCGGCAGCGGAAAAGGGCGGGTACCCGTCCTTTATGGAGAAGGAAATCAACGACCAGCCCGACGCCGTCGCGCAGACGCTGCTCGGGCGTTCCGACGCTGCCGGCAAGCTGATCCTCGACGAACTGCGCATCGATGAGACAATTTTGCGGTCGGTGGACAAGATTGTTGTCCTCGCCTGCGGTACCTCCGCCTACGCCGGTCAGGTGGCCAAATACGCCATCGAGCACTGGTGCCGCATCCCCACCGAGGTGGAGCTGTCCCACGAATTCCGCTACCGGGATCCCATCGTCAACGAAAAGACCCTGGTGGTGGCCATCTCCCAGTCCGGGGAAACAATGGACACCCTGATGGCCGTGCGGTACGCCCGTGAACAGGGCGCCAAGGTGGTGGCGATCTGTAACACCAACGGGTCAACCATTCCCCGCGAATCCGACGCGGTGCTCTACACCCACGCCGGCCCCGAGATCGCCGTCGCCTCCACGAAAGCCTTCCTGGCGCAGATCACCGCCGCCTACCTGCTGGGCCTGTACCTGGCCCAGTTGCGGGGTAACAAGTTCGGCGACGAGATTGCCGACGTCCTGGCTGACCTGGCGGAAATGCCTGCCAAGATCCAGAGCATCCTCGACAATGCCGACAAGGTCAAGAAGCTGGCCCGCGAGATGGCCGATGCCAAGTCGGTGCTCTTCCTGGGCCGCCACGTTGGATTCCCCGTGGCGATGGAGGGTGCCCTGAAGCTGAAGGAGCTTGCCTATATCCATGCCGAAGGCTTTGCTGCCGGCGAGCTCAAGCATGGTCCCATCGCGTTGATCGAGGACGGCCAGCCCGTCGTCGTCGTGGTGCCCTCACCGAACGGCAGGGACTCCCTGCACGCCAAGGTGGTCTCGAACATCCAGGAGATCCGCGCCCGCGGCGCCGTCACCATTGTGATTGCCGAGGAAGGCGATGCATCGGTCGAGGCCTACGCGGAGCACGTGTTCTACGTGCCGAAGACTCCTACCCTGCTGGCGCCGCTGTTGACCACCGTGCCGTTGCAGATCTTCGCCTGTGAACTCGCCTCAGCCAAGGGCTACGATGTTGACCAGCCCCGCAACCTGGCCAAGTCAGTCACGGTTGAGTAATTGCCGATGATCGTGGGCATCGGCGTTGACGTGGTGGACGTTGACCGGTTCGGCAGACAGTTGGAGCGGACGCCCGGTTTGCGTGAGCGGTTGTTCGTGCCGGCGGAGCGGGCGCTGAATCTACGCTCGCTCGCCGCACGGTTTGCCGCGAAGGAGGCGGTGGCCAAGGCGTTGGGCGCTCCGGCGGGTATGAACTGGCAGGACTGCTGGATCGGGCTCGACGCCGCCGGTAGCCCATCGGTCGAGGTTAAGGGGACCGTCGCGGCGGTGGCAACCCTTAAGGGGGTCCACCGTTGGCATTTGTCCCTCAGCCATGACGGAGGGGTCGCGACGGCGATGGTGGTCGCCGAAGCTGCGCCCGTGGCTCCCGCACCACCGTCCACCGGGTTAGACTCCTAAGTATGCTTATCGCCTATTCGGGCAGCGCGATCCGTTCGGCTGAAGCCCCCCTCCTCGCGGCCGGTCACGGCGACGCCCTGATGCAGCGTGCGGCCTACGGCCTCTCCGCCGCAGCTGCTGCGGAACTGATCACGAGCACCGGCGGCTGCTATGGCCGGTCGGCTGTCGTTCTTGCTGGCAGCGGAAACAACGCCGGGGATGCGCTCTTCGCGGCGGCCCGATTGGCACGCAGGGGTGTCCGTACCACAGCAGTCCTGACCTCGGTGTCCACCCACCTGCAGGCACTCGACGCATTCCACCGTGCTGGTGGGCGGAGTGAACGGCTTACCCCAGCATCCGCCGACCGCCTGGTGGCGTCTACAGCCGGCGCCGACCTGATCATCGACGGCATCCTGGGAATCGGCGGCACGGGAGCCCTGCGGGAACCCGTCGCCGCCTTCGTCCGCGACCTGGCAGCGGCCGCCACCGGCGTCGTCATCGCGTGCGACCTCCCCAGCGGTGTCGACGCCGACACGGGAGTCCTCAATGAACCGGTGCTCCACGCGGACCGGACCGTCACCTTCGGGGCGCTCAAGACCGGGTTACTCACGGGTCCCGGGGCGCAGGCCGCCGGGCAGGTCACCGTGGTCGACATTGGGCTGGACGCGACCCTGCCGGAACCGAACGTGTTCCGTCTGGAGCCCGCCGACGTCGCCGCACTGTACCGCCGTCCCCGTCCCGCCGACCACAAGTACACCCGCGGGGTGCTCGGCATCGCGGCCGGATCGGCCAAGTACCCTGGCGCGGCGGTGCTGGCCACCGGCGCCGCTTTGGCCACCGGGCTGGGCATGGTCAGGTATCTGGGCCCGCGGTCGGTCGCCGACCTGATCAACAGGACCCACCCGGAAGCCGTCTGCTCCCAGGATTCGGTCAAGGCTTCCCGGGTGCAGGCGTGGCTGGTTGGGCCGGGAGCGGAGGACGACCTGGACCAGCGGAAGCGTGCCCGTGACGCCATGGCTTCCGGCCTGCCGACTGTGGTCGACGCCGGTGCGCTGCCACTGTTGCCCCGCAGACTGGGACCCCAGGTGATCCTGACGCCTCACGCGGGTGAACTGCAGGCGGTGCTGGCCAGCCACCGGGTCAAGGTGACCCGGCATGACATTGAGGCCGCACCGGCCGCCTTTGCCCGCCAAGCGGCCGTACTTACCGGCGCCACAGTGCTGCTGAAAGGCGCCGTCACAGTGGTGGCCTCGCCGTCGGGCACGCTGTTCAGCCAGGCCGAAGCGACCCCTTGGCTCGCCACCGCAGGGTCAGGGGACACGCTCTCCGGCATTCTCGGAGCCCTCGTGGCAACACTTGCCGGCGATTCGGCCGACAACGGCGATTCGGCCGACAACGGCGGCCCCGGCAACAACGGCGCCTCGGCCATCGAGAGCATCAGCGTCCCGGTGCAGGACAAGTGGGCGGCCGTCGCCGCGGCCGCAGCGCTGCTGCACGGCCTGGCAGGTAGGCGGGCGGCCAGCTTCGGGCCCGTGGTGGTCTCGGGGTTGCCGGGCTACGTGGGTGCGGTCCTCGCGGACCTGCTCGGCAGCCCCCCGCCCAGGACATAATTCACCCAATAGTCATTCGGTTGCGCTATGAAGGTAACTGGACCGTTCACTTTCGACCTTACGAAATCCCCACATCAGGAGAACACATGGAACTTTGGCCCGGCGAAGCGTACCCCTTGGGCGCCACCTATGACGGCACCGGCACCAACTTTGCGTTGTACAGCGAGATCGCTGACAAGGTGGAGCTCTGCCTGCTCGACGATGATGGCGTCGAGGAACGCGTTGAACTGCACGAGGTGGACGGTTACGTGTGGCATGGGTACCTGCCTCACATTGTCCCCGGCCAGAAGTACGGCTACCGGGTCCACGGTCCCAATGCCCCCGAAGAGGGCCACCGCTGCAACCCGAACAAGCTGCTCCTGGACCCGTACGCCAAGGCCGTCCACGGTCAGATGGACTGGGATCCAGCGCTCTTCGGCTACAACTTCGGTGACGAGAACTCCATCAACAACGACGACTCGGCACCCCACATGATGCTCGGCGTCGTCGTCAACCCGTTCTTCGACTGGGACGGCGACCGGAAACCGCGCATTCCCTACCACCAGTCGGTCATCTACGAAGCCCACGTCAAGGGCCTCACCCAGCTGCACCCCGAGGTTCCCGAGGACCAGCGCGGCACCTACGCCGGTGTTGCGCATCCGGCCGTCATCTCCCACCTGCAGAAGCTGGGCATCACCGCCATCGAACTGATGCCGGTGCACCAGTTCGTCAACGACAGCACCTTGCAGGAAAAGGGACTCACCAACTACTGGGGCTACAACACGATCGGTTTCTTCGCGCCGCACAACACCTACGGATCCGCCGGTGACACCGGCGAACAGGTCCAGGAATTCAAGGCCATGGTGCGTGAACTTCACCTGGCGGGCATCGAAGTCATCCTCGACGTCGTCTACAACCACACCGCCGAGGGCAACCACATGGGCCCCACCCTGTCGATGCGCGGTATCGACAACTCTGCGTACTACCGGCTCGTCGAAGACGACAAGAAGTACTACATGGACTACACCGGCACCGGTAACTCCCTCAACGTGGGTAACCCCCACTCCCTTCAGCTGCTCATGGACTCGCTGCGCTACTGGGTCACCGAAATGCACGTCGACGGTTTCCGCTTCGACCTGGCGTCCACCCTGGCCCGCGAGTTCTACGACGTCGACCGCCTGTCAGCGTTCTTCGAACTGGTGCAGCAGGACCCAGTGGTCTCCCAGGTCAAGCTCATCGCCGAGCCGTGGGATGTTGGTCCTGGCGGCTACCAGGTGGGCAACTTCCCACCACAGTGGACCGAATGGAACGGCAAGTATCGCGACACGGTGCGCGACTTCTGGCGCGGGGAACCATCGACCCTGGGCGAGTTCGCCTCACGGCTGACCGGGTCAGCAGACCTCTACGAGCAGTCGGCACGCCGCCCGGTCGCGTCGATCAACTTCGTCACAGCCCACGACGGTTTCACCATCCGCGACCTCGTGTCCTACAACGAGAAGCACAACGACGCCAACGGTGAAGACAACAACGACGGCGAAACCCACAACCGGTCCTGGAACTGCGGCGAGGAAGGCCCCACCGAGGATCCCGAGGTCAACACGCTCAGGGTCCGTCAGCAGCGGAACTTCATCGCAACCCTCCTGCTGTCACAGGGCGTCCCGATGCTCTTGCATGGTGACGAGGTGGGACGCACCCAGCAGGGCAACAACAACACGTACGCCCAGGACTCTGAACTGAGCTGGATTCACTGGGACCAGGTGGACCAGCCCTTGCTCGAATTCACTGCCGCAGTGAACCGGCTGCGGTCGGAGCACCCAACCTTCCGTCGTCGCCGCTTCTTTGACGGACGACCGGTCCGACGCGGGGAGGGCGAGGCGCTGCCGGACATCGTCTGGCTGGGCACTGACGGCACCGTGATGGCGCCCGAGGACTGGGACACCGGGTTCGGCCGTTCCATTGGCGTGTTCCTGAATGGGCAGGGCATCTCAGGCCGTGACGCCCGCGGACAGCGCATCACCGACCAGAACTTCCTGCTGCTCTTCAACGCCAGCGACGAGCCAGTCGACTTCACCCTTCCGCAGCAGGAGTACGCTCCGGCCTGGGACGAGGTCATTGATACTGCCGGTAAGTTCGCCGATTCGGACGCCATTCCGGCTGAAGCCGCCATCACGCTGGAAGCCAAGTCGATGGTGGTGTTGCGAGCTCACGCCGAAACCGAGGATCTTGATCACTCGGTGGCTGCGTCACTGGCCGCACTGGCCAACTCGCACCAGCCCGGTAACGCCTAACCCCCACCGGCACCGCAGTTGTAGGAACGACCCACCAGCACCAGTTCAGGAGTACATGCATGAGGACCCCGAAGTCGACCTACCGGTTGCAGATTCGATCCGAGTTTGACCTCAGGGCTGCCGCGGCGGTGGTTCCCTATTTGCGGGACCTCGGCGTGGACTGGGTGTATCTGTCGCCGGTGCTGACTGCAGAACAGGGGTCGGGTCACGGGTACGACGTCACCGATCCCACGGCCGTTGACCCCGAGCGCGGCGGACGGGACGCCTTTGTGGCGCTCTCGGACGCCGCGCACGCGGCGGGGCTAGGGGTGCTGGTGGATATTGTGCCGAACCACCTGGGGGTGCAGACCCCCGCGCAGAACCCCTGGTGGTCCACGCTGCTCAAGGGCGGGCAGGATTCGCCCTATGCCGAGGCGTTCGACGTCGACTGGGACGCGGCAGACGGGAAGATCCGCCTCCCGGTCCTGGGCGACGGCGATGACGAACTGGCTGCCCTGGAGCTCGACGGCGGTGAGCTGCGGTATTACGACCACCGCTTCCCGATCGCCGACGGCAGCTACGAAACCGGCGATACAGCCCAGGCCGTGCACGCCCGCCAGCACTATGAACTGGTGAACTGGCGTCGCGCGGACAACGAACTGAACTACCGGCGCTTCTTCGGCGTGAATACCCTGGCGGGCCTGCGTGTCGAGGTGCCCCGGGTGTTTGATGAGTCCCACAGCGAGATTCGCAGCTGGTTTGAGGAGTCTCTGGTGGACGGGCTCCGGATCGATCATCCGGACGGACTCGCCGACCCTGCCGGGTACCTTGACCGGCTGCGTGAACTCACCGGCGGGGCGTACGTCCTGGTGGAAAAGATCCTCGAGCCCGGGGAGACCCTACCCGCCGACTGGGCCACCGAGGGCACCACCGGGTATGACGCGCTCGCCGATATTGACCGCTTGTTTGTTGACCCGGCCGGGCAGGCCACGCTCGAACGAATCGCTCCGGCCGGGGATTTCCATTCGATGATCCACGGCACCAAGCGGGGGATCGCCGACGGGATCCTCCGGTCCGAGGTGCTGCGGCTGACCCGCCTGGTTCCAGCCGATGCTGGCCTCGATCCCGAGAAGGCCGCCGACGCGATCGCCGAACTACTGGCGTGTTTCCCCGTCTACCGGAGCTACCTTCCCGGTGGGGCCGAGTACCTCGACGACGCCGTCGTCGCGGCCCAGGTGCACCGCCCCGACCTGGCCGCCACGCTGACCACCCTGCAGGGGCTCCTGAACCCGTACCTGGCTGATCCTGAGGCGACGCTCACCGAGCTCGCCACGCGGTTCCAGCAGACCTCGGGCATGGTGATGGCCAAGGGTGTCGAGGACACCGCGTTTTACCGGTACAACCGGCTGACCTCCCTCAACGAGGTGGGCGCCGACCCGTCGATCTTCTCGATCGGCCGGGTGGAGATGCACAACCGGCTGCTGCGGCGCCAGCGGGACAACCCGCTGTCCATGACGGCGCTCAGTACCCACGACACCAAACGCAGCGAAGATACCCGCGCCCGGATCAGCGTGCTCTCCGAGATGGCCGATGACTGGGCCACAGTGCTCGGCCAGCTCGACGACGCCGCACCGCTGGGCGACCCGGCGTTCTCCTCGCTGCTCTGGCAGGCGATGATCGGCGCCTGGCCGCTGAGCCGCGACCGGGCCCACGCCTACGTGGAAAAGGCCTCCCGCGAAGCCGACTCCAGCACCCACTGGACCGCGCCCAACGAAGCCTTCGAGGACCGGATGCACGCCGCGGTCGACGCCGCCTTCGACACCCCGGCGGTCACCACGCTGGTCACCACCCTGGTGGAAAAAATCAAAGGCTACGGCTGGTCCAACTCGCTGAGCGCCAAACTGCTGCAGCTGACCATGCCGGGCGTGCCCGACGTGTATCAGGGCTCGGAATTCTGGGAAGACTCACTGGTGGACCCGGACAACCGCCGGCCGGTGGACTTTGAGGAACGGAAGCAGGCGCTGGTCAACCTGGCCTTCGGCGCCCTCCCCGCCATTGATGAGTCAGCGGTGGCGAAGCTCCTGGTCGTGTCGCGGGCGCTAAAGCTGCGCCGCGACCGTCCCGAATTGTTCGCCGGGTACACCGCCGTCGCCACCACCGGTGAGGCAGCGGAGCACATCTTTGCCTTCGACCGCGGCGGGGCGCTTACCCTTCTGACCCGGCTGCCGCTGGGCCTGGAACGCCGAGGCGGCTGGCAGGACACCGCCGTCGTCCTGCCGGAGGGCAAGTACAGCTGCGCCATCACCGGGGCATCATTCTCCGGCGGCCCCGTCCCGGCCGGAACCATCTTCGAGACCTACCCAGTGGCATTGCTGGTCAGGGAGGACGCATCATGAGGAACCAGTTCGACGTCTGGGCACCCAAAGCCACCAGCCTCTCGTTGACCGCGGGCGGGACCACCACACCCATGAGCCGGGGCGATGGTGGCTGGTGGACAGCGGGCGCGGCCCCCCTGTCAGCGGGCACCGATTACGGCTACCTGGTGGACGGCGCCACCACGCCGATCCCCGATCCGCGATCCCGCCGCCAGCCCGACGGCGTGCACGGGCTCTCCCAGACCTTCGACCCAGCCGCCCACGCGTGGCAGGACGGCTCCTGGGTCTCGCCCGGGCTCAACGGGGGAGTGATCTACGAACTGCACATCGGGACGTTCACCCCCGAGGGGACCTTCGACGCGGCGATTGGGAAGCTTGACTACCTCGTGGACCTCGGCGTGCAGCATGTGGAGCTCCTCCCGGTCAACGCCTTCAACGGCACCCACAACTGGGGCTACGACGGCGTCCTCTGGTTCGCCGTGCAGGAAACCTATGGCGGACCCGCCGGCTACCAGCGGTTCGTTGATGCTGCGCACCAGCGGGGCCTCGGAGTGATCCAGGACGTGGTGCACAACCACCTCGGTCCGAGCGGCAACTACCTCGGTCAGTTCGCCCCGTACCTCACGGAAGGTCAAGCCAACACGTGGGGGGACTCACTGAACCTTGATGGGCCCCTGTCCGATGAGGTCCGGCGCTACCTGCTGGACAACATCCTCATGTGGTTCCGCGACTACCACGTGGACGGTCTGCGTCTGGATGCGGTGCATGCCCTGCACGACGAGCGGGCCACTCACATTCTCGAAGAATTCGCCCAGGAAACCGACGGGTGTGCGAAGGAACTGGGTAAACCACTGTTCCTGATTGCCGAATCCGATCTGAACAATCCGCGGCTCATCACGGCGCGGACCGCCGGAGGCTACGGTCTCGCCGGGCAGTGGAGCGACGACTTCCACCACGCCGTGCACGTCAACGTGACCGGGGAAACCACCGGATACTACGAGGACTTCGACTCCGTGGCAGCCTTGGCCAAGGTGATGGAACACGGGTTCTTCCACAACGGAACCTACTCGTCCTTCAGGGAACGCAGCCACGGGCGACCTATTGATCCGACCCTGGTTTCCGCCCACCAACTGGTGGTCTGCACCCAGAACCACGACCAGATCGGCAACCGGGCAGCCGGCGACCGGATGGGCGCAACGGTGAGCTACGCGCACCTTGCCCAGTCCGCGGTGCTGAACCTCGCCGGGCCCTTCACCCCGATGCTGTTCATGGGGGAAGAATACGGTGCCTCCACGCCGTGGCCGTTCTTCACTTCCCACCCCGAACCGGAATTGGGCAAGGCAACCGCCGAAGGGCGCCTCCGGGAGTTCGAGCGGATGGGATGGGACGCGGACACGGTGCCCAACCCGCAGGACCCGGCAACGTTCGCGTCGGCGAAACTGGACTGGGCCGAGGCCGAAACGGGCGACCACGCCCGTCTCCTCGACCTGTACCGACACCTGATCCGGCTCCGCCGCGAGATTCCCGACCTGTCGAATCCCGACTTCACCGCCGTGTCGGTGGAATTCAGTGAGCCCGGGAAGTGGTTGGCCATCCGGCGTGGGGGGACCGTCGTCGTCGTCAACCTGGCCGACGAGGAGCGCACCATCGACGTTCACGCGGCGCGCGTCCTGCTGTCGAGCGTTCGGGGCGAGGTCCTCGAAGCGGGACGCCTGACCCTACCGCCCCGCGGGTCGGCCATCCTCAGCTGAGCCCGCCGCACCCTGACGCCACATAATGTTGCCCGAGACCTAGGAGAGACCATGACCTACCACCCAGCAGATGACCGTTACGACTCGATGCCCTACCGCAGGGTGGGCCGCAGCGGCCTGCAGTTGCCGGCGGTGTCGCTTGGCCTGTGGCACAACTTTGGGGATGACAAGCCGTTCGCAACGCAACGAGCCATCCTGCGCCGTGCGTTCGATCTGGGCGTGACCCACTTCGATCTGGCGAACAACTATGGGCCGGCGGCCGGGAGCGCCGAAACCAACTTCGGGCGCCACCTGAAGGATGATTTCGCGCCGTTCCGTGACGAACTGGTCATCTCCAGCAAGGCCGGGTACGACATGTGGCCCGGTCCGTACGGTGAATGGGGATCCCGCAAGTACCTGCTGGCGAGCCTCGACCAGTCGTTGAACCGGATGGGCCTGGACTACGTGGACATCTTCTACAGCCACCGGCCGGACCCCAACACCCCGCTGGAAGAGACGATGGGTGCCCTGGACACCGCTGTGCGCTCGGGTCGGGCCCTCTACGCGGGCATCTCGTCCTACTCGCCGGAGAAGACTGTTGAAGCGGCTGCGATCCTGCGCGACCTCGGTACGCCGCTGCTGATCCACCAGCCCTCCTACTCGATGCTCAACCGCTGGGTGGAGAACGGGACCCCCAACCTTCCTGAGGTGTTGGAGCAGGAGGGCGTCGGATCGATTGCGTTCTCGCCCCTGGCCCAGGGGCTGCTGACCGACCGTTACCTCGACGGTATCCCGGAGGGGTCCCGGGCGGCGTCCGATAAGTCGCTTTCCGAGGCGCACCTGTCGGAGGACAACCTCCGCCGGGTGCGCGGGCTCAACACCATTGCGCAGGGTCGTGGGCAGTCGTTGGCGCAGCTGGCGATCGCCTGGATCCTCAGGGAGCAGTCCAAAGGCAGTGCCATCACCTCGGCGTTGATCGGCGCGTCGAGCGTTTCGCAGCTGGAGAACAGCCTGGCCGCAGTGAAGAATCTTGACTTCAGTCAGGCTGAGCTGACGGCGATCGATGAGTTCGCCGTCGAATCGGACATCAACCTGTGGGCCAAGGCGCTCGACGCCTAACCCGATGTCCGACGCCGCCGGGCTGGGGGTGCGGCCGGCCGCCGACGCCGACTGGCCCGCCCTTTGGGCCATCATGGAGCCGGTGCTGCGTGCCGGTGAGACGTACTGCTGGGATGCCGGCATGGCCGAGGCGCAGGCCCGGGACGAATGGCTGGCGCCCGCCGACCCGACGATGCGCGTGTACGTTGCCGTCGCGACTGGTCCTGGGGTCGCAGGGGGTGACGCCGTCGTTGGGACGGCTCAGCTGCACGCGAACCGTGCCGGCGGTGGATCTCACGTGGCCAACGCGAGTTTTATGGTGGCAGGGGAGGCCGGCGGCCGGGGCGTTGGTCGTCTGCTGGCCCGGCACGTCCTGGCGGAGGCCGGGGAGCAGGGCTACCGCGCAATGCAGTTCAACGCGGTGGTGGAAACGAACATCCGGGCGGTCCGACTCTGGGCGTCGTTGGGCTTCCGCATTCTCACCACCATTCCCGGCGCGTTCAGGCACCCGCAGGAGGGCTTTGTGGGCCTACACGTCATGTTCCGGGAGCTCTAGTACGGAGCTTCCGCAACTCCGACGCTCCCGGACGGCTGTTTCCAGGAGGCGGCCAGGTCGGGGAACGCCCGCTCGTACCCTGTGAGCAGTCGCGAGGCGGCATGGGCGGAGTCGATCAGCGGATGCAGCAGGAACGCCCGTAACGCCGAGTCGCGGTCGGCGTGGACCGCGGCGTGCACCACGGCTTCCTCCACGGCGATCACCTGTGCCATCAAGCCCAGCTGGTGCGGGGTCAGAGCGCCGGTGGGCAGCGGTGTCGCCCCGGTCCGGTCCAGACGGGAGGGAAGTTCGACGACGGCGTCCGCCGGCAACGCGGGCAGCACAGCCCCGTTGCGCACGTTGACGATTAACTCGGTGGCCTCACCCGTGAGGAGAGCTCGCATCGCCGCAAGGGCGATCCGTTCGTACCCGCCACCGGCCAGGTCGGACTCGTCGCGCTCCTCCGCCTCAGGACGGGCCTCCGCGAGGTAGCCCTCCTCCCGGGCCAACCGCGCCCCTTCCCAGACAGCGAACGGCTCAGGGGTCGTCAACAGCTCGGCGTACAATTCTTCCTGCTGGCGGTGCAGAAACACGCCGCGGGTTTCGGTGGCGCCGGCAAGAGCCAGCACCGCCTCACGATGGTAGTAGTAGTAGAACAGGTACTCGTTGGGCACTGACCGCAGTAGCCTCGGCAGCTCAGGCCCGAACACTCTGCCCTCCTCGAAGGAGGCGAGGCGCTGCGGGTCGGCCAGCAGCGCGGGGAGCCGGTTGACGCCGTCGTGCGTCAGACCACGCAACCAACCCAGGTGATTCAGTCCCACATAGTCGACGCCGCTGAGCGAACCCTCTGCCAGGGGAACACCCGCTGCAGCGGCGGACCGTGACACGAGCCCCGACGCCGAGTCGCAGATCCCGATCGCCCGGTCGCCGAGGACCGTCTGGACGGCCCTGGTCACCATGCCCGCCGGGTTAGTAAAGTTGATCAGCCAGGCGTCGGGGCAGACACGCTGCATGGATGTGGCGACCGCCAGCATCTGCGGTACGGACCGCAGGGCGTAGGAAATTCCGCCGGCACCCACCGTCTCCTGACCCAGCAGGCCCTCATCCAGCGCGACGCGCTCGTCGAGCACCCGTCCCGCGGCGCCCCCGCTGCGGATGGCCGCGAAGACGACGTCGGCTCCGACCAGGGCCGCGTCGAGATCGGCTGCGGATGCGAGGTGGGGGCGGTCTGAGCCGGCGGGTAGCGGCATGGTCTGCAACACCCGGGAGACAGCCCTCAGCCGGGCGGGGTCCGAATCGTGCAGCACCACCTGATCGATCACCCCGGCGAATTCCCCCGCTGACAGGGCCCGGTACACCAGCGGCACCCGGAAGCCCCCGCCACCCACTATGACCAGTTTCACGAACCCTCCACGGTGTCGGTGTGTCCGGTGCCGGCGCTCAGCGCCCACCACGGCGACCCCGGCGTCGCAGGGATGCTGCGCGCCGGGAGCCTAAGAGTATTGTGCCGTATATGGGTACCGCGCATCGTTTCGATCCTCTGGCTGCCAGCCGCTCCGCGTCCGACCCGGAATTTGACCTGCTACTCAGCGGGTCGGTCTTCCTCGATATTGTCTTTACCGGTCTCGGGCAGCTACCGACGCCCGGCACAGAGGTCTGGGCCGACGGGATGGGATCATGCCCCGGCGGTGTGGCCAACCAGGCGATCGCGGCGAGCCGCCTCGGGCTGCGCACCACGCTATCAGCCGCCTTCGGCGACGACGGCTACGGCGACTACAACAAGGGCATCCTGCGCGATCAGGAGCACGTTGACCTGTCCCGGTCGAGGACCTTCGAGAACTGGCATTCACCGGTCACCGTCTCCCTGTCGGTGCAACGCGACCGCTCCATGGTCACTCATGGCCACCCGTCCCCGGTATCAGCCACCGAGTTGATCGGTGACCCGCCGCCGCGGTGCCGGGCCGCCGTCGTCAGTGTTGAACCGGAGCTCGAACCGTGGGCCCTCGCCGCACGGGCCAACGGAACCCTTTTGTTTGGTGATGTGGGCTGGGACCCCACCGGGCAGTGGTCGGGGAGTGCACTGGACACCCTGCAGTATTTCCACGCGTTCATGCCCAACGACAGCGAGGCGATGGCCTACACCCGCACCGACGACCCCTGGGCGGCGCTGTATGCGCTCGCCGACCGGGTGCCCGTGGCAGTGGTGACGGTGGGGCAGCAAGGGGCCATTGCCATCGACTCTCTGACGGGTGAAGAGGAATGGGTGCCTGCGCTGCCGGTGAAAGCCTACGATCCAACGGGGGCGGGCGACTGCTTTGGTGCGGCGTTTGTGATGGGAGACCTGGCCGGGTTCCCTCTGGCCGACCGGTTGCGGTTCGCCAACCTATGTGCAGCCCTGTCGGTGCAGGAAGTGGGTGGGTCCCTCGCCGCACCCGGGTGGGGAGACATCGCCGACTGGTGGCACCGGATGAGCGAGTCGCGCGAGAAGGTGCGCAAGCAGTGGCTGAAGCGCTACGACTTCCTCGAGCACCTCGTTTCGGGGGTGCCGCTGGAAGCCGTGCGCCGGGCCTCGGCGACGATCGCCCGCCAGTCGGATGCGTGATGCGGCAGTGTGGTCCCGCCCGCGTGCGTCCGGCTGTGAACCGGCCGGCCGCGCGGCCGCGCGGAAATGACAGAATAGAGCGGTGAGTTTCCTAACTGATCCCCCGGCCGGTGAACGGCGGGTCGAGATTGATCTTGACGCGGTCCGCCACAACGTCAGGCACATCGCCGACGTCGTCAGCCCGGCCCGACTGATGGCAGTGGTCAAGGCCGACGGCTACGGGCATGGGGCGCAGCAGGTGGCCAGGGCGGCCCTCGAATCGGGCGCATCCTGGCTGGGGGTTGCCCACATTTCCGAGGCCCTGGACCTCCGCGCGTCGGGTATTGAGGCGCCCATCCTCGCCTGGCTGCACACGGTCGAGTCCGACTTTGGGGCGGCAATCCGGGATGGCATCGATATCGGCGTGTCCGGGTGGGAGCTGGACTATGTGGTGGCGGCAGCCCGGCTGCAGGAACGGCCCGCGCGGGTCCAGCTGAAGATCGACACCGGGCTGGGACGCAACGGCTGCCCCCCTGACGAGTGGGACACGTTCGTCGGCCGTGCGCTGGAGCAGCATGAGGAGGGGCTCCTCCGGGTGGTCGGCATTTTCTCGCACCTGGCGGTCGCCGACGAACCGGAGCGCCACGAAACTGATGACCAGATCCGCCGCTTCCGCGAGGCAGTGGCGGTGGCCGAGGATGCCGGCGTCGACGTCGAACTCAGGCACCTCGCCAACACCCCCGGCGCCCTGTCCCGCCCCGATACCCACTTCGACCTGGTGCGGGTGGGGCTCGGCATCTATGGGCTCTCGCCGTTCCATGGCCACAGTTCGGCCAGTCTTGGTCTGCGCCCGGCGATGAGGTTTGTGACCTCGGTAGCATCCTGCAAGGAGGTCCCCGCCGGGCAGGGCGTCTCCTACGGCCTCACCTACCGCACCACCCGGCCCACCACCCTGGCCCTGATCCCGGTGGGCTACGCCGACGGCGTCCCCCGAATCGCCACCGGAGCGCCGGTGCTGGTGGCCGGCCGCCAATATCCGGTGGTCGGGAGGATCGCGATGGACCAGTTTGTCATCGACCTGCAGACCACCGGGATTGCCGGCACCGACCGGAGTCTCCTGGGGCACACCGCGGTCCTGTTTGGGGGTAGCCCGGACGAGCCCAGCGCCGACGCTTGGGCCGACGCCAGCCGGTCGATCAACTACGAGATTGTGACGCGGATCAGCGGCCGCGTCCCGCGCACCTACCTGAACGGGACAGCCCCCAGTGCAGACCAGTAACGGCACCGACCCTCAGCGGTGGAGGCGCAGCTTCACCGTGCAGTCGGCGGGCGAGCTGCAGCAGTTCGCGACTGCCCTGGGCACCGACCTCGCCGCCGGGGATCTGCTGATCCTCTCCGGCAGCCTCGGGGCGGGGAAAACCACCTTCACCCAGGGCCTGGGCCAGGGCCTCGGCGTCCGGCCGGGCATCATTTCACCGACCTTTGTGCTGGTCCGGGTCCATCCATCCGTCGCGGTCGGGCCCGCGCTGGTGCACGCCGACGCCTACCGGCTCGAGTCTGCCGCCGACATTGACGACCTCGATCTGGAATCCAGCATGGATTCCAGCGTCACGGTGGTGGAGTGGGGCGCCGGGCGAGTGGAGCACCTTGCGGAGAGCCGCCTGGAGATTCACCTTGAGCGGCCGGCGGGCGCCGGCGCACCATCTGACCCCGATGACGACGACGAACCCCGCCGGGTTCTCCTTGTCGCGTTCGGTCCGCGCTGGGCGAATACACCGCCAGCCGTAGAGGCACTGGATTAGGCTGGCAGGATGCTGATTTTGTCCCTCGATACCTCCGCCGCGGCGAGTGCTGCCCTGGTGCGTGACGGCGTCGTCGGCGGGAGTTTTGCCACCGACGACACCCGGACCCACGCGGAGGTGCTGGCACCCGCTGTCGCTGACCTGCTGGCTGACGCGGGAATCTCCGGAGCCGATCTCGACGCCATTGTGGTGGGTGTGGGGCCGGGGCCCTTCACCGGTCTGCGGGCCGGGCTGGCCACCGCCAGGACCCTCGCCTACGTCTGGGAGGTGCCGCTGCACGGCGTGATGAGTCTCGACTCGATCGCCGAGGATGCGGCAGCACACGCCGTGTCCGGTGAGTTCCTGGTGACCACTGACGCCCGGCGGAAGGAGGTCTACTGGGCTCGGTACCGCGCAGACGGCGGCGTTCCTGACCTGGTGGCGGGCCCGCAGGTGGGAGTACCGACGTCGCTCCCTGACCTCCCCGCCTATGGGAAAGGCGCCGGACTGTACCCTGAGGCGCTGGCCGGGGTGGAGGGATTCACCGATGTCCACCCGTCGGCGGCGGCGCTGGGACGCTCGGCGTACCGCAGGCTCGCCGCCGGGCGCCAACTGCTGGATACGACACCGCTGTATTTGAGGGAGTCCGATGCGCGGGTTCCCGGCCCCCGGAAGCGGGCTACGGCATGAGCTTTTCACTGCGTGACCTGCTACTGCAGGACGTCCCGGCTGTGGCACGGCTCGAGTTGGAGCTGTTCCCCATCGACGCCTGGCCGCTGGAGATGTTCCTCGACGAGGTGTCCCAGACCGAAACACGCCGTTATCTTCTTGCCGAGAGCGAGGGCAGGCTGGTGGGCTACGCCGGAGTGATGTGCGTGGACACGACAGCTGATATCCAGACGATCGGCGTCCTCCCCGAGTGCGAGGGGAAGGGCATCGGCACGGCGATGCTGACCGAACTGCTCGCCGAGGCCCGCAACCGCGGCGCCACCGAGGTGCTGCTGGAGGTGCGGGCCGACAACCCCCGGGCGCAAAAACTGTATACCCTGACCGGATTTGAGCACATCCATACCCGGCGCAAGTACTACCGCGACGGCGTCGATGCCTGGGTGATGAGGTTGATCCTGTGAACCGTGATCAGCCGCTGGTCCTCGGCATCGAATCATCCTGTGACGAAACCGGCGTCGGGATTGTCCGGGGGACGCAGCTGCTCACCAACACGGTGTCCTCGTCAATGGACGAACATGTCCGGTTTGGGGGTGTGATTCCGGAGATCGCTTCCCGGGCACACCTTGACGCTTTCGTGCCGACCCTGCGGCAGGCGCTCGCCGACGCCGGCGTCACGCTGGCGGAGATCGATGCCATCGCGGTGACCTCCGGCCCGGGGCTGTCCGGTGCGCTGATGGTGGGGGTGTCCGCGGCGAAGGCGCTGGCGCTTGCCACCGGAAAGCCCCTGTACGCCGTGAACCATCTGGTGGCCCACGTCGGGGTGGGAGTGTTGGGCTCGGCGTTCCCACACGGTCTGCCGCCGAATCTTGGTGCCCTGCTGGTTTCGGGTGGTCACACGGAGATCCTGCGGGTCAACAACCTCGCCTCCGACGTCGAGCTGTTGGGGTGCACCATCGACGACGCCGCCGGTGAAGCCTACGACAAGGTGGCCCGCATCCTCGGCCTCGGCTACCCGGGCGGCCCGGCGATCGACCGCCTCGCCGCGGAGGGAAACCCGAAGGCGATCCGCTTCCCGCGGGGGCTGACCCAGCCCAAATACCTGGGGACGGCCGGGCAGCCCGGACCGCACCGGTACGATTTTTCGTTCAGTGGCCTGAAAACTGCTGTCGCCCGGTGCGTGGAGCAGTACGAAGCCGACGGCGTCGACCTCCCGGTCGCCGACATCGCCGCCTCGTTCCAGGAGGCCGTCGTCGACGTGATTACCTCCAAGGCGGTGCTGGCATGCCGCGAACACGCGATCACCAACCTGCTGCTCGGGGGCGGGGTGGCCGCCAACTCGCGGCTGCGGACCCTGACCGCCCAACGGTGCGCGTCCGCGGGAATCACCCTGACGGTCCCGCCCCTATCGTTGTGCACTGACAACGGCGCAATGGTGGCGGCGCTCGGGGCGCAGATCGTGATGAACGGCGGGGAACCCACCGGGCTGCGCTTCGCGACCGACTCGTCGCTGCCCGTCACCAGCGTGTACACCTAAATCCCTTGGATCGAGTTGACTCGATCCAAGGGATGGCGGGGGCTAGTGGCGGAGCTGCGCGACCATGTCGAGGACGACGGCGCTGAGGTCGCCGCCGTGCTCGGCCGCGACCCGGCGCTGACGCTGATAGCCGGCGCCGCGGGCGAGGATCTTCTCCACGTCACCGAGCTCCTCAACGCAGCCCAACTTCTTCGCCACCGGCTGCAGCCGGTCGAGCACCTCCACCAGATGCTCCGTGACCAGCTGCTCGTTGCCCTTGGCGTCGAGGATGATGATCGCTTCCATCCCATAGCGGGCGGCCCGCCACTTGTTCTCCTGCACATGCCAGGGCGGCATGGTGGGGATGGTCCCGCCGTTGTCGAGGGTGGTCGAGAATTCGTCGACCAGGCATTGGGTCAGGGCAGCAATCGCTCCGACGTCCTTGAGGGTGGACAACCCGTCGCACACCCGCATCTCGATGGTTCCCAGGTTTCCGACCGGGCGCACATCCCAGCGGATCTCGTTCACCGCGTCGATCACTCCGGTGGTGAACATGTCCTGCACATAAAACTCGTACTCGCTCCAATTGGGGAACTGGAAAGGCAACCCGGCGGTGGGCAGCTGCTGGAACATCAGGGCGCGCTGCGACGCGTAGCCGGTGTCCTCTCCCGCCCAGAACGGCGACGACGCCGACAGGGCCTGGAAATGCGGCACATAGTTCACGAGGCCGTCGAGCACGGGCATCGCCTTGTCGCGGTGGTCGAGCCCCACATGTACGTGGACCCCGTAGATGACCATCTGCTGGCCCCACCACTGGGTGCGGTCGATCAGTTTGTAGTAGCGCTCCTTATCGGTCACCGGCTGGGAGCGGGGCACGCTGAACGGGTGCGACCCGGCAGAGAAGAGCTCAACGCCCATCGGGTCGGTGACCTCGCGGACGGCCGCCAGGGAACGGGATAGGTCAGCCTTCGCGTCGGCCACCGTGTGGCAGATCCCCGTCACCAACTCGACCGTGTTCAGGAGCAGCTCCTGCTTGATGTGTGGGTGCTCCTCGTCCTCCTGCAGCTCGGGGTGGTTCGCCGCCACCCCGCGGAGGACCTGATCGGCCACCGACACCAGCTCGCCGTTGTAACGATCCACCAGGGCCAGCTCCCATTCCACGCCGAGCGTGGACTGTGCTGACTGTGCGAATTCGATCTTCATGGGCTGGCTCCTGACCGGTACCGGACTGCTGGAAAATTCTGCCTCGATATCACGTCATCCGCGGAAGAGAACTGTCCCAATATTAGAGCAGGAGTAGCATCGATACAGTGAAAAGCGCAGCCCACCGGGCGAACACTGGGAACCAGGCACGCCGCCGGGGCTTACGCCAGGCACGATTGGCCGTTGTCACGCTCCTGCTCGTGGCGGGCTGCACCCCCGCCGGAAACGGTGGCGGCGCCCCCACCACCGAGACCGGCCCAACGCCGTCGGCGTCGCCTGAACCGTCACCTGAACCGTCAGCGTCGTCGACGACCACCGACTCGTTGCCCTGGGGTCCCAGTACGCAGAACTACGACGACGCCGCCGCGGCCGTGGCCAGCATGAGCACCCAGGAGCGGGCCGGGCAGGTGATCGTCGGGTTCTACGCGGGCACGGACACTGCAGGCCAGGAACAGGCGATCAGGGACCTTCACCTGGCGGGCAGCATCATCATGGGCGACAACGTGCCGCTCTCCGCCGACGGTGCGGTGGATCCCGTGGCAATGGCGGCAGTGACCGAGTCTCTGGCCGCGGCAGTAGCAGAGGACGGTAGGACCTGGCCGGCAGTCATCTCCGTGGATCAGGAAGGCGGGCAGGTCGCCCGGCTCCGTGGGCCCCTCACCGCCTGGCCGACGCCGATGACCTACGGCGCTGCGGGCGATCCGGCACTCGTTGGGTCGTCGATGACGGCGATGAACTCTGAGTTGGCAGGACTCGGCTTCACCATGAACCATGCGCCGTCGGTAGACGTCACT
Source organism: Arthrobacter glycogeni (assembly GCF_054510815.1). Taxonomy (NCBI): domain Bacteria; kingdom Bacillati; phylum Actinomycetota; class Actinomycetes; order Micrococcales; family Micrococcaceae; genus Arthrobacter; species Arthrobacter glycogeni. The sequence goes on from NZ_JBTNDV010000002.1 coordinate 26,569, forward strand.
ACGGGAGCGAGCGACCCGACGATCGGCGCGCGCGCCTATGCGGATGATCCGACCCTGGTCGGCGAGCTGGGGTCCGCTGCGGTGGCCGGGATGCTGGAAGCGGGAGTGTTACCCAGCGCGAAGCACTTCCCCGGGCACGGTTCAGTGCCGGCCGACTCCCACCTCGAACTCCCCGTGCAGACAGCTACCCTCCAGGATCTTCAGACCCGCGACTGGGCGCCCTTCACAGCGGCGGTCGAGTCTGGCGTGCCTGTCATGATGATGGGCCATATTGCCGTGGAGGCGCTTGACCCGGGGGTGCCGTCGTCGGTGTCAGCTCCCAACTATGAGGCGCTGCGCGGGTTGGGTTTCGACGGAGTGGTGGTCACCGACGCGTTGAACATGGCAGCAGTGGAACAGCTCTACCCCGGTGGGCAGGCAGCCCCTCGGGCCCTCGCCGCAGGGGCCGACTTGCTCCTGATGCCCACCGACACCTACGCCGCCCACGCGGGAATCGTCGCGGCCATCGACGACGGTAGCCTTCCCGGCGCGCGGCTGGCCGAGGCCGCCACCCGGGTGGTCACACTGATGCTGTGGCAGGCAGAGCTCGCAACCGCGGCGGTGACCGCAGCGCCGGGGGAGCAGGCGGGGGCCAGCGCCGTAGCCTCCGCAGCGGCGATTACCATGCTCACCGGGCAGTGTGAAGGGGACCTGTTGAACGGCACCGCCTCGCTGATTGGCGGAACGGAAACCGACAGGCAGCGCTTCACCGATGCCGCAGGGGAACGGGGTGTCACCGTCGGAGCAGGAGGGACGACAGTGTCCCTGGTCGGCGGCAGCAGCGGTGCGGCGCCGGCCGAGATTGCCGTCGCTCTTGATGCACCCTGGTGGTTGGAGGCCGTGGACGCACCAGTGAAGATTGCTGCCTACGGAGACACGCCGGGGGCGTTCGCCGCCGTCCTCGACGTTCTGACAGGCGATGCGCCGGCACCCGGACGATTGCCGGTCGAGGCGGCCGGATACGCCGCAGGGACCGGATGCTGATGCGGCCCGGCAGCAGCCAACTGGTTCGAGCGTAGTCTTGAACCATGTCCACCCCAGTGCGCCGGCCGAAGCGCGGACGGCTGCGTCGGGTGCTGCTCACTACACTGCTGGGGATCGTCGTCGTGCTCGGCACCGCCGCAGCGGTCCTGCTGACGCCGTCGCCCGTCAAGGAGGCCGAGGTGGCGGCGGTACGGGGCGACCCGGCGGTGCGGGTGATTGACCGGGAGGGCTACATCGCGCTCCTGCCGGCCGGCGGCCCGGCGGAGACCGGGATGATTTTCTACCCTGGGGCGCGCACCGTCGCCGAGGCCTACCTGCCCTCCTGGGCGCCGATCGTCGAAGCCACGGGGATAGCCGTGTACCTTGCCGAGATGCCGTTCGGCTTTGCCTCGCTCCGGGACGACGCGGCGCGGGACATCATTGGCGCCGAACCGGCCGTGGAGACCTGGTGGATTGGCGGCCACTCACTCGGCGGGATCACAGCGGCGCGTTATGCTGACGCCCACCCGGATTTCGAGGGGTTACTGCTGTGGGCGGCCTTCCCCGAAAATGATGTTGTGCTGGATGATACGCCGGGGCTTGAGGTGCTGGCGGTGACCGGGAGCAAGGACGAGATTGTTCCCACCGCGGTGGTGCGGGAGCGGCTCGCGGCAGCGGTGGTCGATGCCGACATGGTCGAAATCGAGGGAATGGAACACAGCCAGTTCGGTGCCTACCGGTCCATTTTCGGTGACGGCGACCCGACTATTTCCGACGCCGACGCCCGGCAGACCCTGGCTCGGGTGACTGCCGGGTTTCTGCACTCAGCCGGCCCCGAGATTCGGTGCTGCAGGAGGGTTAGCCAGCTACTATTCTGCGACCGGGATGGACTGGGCTTTCAGAGCGTCGATGGTCTGCTGCTGGCCTTCAGTCAGCGCATCCATCAGCGTGCCGGAGCCGCCGATCGCTGCACCGAAGCCGTCAGAGACATCGGTGTAGGTCTGGGTCATGGTTGGGCCCCAGATGAAGTCGGGGTCAACATTCGCTGATGCTTCGGCAAAGATGTCGTAGATCGGCTGTCCGTCGTAGAATTCGACGCCACCGGCGAAGGCCTCAAGTTCGGTCGCCGACTTCGCCGCCGGGTACAGTCCGCCGAGCTCGTTAGCGAGGGCAAGTGCTTCGGGATCGGTGTTGAGCCACAACGCGAACTCCGCTGCCTCGGCCGGGTGCTCCGAGCCTTTCAGTACCGCAGTGGAGGAGCCGCCCCAGTTGCCGGCGGTCTCCCCACCTGCTTCCCACTGCGGCATGGGGGCAACAGCCCACTTGCCCGCGGTGTCAGGTGCGCCGTCGGAGAGGGTAGTCGCACCCCACACTGCCGAGACCCAGGTCCACTGCTGACCCTCGTTGAACGACGCGTTCCACTCATCGGAGAAGGACGGGAGGGTTGACACGAGGTCCTCGGATAGCAGGTCCTGCCAGTAGGTCGCGACTTCCTCGGACTCGGGGCTGGTCAGATTGACGTCCCAGCTCTCGCCGTCGTTGGCGAACCATTGGCCGCCGTTCTGCCAGACCATGCCAGCGAACCAGTTGACGTCAGTCTTGGGGAAGTTGGTGATGTAGGAGCCCTCCGCCTTGATCTGCTCGGCAGCGACTGCATATTCCTCCCAGGTGGTCGGAACCTCAATGCCAGCCTCCTCGAAGAGATCGGCCCGGTAGTACATGGCCATGGGCCCGCTGTCCTGCGGGATGGCGTACACAGAGCCCTCCTCGCCGAACGTGGTCTGCCCCCAGGTCCAGTCAACAAACTGGTTCTTAGCTTCCGTGACGCCCGCGCACTCGGCGATGTTCTCCAGCCCGTCCTGGACGCGGAAGTTCGGGAGCGCGTCGTATTCGATCTGGCCCAGGTCGGGTGCGTTGCCGGCCTGGATCTGGTTGAAGAAGTTCTGATAGGTTCCGGAGTTTCCGTTGGGACCAGTCTGCACGGTGACCTGAATGTCGGTGTTCTCTTCGTTCCACAGTTCAACGACCTGGTCCATTCCCGGAACCCAGGTGGTGAAGGTCAGCTCGACCGGCCCGTCGGAGGCCTCGCAGGGTGCCGCCTCGGTTCCTCCTCCCGGGCTGTCCTCACCGGCTGAACAGCCGGTGAGAGCCAGCGCAGAGATGGCAAAGGCCGCGGTGACTTTTCCGTATTGCGCGCGCATTGTCTTTCCTATCGGTGGTAGTGCAGTGCGGGAGCGGATGCTCCTGCACCAGGTGGTGGTGATTGTGAAAATCTGTGGACTACTTGACGCCGCCTGCGCCGAGCCCGCTGCTCCAGAAACGTTGGAGTGCGAGGAACGCGATGATCAGCGGGACGATCGAGACGAGGGCTCCAATGATCACCAGGGACCGCAGTTCAGGGATCTGGCTGATCTGGCTGTTCCACGCGTAGAGGCCCAGGGTGACAGGGAAGAGAGCCTGATCGCGGAGCATGATGAGCGGGAGGAAGAAGTTGTTCCAGATCGCCACGAACTGGAACAGGAAGATGGTGACGAGGGCGGGAGCCATCAGGCGGGTGGACACCGTGAAGAAGGTACGGATCTCACCCGATCCGTCCAACCTCGCCGCTTCGAGCAACTCCCCGGGGACGCTGGCTGCTGCATAGATGCGCGCCAGGTAGACGCCAAACGGGCTGACCAAGCTCGGTAAGAACACTGCCCACATGGTGTTCGTCAGGTTGGCCTGACTGAAGATCAGGAAGAGCGGGAGGGCCAGGGCAGTCGCGGGTACGAGGACGCCGCTCAGTACGATGTTGAAGATCGCCTCGCGTCCCTTGAACTCGTACTTGGCGAGCGCGTACCCGCACATCGCGGCTATCACGGTGCCGATCAGGGCTCCGATTCCCGCATAGATAGCCGAGTTCACGAGCCACCGGCCGAACAGCCCGTCGTCGTAGGTGAAAAGCCGTCCCAGGTTGTCGAAGAACGTCCCCAACGAGCTTGCAGTGAACCACAGCGGGGCGGTCGACGTGATTTCGCCGCCGGTTTTCGTTGACGTGGTGAGGAGCCACCAGATGGGGGTGAGGAAGTAGAGGGTGAAGACACCCATGATGAGCATCGCCGCGCTGCGGGACATGATGCCCTGCCGGGGGCCGCGCGCGCGATCGTCCCTGCTGCGCGTCGTGGATCCTCCGCCGCGTGGGCGTTTGGGGGCGGTGACTGGGGAAGACATCACTGGGTAACCTTCCGCTGGGTCGACTTCAGGAAGACGAAGGAGAGGATGAACGTGGCGAGTGCAAGGACCACCGAGAAGGCTGCGGCGAGATTGTAGTTCGGCACTGACGCGGTCGTGTAGACGGCAAGGTTCGGCGTGAAGGTGCTGTTGATCGCGGAGCTGAAGCTACGCAGCGTCTGCGGCTCTGCGAGCAGCTGAAGGGTGCCGATGATCGAAAAGACCGCCGTCAGGATGATCGCCGGGATCACCAGGGGGATCTTGATGCGCCAGGCGATCTGGATATTACTTGCGCCGTCGAGCCGCGCGGCCTCATAGATTTCGGTGGGGATCGCCAGCAGCGACGCATAGATGATGAGCATGTTGTACCCGACGTACACCCAGGTCACAATGTTGGCGATGGCCCAGAGTACGAGGTTCGCCGACAGGAAGTCGATGTTCGATGTCACCGCGCCGAAGGGCGAGAGCGACGGCGAGTACAGGAATCCCCACATGATGGCTGCAATCACTCCGGGAACCGCATAGGGTGCGAAGAACGCCAGGCGGAAGAATTTCTTTCCCTTCAGCAGGGGTGAGTCCAGCAGCAGGGCGAACAACAGCGCGAGTCCCAGCATGATGGGCACCTGCACGGCGCCGAACAGCATCACCCGGCCCACCGAGGCCCAGAATGCGCTGTCCTGGAAGACCTGCTCGTACTGCACGAGGCCGCCGAAAACCTGGCGGGGCGCACCGAACGTCCCCTCGCGCTCCACGGTGAGCAGCGACTGCACTATCGCGTAGACGATTGGAACGGCGTAGAAGGCGAGAAAGAGGAGCCCGAACGGCGCAATGAACAGGGCGACGGCGCGGCGCTGCGCCCCCGATGAACGGTTCTTCCTCGCAACCTGAGGCGCCTTCGGTACCTCGGCCGGAGTGCTAGTGACTGTCATGGCCTGCATCCTTCCGGCCCTGGGCTGGGCCGTGGGTGTCGGAAATTTCTGGGGTGGTGCGAACAACGCGGACTGCGCCGGCGGGAACGACGACGACGCCAGCCACGGCCTCGGCAGTCAGCAGTTCCAGACCGCTGACCCGGTGCTTGCGGTCCTCGGTGGTGTGGTTGATCAGGAAGACATATTCGTGGCCGTTGCCGCGCCGGGTGACTGACTCGAGACCCGACTGAATATCGGGGAGCGCGACGCCGGCGGTCACCGCGGCGCGCAGCAACAGGTCCTTGAGTACGCCGCCGTCCAGCACCGTCGCGGCGTACCAGGCCTCGCCGGCGCCGAAGTGGTTGCGGGTCACGGCCGGCATGCCCCGGTGGGTGCCGGTGGCGTAGCTCAGGATGGCGTCGGCCGTCGTGAGACGGAGCGCCTCGGACCAGAGGGTGGCGGGTGATCCGTTGTCGAGCGTGAGTGGATGCGCCGGGTCGAGGGGGAAAAATTCTTCTGAGCGGATGCCCAACAGGTCCCTGAATGCCCCCGGGTACCCTCCGGGGCGTACCCTTTCGTTCTCGTCGACGATGCCGGTGAAGAAAGTGATGAAGGCGGACCCGCCGTCGTCGACGAAATCCGTGATGACTGCGGCATGCTCATCGCGGATCAGATACAGGTTAGGAACCACCACCAGCTTGTAGTGGGAGAGGGGAGCGCCGGGGGCCACGACGTCGACAGTGAGTCCGGCGTCCCACAGTGCCGTGTAGGCAGCATGTACCTGGTCGATGTAGCCGACGTCACCGGACGGGTGTGACTCCTGGTCGTGGGCCCACCACGCCTCCCAGCTGAAAACGAGCGCCACCTCGGCCTGCACCGTGGTTCCCGCCAGTTCGCGCAGCTTTCGGAGTGATGCGCCAAGGCCGACGACGTCGCGCCACGTCTGCGAGTCGGTGCCAGCGTGGGGGAGCATCGCTGAGTGGAATTTCTCGCTGCCCTGCAGCGACGCGCGCCACTGGAAGAAGCAGAGGCCGTCGGCGCCGCGGGCTAGGTGGCTGAGCGAGTGGCGGATCATTTCGCCAGGGCCCTTGGCAATGTTGCGGGGTTGCCAGTTCACGGCACCGGTGGAGTGTTCCATCAGCAGCCACGGTCGGCCCTGGGCGAGCCCGCGGGTGGTATCGGCGGCGAATGCCAGCTCGGCCAGGGGTACGTTGAGCCGATGGTCGAGGTAGTGGTCGTTGGCTATGACATCCATCTCCGGAGCCCAGGTCCAGTAGTCCTGGTTGCGGATGTGGGCGGTAACCATGAAGTTGGTGGTGATGGGGATGGAACTGTGGGTTCGGATCACTGCGGCTTCGGCCCGGTAGTAGTCAAGCAACGCGTCGGAACTGAATCGTTGGAAATCAAGTTCCTGAGTGGGGTTGAGGGCCGAGATGGTGGCCCGTGGGGGGAGGATGTGAGCCCAGTCCGAATAGCGCTGGCTCCAAAAAGAGGTCCCCCAGGCCCGGTTGAGCTCCTCAACGGTGGTGTAGCGGTCTTCCAGCCAGGTGCGGAACGCGGCGGCTGAGGTGTCGCAATAACACAGGGCATTGTGGCAGCCCAGTTCGTTGGAGACGTGCCATACGGCGACTGCGGGGTGGCTGCCGTACCGTTGCGCCACGAGCTCTACCAGCCGGAGTGCGAACTCCCGGAACACCGGCGAGCTGGGGCACCACGCCTGGCGTCCGCCGGGCCACCGTCGGGTGCCGTCGGCCATTTGCGGAAGGATTTCCGGGTGCAGGGCCGTCAGCCAGGGGGGAGGGGAGGCAGTGCCGGTCCCCAGATTGACGGAAATACCGTTGGCGTGAAGCAACGCGATGATCTCGTCCAGCCGGTCAAACCTCACGACGCCGTCGGCGGGTTCCAGCTCGGCCCAGCCGAAGATATTGATGGCGGCGAGGTTGACACCCGCCTCCTTCATCAACCGGATGTCCTCGGGCCACACGGCGGGATCCCATTGCTCAGGGTTGTAGTCGCAGCCGTAGACCAGATCTCCGGTACCCGAGAGGTCAGTGATGCTGGTGGTGCTCGAATTCAACCCGGCTCCTCGTCGTCATTCATGAATGATTGTTCCGAGGGCGGCCGGGGTGTCCGAGGCGTTCTGTGAACGCTCCCAGACTCGGCAAAGCTCGCCATCGAGTTTTTTCTGTGAACGTTCCCAGAGTAAGGCATGTCACATTTGCTTGTCAACGAAATTACCGGGCCGCAGGTACGCAGCTGACGCAGGGCGCCCGTGAGGGCAGGCAAATGCTCGGCTAAAGTACAGGTATGGACTCAACCCGCACGCGCATCCGCAGGGCAACCATCAATGATGTTGCGTCAGCGGCCGGGCTGTCCCGGGGAACGGTGTCGCGGGTGGTCAATGGGGAACGCTATGTGTCCGAGGACGCGAAACTCGCCGTGGAGGAGGCGATCCTGCGGGTCGGTTATGTGCGGAACTCGGTAGCCAGGAACCTGGTCCGGCAGGAATCCGGGGCCATCGGACTAATCATCCATGAACCTCACTCGCTGTTGTTCGAGGACCCCAATATCGGGTCGATCCTGTTGGGCGCCAATGCGGTCCTGTCGGCAGCCGACTACCAGCTAGTCTCCCTCATTATCGACTCCGAACGCGACAGCCGTAGGGTTGCCGACTACCTTCAGGGTGGCCTGGTGGACGGCGCGGTGATCGTGTCGGCGCGAGCGTCGGACCCGATCGCCCTCGCGGTCAAGAATCTTGGTGTGCCGGCGGCTTTCGTCGGGCACCCACCGGGGATCCCGGACATCCCGTATGTCGCAATCGATAACGCAGCGGCAGCCGAGGCCATTACCGCCCGGCTGCTGGGCACCGGACGCACCCGGGTAGGCATGATCGCCTGCGCGCTTGACCGTGACTCCGGCCAGGATCGGCTCGCCGGGTTCAAGACAGCGATGGGGCACCTGTTCGATCCCGGGCTGGTGGTGGAATACCCGCTGTACACGTACGGGTTTGGGCTGGAGGGAATGCAGGAGCTGTTAAGGCGCCGTCCAGATCTGGACGGCGTGTTTGCTGCGTCCGATGCAGTGGCGGCTGGTGCGATGACGGCCTTGCAGGAAAGCGGTCGAAACGTCCCGGCCGAGGTGGGGATTGTCGGCTTCGACGACAGTAGTTGGGCCCTGCGGTGCAGGCCACAGCTCTCGACAGTCAGGCAGCCAGCGGACCTTCTGGGCAAGCGTGCCGCAGAGTTGGTGTTGGCCCAGATCAGGGGACTGCCGAGCCCCGCGGAAGTGCTGGAGACGTCGGTGATGTGGCGGGGCTCGGCCTGAGCGGGAGCTAGCCATTGGGGGTCAGCGTCGCTCGGCCCGGGCGCGTTCGATCGCCACGGTACATTCGTGGATTCCGCACTCGCAGTAATACATATCGTCCGGATAGCGGCGCCTAACCCAACGCAGTAGCCGGTCGGTGAGGCTGATCTGGGTGCGCACATCCGCAGGATCCGTCATCAGCCAGGGGCTCGCGAGGAAGCCGGGCAGGCAGTGGACCAGATCATGGGCAGTGAATAGCCGGAGAAAGGCTCCGCGGGGGTGTATTTCGCGCTCGGCCGCGAGTAGGGTTCCGGATTCGGGGCCCAGCACCGCGGTGGCGTCGACCGTCTCAAGGTAACCACACAGGTGTGCCATCACCCGATAGTACCGAGCGCCAACGTAGTGGCTCCGGCCCATACTGACGTCCTCACGGAAGGTTCGCAAGATGATAGCGATACGGGGAGTGTTCGTTTCCATGGCCTGACTATTCCATCCGGCACCGACACTTTTTGGTGGAATGGCGCGCCAGTTGCTCCCGAATACCGCCTGTTTTGGTGAGCAACCTGGACCGGAGGGGTCAGCCTCGACATTCGGGTGGGACATATTGCCCACGGATACCCAGGTTCCTCACCAAAACGAGGACGACGACGCGCGACACCCGGTAGGGACGACGACGCGCGACACCCGGTAGGCGGGCCTCACCAAAACGGCGAAAGGGGCGTACTAGCCGCTCACCGGCTCGACGACGATCGCCACCCGGTCCTCGCCGATCCGGGTCAGCACCAGCGTGGCCTTCTTCTTTCCCGGGGTTTTCCTGGTTTTGCCCGAACCCGCCAGCAGTTGCCGGCGCAGCTCCTCCGGCGTGACCGACGTCCCGCGCTTCTTAATATCCAGCACGCCGATCCCGTTCTCGCGCACCCAGGTTTTCAGGGCCTTGACGTTGTACGGCATCACGCCGACCACCTTGTAGGCGCGGGCAAACGGGGTGTCCTGCAACTGCGGCGCGCAAATGTAGGCGATCCGCGGATCCAGCAGATGCCCTCCCAACTGGTGTACGACGTCGGCCACTAGCCCCGCGCGGATCACCGCACCATCCGGTTCGTACAGGAAACCCTCCGGTGCGCCGACCGGAGGGTGGATCTCGTCGCCAAAATTTACTGCACTGGTGAGCTCGGCGGCCCCGTGGGAGCTGATCACCAGCGCGGAACGGCGCACGTCGGGCCGTTTGAGGGAGTTGAACCAGAGAGTCACCTCGGTGACGTCGCCGTCCACCGAGACCCACTGCGCCTCGCAGCTGGCCGGCACGGCGGCGTGCGGGATCCCCGGCCCAAGCTTCACGCCGACCGGGGTGCCGCTATCCGCGAGCCTCTCGACAAACGACAGGGGAGGGGAGAATGCCTCGGGGTCGAAGAGCCGGGTGGTGCCCGAACTGGAGGTGGTCCGGCGGGCTGGATCCAGCCAAACGCCGTCGTACCCGGTGAGGTCGAAGGATTCAGCGTCGCCGCCCACCACCGTGGCGTTGGGCCAGGGCATCAGATTCATGGTGGCGGCAGCAGCGGTGGTCTCGTCAATCTCCACGGCTGTCACCTCGCGGTCCAGGCTCGCCAGCGCGATCGCGTCCGCGCCGATCCCGCAGCCCAGGTCTGCGACCCGCGTCAGGTCGGCGGTGACATACCGTTCGGCGTGACGGGCCGCCACCCCCAGGCGGGTGGCCTGCTCCAGACCGGCGGCAGTGAACAGCATGCGGGCGGCGAACGGCCCAAACTTTGCCTCCGCCTTGGCACGAAGCCGGGACTGGGTGAGCGCGGCAGAGATGACCACGGGATCGTGCCCCGCCCGCCGCAGGGCGGTACCGAGCCGGAGGGAGTCTGCCTCGTTGTAGGGCTCCAGCGAATTGAGGAGATCCCAGCCGGCGGGTGTCAGCAGGGCCGCAATCAGGTCCGGGCCAGCGGAGGCAGCCGGGCCGGCCATCTCAGTAGCCCCGGGCATCCCCGGCGTCCGTGCCGATTGTGCTCAGGGTGATCTCCGGGGAGTTTTTCTCTACCCGGCGGAGCGCCCAGATGTCGTTGAACAGGGCGAGGTACTCGCCGTCGGACCGGATCAGCACCTCGGTGCCGCGGATCGCGCTCAGGGCCGTTTGCGCGTCGTGGGTGGTGAGGCGTGCCAGCGAGTACTGCAGGGGCTCCATCCGCATGGGGGCGCTGAAATCGTGCTCCATCCGGTCCGCGACCACCTCAAACTGCATAGGGCCCACGGCGGCCAGCACCGGTGCCTGATCGCCGCGGAGGTCCGAACGGAGCACCTGGATGATGCCCTCATGGCCGAGCTGCTCGATCCCACGCCGGAACTGCTTGAACCGGCTGGGGTCCTTGGACCGGGCCACCCGGAAGTGCTCGGGGCTGAAGAGCGGGATCGGGGGAAACTCCACCGGCTCCTCGACGTAGAGGCTGTCACCCATCCGCAGGGCCGACGCATTGACCAGCCCGACGACGTCGCCCGGCCAGGCTTCGTCGATTACCTCCCGTTCGCGGCCGAACAGCTGCTGGGCGTACTTCGTGGCGAAGGTTTTGCCCGAGTTGGCGTGGGTGACCACCATGCCGCGCTCGAAGACGCCCGAGCACACCCTGATGAACGCAACATGGTCGCGGTGGGCACGGTTCATTCCTGCCTGCACCTTGAAGACGAAGCCGGAGAACGGTGCATCCACGGGGCGGGCGTCTCCATTGATGTCCTTCCGGGGCGCAGCGGCGGGCGCCAGATCGACCAGGGTATCGAGGATGTGCTGGACACCGAAGTTCAGGACGGCCGACGAGAACAGGACGGGGGTGCCGGTTCCGGCGTGGAAACTTTCTTTGTCAAACGGCTGGTTCGATTCGATCACCAGTGACGCTTCATCCAGCGCGTCGGTCCAGGCCTCGCCTTCCTCGGCCAGTGCCTCGGCGGGCGTGAGGTGCTCCTCAATGGCAAGGGAGGCGCCAGCGTTCTTGCGGGTAAACCGGACAAATTCATCACGCTGCAGGTCCCAGACACCGCGGAAATCCCCGGCAATGCCGACGGCCCACGTCAGGGGCATGGGGATCAGCCCGGTACGTTCGGTGATCTCATCCATCAGTGCGAGGGTATCCAAGCCCGGCCGATCCCACTTGTTGATCACGGTAATGATCGGGATGTTGCGCTGCCGGCAGACCTCGAACAGTTTCATGGTCTGGGTTTCCAGGCCCTTGGCGGCGTCGATCAGCATCACCGCGCAGTCCACTGCGGCGAGCACACGGTAGGTGTCCTCGGAGAAGTCCGAGTGGCCAGGAGTGTCCAGCAGGTTGATCACGGTGTCGCGGTAGGAAAACTGCAACGCCGTGGAACTGATGGAAATGCCGCGGTCCTTTTCCATCTGCATCCAGTCGGAGACAGTTTCCCGGCGGTTCTCCTTGCCATTGGTGGCGCCAGCCGTCCCAATCACCCGGGCGTGCAGGGCGAGCGCCTCGGTCAGCGTCGACTTACCGGCGTCGGGGTGAGAGATGACGGCAAACGTCCGACGTCGGGAGGCCTCCTGGACGATGCCGCTGTGGCTCCGGGTGGAAGCCTGTACCTGCTGGGTCACGAAACTGCTTTCGAAAGATGACGGGAGGGCCATTGATGGCCAGCTACCCAGTCTAACGGGCGGAGTCTCACGGCGTCGAAGCGCGGCTGCTCCGCAGGAGGCAGCTTTCAGTGGGCATGCACGGTCATGCCCAGTGAGACTAGGCCTTCGGTGAGCAGGAGGGAGTGACGAGGCTGAAACCACGGACTGTGGGGTTGCCCGGTGTCGCCCCGCAGGCTCACCCGATCCAGGTGTTGGCCCGGGACGAATGCAACGCCACGGTGCCGTGGACGACGAAAGGCACTTCTTCGGGTTCGGCGGAGGCTGGGCGCATCCGCGGCGGCCTGAGTGGTGCCGCAAGTACGCAGTAGGCGCGGGCCGGAACGGAAGGCTCCACTCTGGAGTTCGGGCTAGGAGGTCCTGCGGACGGCGGGCCCTGCGCCGGTGGAGCCGCGCACGATGAGATCGGCCTGAAACAGCATGTCTGTGCGTGTGACCCGGTCACCGGCGAGTTCAGTAACCAGTGCATGGACGGCGGCCTCTGCCATTGCGGCGACATTTTGCCGCAGGGTAGTCAGCGGTGGGTTAGTGAAAGCCATGAGCGGCGAGTCATCGAATCCGATCACCGAGATGTCCTCGGGTACGTGAAGCCCACGCGTCTGTGCGGCCCGCATAGCTCCGAGGGCCATGACGTCCGAGGCACACACGATGCCCGTATGACCGCTGTCGATGAGTTCGTTCACCGCACTCTGTCCGCCCTCGATGGTGAACATGCTGGAGGCCACATGCGAGTCCGTGTCGTCCTCGCCGAGGAAGTCGACGAGCCCGGAGCGGAACCCGTCCATCTTGCGGCGGCTCGGGATGAAACGGTCGGATCCGGTCGCGAAGCCGATGCGTTGATGGCCCTGCGCCACGAGGTGACCGACCGCGGTCCGGATGGCCGTGGCATCGTCGTTTGAGACAGACGGCGCATCGATCTCCGGCCGGGCTCCGTTCACCAGTACGAAAGGAACACGACCACGCAACCGCCGATAGCGCTCCACTCCCGCTCGGCCGTCAGAGTGTGCCGCACACACGAAGATAATGCCGCTCACGCCCTGATCGAGCATGAGTGCCACGTACTCATCCTCGGTGATGCCGCCGCCCGGCAAGGTGCACAGGGCTGGAATGTAGTCATTGGGTGCCAGCAGGGCAGCAATAGCCCCGGCGAAAGCGGGGAAGATCGGGTTCACGAGGTCCGGTACGACGACGCCGATCTGCCCTTTCGAGCGCCCGGCCGTCCTGACCGGCCGCTCATACCCAAGGCTGTCCATCGCAGTAAGGACGGCTTGCCGAGTTTCCTGGGAGGCGCCACCCTTCCCATTGAGAACGCGTGAGACAGTGGGGACGCTGACGCCGGCGGTACGGGCGACGTCATCCAGTCGCGGCCGAATGTTATGCGTCTCGGAAGTCATGGCTCCAATCTAATGCACACCCATCATCCGGAAGAAAGTTTTCGTGAAAGTTGCGTCATTTCGTTGACGGCCAGGGGTAGCCGTCTTTAGGATCGAGGTACCCACCCCTCCTCAGTCCGACCCGGCAGCGACGCTCGGTCGGGAAGGACTACCATGATTCCCACAGACACCACGGGCCCGGTCTCGACAGGCAGCAGGCCCTTCTCGAAGCGCCGAGCCCGACTAGCCGCCGTCATCCTGACCGCACCGCTCCTTGCCGCACTCATGTCGGCCCCCGCGCTGGCCGACCACACAGAGGTACCGGGCGCCGTCGGGCTCGTCGGCTCCCTGCAATCCGAGCTCGGCTGTCCTGGCGACTGGCAGCCCGAATGCGCGGCAACACGACTTGTACCCGTGGATGGATCGCCCGATATCTGGGCAGCAACCTTCGATGTTCCCGCCGGCTCCTATGAGTACAAGGTGGCGCTGAATGACTCCTGGGGAGAGAATTACGGTGCCGACGGTGCAGCTGGTGGCGCAAACTTAGCCGTGCAGACCGCGGGTGGGCCGGTGACTTTCACCTACGACCATCGGACGCATGTCATCTCCAGCGACGTACCGCAGGCACCCACGGCCGGGATGGCCAGCCACTGGCTCGCCGAGGACACCCTCGTCTGGGATGTTGATCTGCCCGCCGAGACGCAGTACAGGCTGTACACGGCGCCCGACGGCGGCCTCGCCGTCGAGGACGATGGCGTCACGGGCGGGGCGTACCTCGCGGTTGAGCGCAGTGGCGACGCATTGCCGGCCGATCTCGCGGCCCGGTATCCGCACCTGAGGGATCTCGACACTTTCAAGCTCGGCCGGAAGGATGCCCGGAACGCAGGCAACCTGCTGAAAGGGCAGCTGCTCCTGGCGGCGGTGTCGCCCGACGGCACCGTGCTGGCGGTCACCGGTGTCCAGGTACCCGGCGTGCTCGATGACCTCTATTCGGGCGCCTCCCGCAAAGAGCTCGGGCTCACCTGGAAGGGTACGAAGCCGCAACTCGATCTCTGGGCGCCGACAGCGCGCAGCGTCTCAGTGCAGGTCTTCCGCGAGGGCTCGGGCGGGGATCCCATCGCCACTCGCGCCCTCCGGCAGGACAAGAACGGCATCTGGAGCGTCAGGGGTGAAAAGGACTGGAAGGACGCGTACTACCTGTACGACGTCGAGGTCTTCGTGCCCGAAACCGGCACCGTCGAGCACAACCTGGTGACCGACCCCTACAGCGTGGGCCTGTCCACGAACTCGGAGCGGTCCCTCTTCGTTGACCTCGCGGATCCGGCCCTCCTACCAGCTGACTGGAACCGGCTCGCGAAGCCCGTCCTTGAGCGCCCCGAGCAGTTGAGCGTCTATGAACTCCACGTACGGGACTTCTCAATTGGCGACACCACCGTGCCCGAGGCTGAGCGCGGAACCTATGCTGCCTTCTCACGACAGGACAGCGACGGCATGAAGAACCTCTCCGAGCTCGCCAACAGCGGGCTGAACGCTGTTCACCTTCTGCCCGTTAACGACATCGGCACCGTCGAAGAGGACAGGTCTTTGCAGGCCGAACCCGCGTGTGACCTCGTGTCCTACGCACCGGACAGCACGGAGCAGCAGGAGTGCGTCTCGGCGGTCGCCGGGCAGGACGGTTTCAACTGGGGCTACGACCCGCTGCACTACACGACGCCGGAGGGCTCCTACTCAACAAATCCCGAGGATGCTACTCGCATCCGCGAGTTTCGCGGCATGGTCGCCTCGCTCAACGAATCCGGACTGCGTGTCGTCCAGGACGTTGTCTACAACCACACGGCTGGCGCGGGCCAAGCGGCAACGAACAATCTCGATCGCATCGTTCCGGGCTACTACCACCGACTCAATCCTGAGTCGGGCGCCGTCGAAACCTCGACCTGCTGCCCCAACACGGCAACCGAAAACACCATGATGGGCAAGCTGATGATCGACTCCATCGTGACGCTCGCACGGACCTACAAGCTGGACGGATTCCGATTCGACCTGATGGGGCACCATTCGAAGCAGAACCTCCTCGACGTCCGCGCGGCGCTGGATAAACTGACTCTTAAACGCGACGGTATCGACGGTAAGTCGATCTACCTCTACGGCGAGGGCTGGAACTTCGGGGAGGTCGCAGATAACGCCCGCTTCGAGCAGGCCACGCAGGCCAACATGGCCGGTACCGGCATCGGAACCTTCAACGACCGTCTCCGTGACGCGGTGCGAGGTGGAGGTCCGTTTGACGAGGATCCACGGGTCCAAGGCTTTGCGTCGGGGCTGCTGACCGACCCGAATGGCATCGAGGTGAACGGGACCGAGGAGGAACAACGCGCACGACTGCTCCAGTCTCAGGACCAGATCCGGGTGGGCCTAACTGGCAACCTCAAGGACTATTCCTTTACTGACCGGTTCGGCGATGAGGTCACTGGGGCAGACATCGACTACAACGGCTCTCCCACTGGATATACCGCCGACCCGCAGGAAGCCATCACCTACGTGGAGGCACACGACAACGAGACCCTCTTCGATGCCCTCGCCTTCAAGATGCCGGTCGACACGCCCATGGCTGATCGGGTCCGGATGCAAACGTTGGCCCTTTCGACAACAGCGCTGGGACAGGGGGTGTCCTTCTGGCATGCAGGAGGAGAGGCGCTAAGGAGCAAGTCCCTGGACCGCAACAGCTACGACTCCGGCGACTGGTTCAACGTCCTGGATCACACGGGTACGGACAACGGTTTCGGACGCGGGCTGCCTCCGCGCACCGACAATGAGGACAAGTATGACTTCATGCGGCCGCTGCTCGCCGATCCGACCCTCAAGCCCTCACCCGCTGACATCGAATTGGCTCGCACACAGGCACAGGAACTGCTGCGCATCCGCCAGAGCAGCCCTCTCTTCAGCCTGGGTACGGCGGATCTTGTCCAGCAGAAGCTCTCCTTTCCCGGAACCGGCCCAGATCAGGCACCCGGGGTGATCGTGATGCACCTCGACGACACCGCCGGTCCGGACCTCGATCCCGAGCGCACTGGCATCGTGGTGGTATTCAACGCCTCCGACGAAAGCGCTGTGCAGCAAGTCCCTGCGGCGATAGGCCAGGGATTCACGTTGCACACCGTGCAAGCCGATGGGAGCGACGAAACAATCCGCCAGGCAACAGCCGATGCAGACGGTGTCTTTACCGTCCCTGCGCGGACGGTGGCGGTCTTCGAGGCGATAACTTAACCTTGAGTGGCAGTTTTCACGGGCGGGGACGCTGGAAGGGATAGTGTTCGACCATGGACTTCCAGGAGGACCAGCGCCGGTACGGGCGACCCGACCACGTCGCCATTCTGCGGCAGCGGTATGGAGACAAGCCAGGGCTCGACGGCGGCCGAAGCAGGTGCCCAACCAGTGGCTCCACGTGGCAGCCTTCGCACTGGTGTTCGCCGGTCTGGCCGCTGCCACAACGGCAATGCTGCTACCCGGGACGGGCGCTGCGCTCCCGGCGATTCTAGCCGTCGTTGTCGGAATAGCCGCAGGGCTGGGCCGGGCGGCGATCATCCGCGACGTGAACCCTAGGTAACGGTGCAAGAGCAAGCTGTGCTGCGAGCGCAATCTAGCACTCGCCTTGACCGAGTGCTAACCAATGCATAAGGTCAGACTTGGCACTCTCACCATGAGGGTGCTAATTCCTTCAGGAAGCGTGAGCCGGCACCGCGACGACGGTCAGCGCTAACCGAAGGCCTTGATTCCATTTGTCACCCAAGCGAAGGAGAGGTCCGAGTGTCGGTCTCTATTAAGCCTCTTGAGGATCGTATTGTTGTTCGCCCACTGGAAGCCGAGCAGACCACTGCCTCGGGTCTGGTGATCCCGGATACTGCCAAGGAAAAGCCCCAGGAGGGCGAAGTTGTTGCAGTGGGCCCGGGCCGTGTTGACGACAACGGAAACCGCGTACCTGTCGATGTAGCCGAAGGCGACATCGTCATTTACTCCAAGTACGGCGGAACCGAAGTCAAGCATGCCGGCGAGGAGTACCTCGTACTCTCCGCCCGCGACGTGCTGGCGATCGTCGTTAAGTAGTTTCCCCAAGAGAACCCCGGCCGCACAGGCCGGGGTTCTCTTGTCGGTGCGTGAAGACCCACCCAAGACCACCGGCTGTACCAGGTATTGCACATGCAGGATTTGCACAATGGAAGAGGAACCACATCATGGCAAAGCAGTTGAAGTTTGATGACGCTGCACGCCGCGCACTGGAAGCGGGAGTCAACAAGCTAGCTGACACCGTCAAGGTGACGCTCGGCCCCCGCGGCCGCAACGTCGTGCTGGACAAAAAGTGGGGCGCCCCCACGATCACCAACGACGGCGTGACCATCGCCCGTGAGATCGAACTGGACGACCCGTTCGAGAACCTGGGGGCGCAGTTCGCCAAGGAAGTTGCCACCAAGACCAACGACATTGCCGGTGACGGCACCACCACCGCCACTGTCCTGGCGCAGGCCCTGGTGTCCGAGGGTCTCCGGAACGTCGCCGCAGGTGCTGCCCCTTCGCAGCTCAAGCGCGGCATCGAGGTCGCCATCGAGGCAGTAGCAGCCCGCCTGCTGGAGAACGCCCGCGAAGTTGTCGGTCAGCAGACCGCCAGCGTTGCTTCCATCTCAGCCCAGAGCTCGGAGGTCGGCGAGCTCATCGCTGAAGCCTTCGAGAAGGTCGGCAAGGATGGCGTCATCACCATCGAAGAGTCCTCCAGCACGCAGACCGAACTGGTCCTCACGGAGGGCATGCAGTTCGACAAGGGCTTCCTCAGCCCCTACTTCATCACCGACGCCGAGCGCCAGGAAGCAGTGCTTGAAGACGCCCTGATCCTGATCAACTCCGGCAAGATCTCCTCGCTGCAGGAATTCCTCCCGCTGCTGGAGAAGGCGCTGCAGGCGGGCAAGCCACTGTTCATCATCGCCGAGGACATCGACGGCGAGGCGCTCTCCACCCTCGTGGTGAACAAGATCCGCGGCACGCTGAACGTCGTCGCCGTCAAGGCGCCGGGCTTCGGCGACCGCCGCAAGGCCATGCTGCAGGACATCGCCACGCTGACCGGTGCTCAGGTAGTTTCTCCTGATCTCGGCCTCAAGCTGGACCAGGTGGGTCTTGAGGTGCTGGGTTCGGCACGCCGGATCACCGTCACGAAGGACACCACCACCATTGTTGACGGCATCGGCAGCGAGTCCGATGTTGCCGACCGCGTGGCCCAGATCCGTGCCGAAGTTGAGCGCACCGATTCTGATTGGGACCGCGAGAAACTTCAGGAACGCCTGGCCAAGCTGGCCGGCGGCATCGGAGTCATCAAGGTGGGCGCAGCCACTGAGGTTGAGCTCAAGGAAAAGAAGCACCGGATCGAGGACGCCGTGTCAGCGACACGTGCCGCTCTCGACGAGGGCATCGTCGCCGGTGGCGGCGCCGCGCTGATCCACGCCTCCAAGGCACTGGACACCGACGCATCAGTCCTCGCCCTCGAGGGCGATGCGGCAACTGCGATCAACCTGGTCCGCCGCGCATTGGCCCAGCCACTGCGCTGGATCGCCGAGAATGCTGGCCACGAAGGCTACGTCGTGGTGCACCGGGTGGAGGAGCTTGAGCCAGGACACGGCTTCAACGCCCTCACCGGCGAGTACGAGAACCTGGTCGACGCCGGGATCATCGACCCCGTCAAGGTCACCCGCTCCGCCCTGCGGAACGCGGCGTCCATCGCGGCTCTAATTCTCACCACCGAAACACTGGTGGTCGAGAAGCCCGAGGCCGACGACAACGAGGGTCACAGCCACTAGTCCTCCACAGGTACTTGTACGGCTAGCGTATGACAGCACCCCCGGTCCGCGGACCGGGGGTGCTGTCATACGCGAACATATCGACGGTGTCCGGTTTTGCCTCGCGCCACCGCGGGTGAGTCCGTCCTCGACCGTACCGCGGCTCGCCCAGCAGGTTTGGCGGTCCGCTCCTTGAGGTCCGCGGGTGTGTCCAACCCCACGCCCTCGGAATAGGGTGCACCCTGCAATCGTTTTAGGATGAGAGTCTGGCAGTCCGACCATCCCTCGGCCAGCTGCCGCCGAAAGACCATCTGAGAAAGAGGCGACGTAGTGAGCCATCCGTCCCAGCGTGACGAAACCCACGACCCCTTCGGATTCGTTGGGCTGACGTACGACGACGTCCTGCTCCTGCCCGGCCTCACCGACGTGATTCCGTCGGAAGCCGACACCAGCTCGCGGGTTTCCAAGCGCATCACCGTCCAGACACCCTTATTGTCCTCCGCCATGGACACGGTCACCGAAGCCCGAATGGCCGTCGCGATGGCCAGGCAGGGCGGCCTCGGCGTCATCCACCGCAACCTCTCCATCCAGGATCAGGCCGAGCAGGTGGACCGGGTCAAGCGCAGCGAATCCGGCATGATCACCCACCCGGTCACCATCGGCCCCGACGCCACCCTGGCCGAACTCGACGAGCTATGCGGACACTACCGGGTCTCCGGTCTGCCAGTGATTGACGACGACGGCCGGCTGCTGGGGATCGTCACGAACCGGGACACCCGGTTCGTCTCCGAACACGAATGGCCACACCGGCTGGTCCGCGCCGTCATGACCCCCATGCCGCTCATCACCGGGCAGGTGGGGATCAGCGGCGAGGACGCGATCGGTCTACTGGCCAAAAACAAGATTGAGAAGCTTCCATTGGTGGACACCGACGGCGTCCTCCGCGGCCTCATAACGGTCAAGGACTTTACAAAAGCCGAGCAGTATCCCCTGTCCACCAAGGACGACGAAGGCCGCCTGCGGGTCGGAGCGGCGATTGGCTTCTTCGGCGACGGCTGGGAGCGCGCGATGGCCCTGGTCGATGCCGGCGTCGACGCACTCTTCGTCGACACGGCCAACGGCCACAGCGCCGGCGTCCTCGACATGGTGGCCCGGCTCAAAGCCGAACGATCACTCGCCCACGTCGACATCATTGGCGGCCAGGCAGCGACCCGTGAGGGCGCACAGGCGCTGATCGACGCCGGCGCCGACGGGATCAAGGTGGGCGTTGGACCAGGATCCATCTGTACCACCCGCGTCGTTGCAGGTGTCGGAGTGCCACAGGTCACCGCCATCTACGAGTCGGCCAAAGCCGCAATCCCTGCCGGCGTCCCGGTAATCGCCGACGGCGGCCTCCAGTACTCGGGTGACATCGGCAAAGCGCTGGTCGCTGGAGCCGACACCGTCATGCTGGGTTCTCTCCTCGCCGGCTCCGCGGAAGCCCCTGGCGAATTGATCTTCGTCAACGGCAAGCAATACAAAACCTATCGCGGCATGGGATCGCTGGGCGCCATGCAGACCCGGGGCAAGAACACCTCCTACTCCAAGGACCGCTACTTCCAGGCGGACGTCATCGGCGACGACAAGCTGATTCCCGAGGGCGTCGAGGGTCGGGTCGCCTACCGGGGTCCGCTGGCATCGGTGGCCTACCAGTTGGTCGGTGGGCTGCGGCAGACCATGTTCTACACCGGGGCCCGTACCATCGGTGAGTTGAAGGCCAAGGGCAAGTTTGTCCGGATCACTTCGGCCGGTCTGAAGGAATCCCACCCCCACGACATCCAAATGACCGTCGAGGCGCCTAACTACGGCAGCAAGTAAAACCCCCGCGGCGGGCTCCCGATGACCGGCCTGCCCGGCCCGGTCGCCGGGCCGGGCTCGGGGGACTTAGGCCGAGGCCTTGTCCTTCGGCTCCTGAGCCGATGACTTGAGGGCGTCCCGTCCGTCGACCGGTGGCTGGCTGTCCTCGCCCGCCCGGTAGTCGAGTTCAGCCTTGAGCTCCTCATAGCGGGATTCGGTTTCGGGATCAACCTCCTGGTCCTCGATGTACTCGAGATCCAGCTGGCGGTTGACCTTGCTGTTGAGAATCTCCACCTGGCTGTCCTCCAGGGGTGCCAAGTCTGCCGGAAATGACTGCTCCGGTGAAAGCCTGCTCTTATCGCCCATCGCCCGTACCTTTCGACAATTGTGTTCGAAACTCTCTCGCACAGGGCAGTCTACGTTGAAAGGCGAGCTGTAGTCAGCCAGCGGTCCGATGTCCGCTATTGCGTCCGGCGCCCAGCTCTTCAATCAAATTCCGTAGTTCAGCGCGCAGGGTTTCTGACAGAAGCCCGCCGCCGAGGATCAGCGATTGCTCGATCGTCTGCGCGCTGGCCAGAGCGTTCTTGCCAGCATCGGACACCGAGACCAGCTGGATTCGCTGATCCAGCTCTCCCCGCACCCGGTGGACATACCCAGTCGTCTGGAGCTTCTCAATAGTTTTGCCCATGGTCTGGTTCTGGACGCGGATCAGTTGGGCAAGCCGTGTCTGGTTGATCGGACCGTGATCTTCCAGCACGCGTAACGCGGTGTAGCCAGCGTGGGTGAGGCCGAGATCTACCAGGCCCGCGTTCCAGGCGTGGTCGACTAAGCGTGCCGCGGTGGTCAACAACCTTCCGGTGGGCCACTGCTCCAGATCCTGCATGTCGACACTTCCTTTGGTGGTGGAGATCGATGGACCGGGACCGTGCCAGCTCCTGTGTCCCGGACGCCATCAACCCTAGTCCCCTTGGGGCCAAAAAGGAAAGCACGCTTATCACCTTCAGGGCGCTTACCGGAACTAAGGGACTCTTTGCATGCCGCCCTGGGATAGCCTTGAGGAGTGACTAACGAGATAGAAATTGGCCGAGGCAAGCGCGGACGGCGGGCATATTCGCTCGACGATGTGGCGGTGGTCCCGTCCCGCCGCACCCGCGACCCGTATGACGTGTCGGTGCAGTGGCAGATTGACGCGTACCAGTTCGAGATGCCAGTCATCGCGGCGCCAATGGACTCCGCCATGTCGCCGGCGACCGCCATTGCCATGGGCCGCCTCGGCGGTCTCGGGGTCCTCAACCTTGAGGGACTGTGGACCAGGTATGAGGACCCGCAGCCTGTGCTGGACGAGATTGCGGGTCTCAGCACCGAAAACTTCAGTCCGGCTGCTACCCGCCGGATGCAGGAAATCTACAGCGCCCCCATTCAGGAGGGACTGATCACCAGCAGACTCGCCGAAATCCGGGAGGCGGGCGTCACTGTGGCAGGGTCGCTGACACCGCAGCGCACCCAGGAGTTCTACAAGACCGTGCTAGCCGCGGGAGTCGACATCTTCGTGATCCGCGGCACCACGGTCTCGGCCGAGCACGTCTCCAAAAACGATCAGCCGTTGAACCTCAAACAGTTCATCTACGAACTCGATGTCCCAGTCATTGTCGGCGGGGCCGCCGGGTACACCCCCGCGCTCCACCTGATGCGCACCGGTGCCGCCGGGGTGTTGGTCGGATTCGGCGGGGGAGCGACGACGACGACGCGCCGCGCCCTGGGCATTCATTCGCCCCTCGCCTCCGCCATCTCCGACGTGGCAGCAGCCCGACGTGACTACATGGACGAATCGGGCGGCCGCTACGTGCATGTGATTGCCGACGGCGGAATGGGCGCCAGCGGCGACATCGTCAAAGCCATCGCCATGGGAGCCGACGCCGTCATGCTCGGTTCCGCACTTGCCCGGGCCGAGGAGGCTCCCGGTAAGGGCTGGCACTGGGGGCAGGAAGCCCACCACGATGAGCTGCCCCGGGGAGACCGGGTGAATATTGGCACGGTGGGTCCGCTCAAGGAGGTGCTGTGGGGCCCCTCCCACCACACCAACGGCACCTCCAATGTGATCGGCGCCTTGCGCCGGGCCATGGCCACCACCGGTTACTCGGATCTGAAAGAGTTTCAGCGGGTGGAAGTAGTCCTTTCCCCCTACCTTTCCAACGGCTGATTGCTAAGGTGGGGGAACGTAGTATCGAACCCGACGAAGGATCGCCGCCATGTCATCAGGTGTACTGAGCCCCAAGAACCGTGAAGATGCGATTACAGCGTTAAAAGCCACCGCGGAGTCCGGCCAGGAACTGGATATCCTGATTGTCGGAGGCGGCGTCGTTGGTGCCGGGTCAGCGCTCGACGCCGTGACGCGCGGACTCGACGTGGGGATGGTTGAGGCCCGAGACTGGGCCTCCGGTACATCGTCGCGATCCTCGAAGCTAATCCACGGTGGCCTGCGGTACCTTGAGATGCTCGACTTTGCCCTGGTGCAGGAGGCGCTGAAGGAACGCGGCCTACTGATTCAGCGGATTGCCCCGCACCTCGTCCGACCGGTGCCGTTCCTTTATCCGCTGACCAGGCGTTTCTTCGAACGCCCCTACGTCGGCGCAGGGATCCTGTTGTACGACACGATGGGCTTGACCTCCGGCAACTCCCGGGGGGTGCCCATGCATAAGCACCTATCCCGTCGTGGCACCCTGAGGGCAGCTCCGAGCCTGAAGGACGACGCCATGGTGGGCTCGATCCGCTATTACGACGCTCAGGTCGACGACGCGCGGTACGTGGTCAACATGGTGCGCACCGCAGGGCACTACGGCGCCAAGGTGGCCAATCGGGTAACCGTCGTCGACTTCCTCAGGGAGGGCGAGCGCGTAGTCGGTGCCCGCGTGAAAGACCAGGAAACCGGCGAGCAGTTCGAAATCCGCGCCAAACAGGTCATCAACGCGACGGGCGTCTGGACTGACGAAACGCAGGCCATGGTCACCGACCGTGGCCAGATGAAGGTCAGGGCGTCAAAGGGTATCCACCTGGTGGTTCCACGGGACCGCTTCCAGTCCACCGTCGGCCTGATCCTGCGCACCGAAAAATCGGTCCTGTTCGTCATCCCCTGGGGGCGGCACTGGATCATCGGGACCACCGACACCGACTGGGATCTAGACAAAGCCCACCCGGCAGCGTCCTCCAAGGACATTGACTACATCCTTGAGCACGTCAACAAAGTGCTGCGACGCCCGCTCACCCGAGAGGACGTTGAAGGCGTCTACGCGGGGCTCCGGCCGCTGCTGGCAGGCGAGAGCGACTCCACCGCCAAGCTCTCCCGCGAGCATGTCGTGGCGCACCCCGTCCCCGGCCTGGTGGTAGTGGCTGGCGGCAAATGGACCACTTACCGGGTGATGGCCAAGGACGCGGTCGATGAGGCGACCAGGGCACTCGACGAGCGGGTCCCCGCGAGCTGCACCGAGACCGTTCCCCTGCTGGGAGCCGAGGGGTACAAGGCTGCCTGGAACAAGCGGGCCAGGATGGCAGAGCGCTCGGGCGTCCATGTGGCCAGGGTTGAGCACCTCCTGCAGCGCTACGGAAGCCACGCCGAAGACATCCTCGCCTTGATCCGTGAAGATCGCGCCCTCGGCGAGCCGCTGCCCGGGGCAGACGACTATCTGGGCGCCGAGGTAGTGTACGCGGTCACCCACGAGAGCGCACGGCATATTGACGACGTGCTCACCCGCCGCACGAGGATCTCCATCGAGTCCTGGGATCGTGGGGTGTCCGCCGCCCCAGCCGTCGCCGCCCTGATGGCACCCTTCCTCGAATGGAGTGATGAGCAGGTTGACCGCGAGGTCAAGCACTACCTGGCCCGCGTGGAAGCCGAGCGACTGAGCCAGGAGCAGCCCGACGACATCCTGGCCGACAACGCCCGGATGGGAGTCGAAGATATTGTGCCGCTAAGCTAGGACAGCGGTTCGGACGCCGCGCCGCCTGTCCAACGCAACCCGCGAGAGGTCTACCGTGACCGAGCGTTCTCTTGAATACAACGACGCCAAACTGACTATCCCTGGACTGGTGATCCTCGAAATGGTCGCCGCCAACAAGGAAGAGGCGGCAGCGCAGCTTGCCACGAGACTTTTCGAGAATGGACGGATTTCGCAGCTCGAAGGGTTCCTGACCCAGGTCAACTCCCGGGAACACCAGATGGCTACTGGCTTGCCGGGCGGGGTCGGGCTGCCGCACGCGCGCAGCGACTACGTCACCCAGACCAGCATCGCGGTGGGCGTCACCAAGTACGGTCACAGCCTCGACTTCGGCGCTGTCGACGGTCCGGCCACCCTCATCCTGCTCATCGCCACCCCATCGCAATCCTTTTCCGAACACCTCGAGGTGTTGGCCACCCTGGCACGCTCACTCTTCAAGGAAAACTTCAGGGAGTCGCTGCGGCGAGCCAACGACACTGAAGTGATAGCCGAACTGATCAACTCGACCCTCGTCTTCTTCGACCACTGAGGGCTCCGCCGCGGTTGTCGCCGGCGTTGTCGCGGAATCGGTGAGGGAACTAGACATCGGTGGGCGACCTTTCCCTCCCGCTCGTCTAGGCTGACCCCGCCGGTCCAGGTTGCTCACCCAGAGACCGGCACCAGACCCGCTCAGCAGCGAATTTTGTTCTCGATCCCGGCTCGGATCCACGTTCTGCCCTCTTCCGTGGACTATTCCGAGCGCCACGACTTCCACAGCGCCGCATAGGAGCCGTCCAGGGCCAGCAGTTCGTCGTGCGAGCCCAGCTCGGTGATCCTGCCGTTCTCGACGACCGCCACTCGGTCGGCGTCATGGGCAGTGTGCAACCGGTGCGCGATCGCGACGACGGTCCTGCCCGCCAGGACCGCATTGAGCGACCGCTCCAGGTCACGGGCCGCCTGCGGGTCGATGAGCGAGGTCGCCTCATCCAGTACGAGGGTGTGCGGGTCGGCGAGGACCAGGCGCGCCAGGGCCAGTTCCTGCGCCTGGGCCGGCGTCAGCTCGTGAGCTCCCGATCCGACCTCGGTCTCGAGGCCAAGCGGCAGGGCGCGGGCCCAGCCGAGCGCACCGACGTCGTCGAGTGCCTGCTCAAGCTCGGCCTCCGTCGCGTCATCCTTGCCCAGACGGATGTTGTCCGCCAACGAGCCGACAAAAACGTGGTGCTCCTGGGTGACGAGCGCCACCTCGCGGCGCAGTGCGTTGAGGGGGCGGTCTACCAGGGGTACATCTCCCACGGTGACTGCGCCAGCGGTCGGCGGGTGAATCCCGGCGATGAGCCGTCCCAGCGTCGACTTGCCCGCGCCCGACGGACCGACCATTGCCAGCCGCTCACCGCGGCGGAGCTCCAGATCAACACCATGCAACACGTCGTGTCCGGGCCGGTAGGCGTACCGTGCCTTGGAGACCAGGATGTCCTCGTTCAATGGTTCGTGATCGGTGGCGTGCCGATCCGGCTGCACCTCCTTGATCCCGACGATACGCGCCAGCGACGCGGCCCCTACCTGAATCTCGTCGGTCCACATGATCAACAGATCCACCGGGTCGATGAGGCGGACCGCGAACAGGGCGACGGTTGCCACGACACCGGGTGTGACCACGTCGAGCGATGCGAGCCAGCCGCCCCAGAGCAGCACCCCGGCGACGGGCAGCCAGAAGGCGAAGTCCGCGGCCGGGAAAAGAACTGTACGCAGCCACAAGGTGTACCGTTCGGCGCGGTAGCTACCGCTCAGGGCTCCGTCGATGCGGTCGCGGCGCAGTGCGCCAAGGCCCAGGGCGTCGACGGTCCGTGCGCCCTCGATGGTCTCAGTGATGGAACCGTTCACGACGGCATAGGTTTCCCGCTCCTTCTGATACCCGGCCGAGCTGCGCTTGAGGTACCACCGGGTCACTGGATACAGCACGGGCAGCCCGACCAGAAGTGCCAGCGCGGTTACCGGTGAGGTGATGACCGCCGCCCCGATGGTGAGCAGGATGGTGACGACGGACACCACTACCTGGGGGACACCGAAGCGTACCGTGTGGGAGACGGCGTCGACGTCGTTGGTGGTGCGGGACACCAGGTCACCCGTTCCCGCCTGCTCCACCGTCGACAGGGGCAGCGAGGTGACCTGTTCCATGAAGTCCTCGCGCAGTTCGGCGAAAACCGTTTCCCCGAACACCATGCCGGCCCGGACCGCCAGGCGCCGCAGGACTGCCTGAACGATCAAGAACGCGAGCATGATCATGGAAATGGCCGCGATGTAGTCGGAGGTGGTTCCGTCGACGACGGCGTCCACGACCCGCCCCAGCAGCACCGGGCCCACTAAGCCGGCGATCGCCGAACCGATGTACAGGGCGACGACGCGGGAGAGCCCGCCCCGGTGGTGCCTGATCAGGCGCGCGGCCTCGGTGCGGACCTGGGCGGGCTCGGCGACGGGAAGTTTCCCCGACGCATCGGTGTTGACAGCTGTTTCACTCACTTCGGATAACCACGTTTCGGTAGGCGGGGTGGCTGGACAGCAGGTCGTGGTGCGTTCCTTCGGCGGCGACGCGGCCATCCTCGAGGTACACCACATGGTCCATCACGCCGAGCATGAGGGGGCTGGCTGTGACCACCACTGTGGTCTGATCGGGCCCGCCGCGGATGCCCTTCAGTCGGGCAGCGATCCGTGACTCGGTGTGGGCGTCGACGGCGCTGGTCGGTTCGATCAGGACCAGCGTCTCAGCGCCGGTCAGGAGTGCCCGGGTGAGAACGAGGCGCTGGCGTTGTCCACCGGAGAAGCCCCTGCCGCGCTCGGTGACCTCATGGTCGAGGCCGTCGTCAACACCGTCAAGGATGTCTAGTGCGCTGGAGGCATCCAATGCTGCGAGGATGCTTGAGTCGTCATGCTGTGACTGCGGATCCAGCTGGGAGCGGAGGGAACCGGTGAATAACTGCGGGTTCGCCTCGCTGACCACGATCCGACGGCGGATGTCCTGCAGGGCGATGTTTTGCAGCGGTTCGGCGCCCCAGCGGACCTCGGCGAGCTCAAGCACCTGATCCTCGAAGCGGCCCAGCCTGGTGGCGAGATCGGCCGACGCCGCGGTGTCCACCGAAACGACCGCTGTCATCCGGCCGGGGCGGATCACGACGCCGGTGCGGGCGTCATGCAGGGGCGAACCGGGGGGAGGGGCAGGGAGGGCGGTCTCCTGGTCGGTTACGTCAGGCTTGACGACGAGGACGGCGATGATCTTCCGGGCGCCGACGTGGGCCCTGATGAAGCGGGCCACGCTGTCGGCCGCCGCTCGAATCGGCGTCATCAGGAAAATTGAGTAGCCGTAGAGCGCCACGAGCTGGCCGGGTCCGATCTCGCCGGACAGTGCCAGGTTCGCGCCCACCCAGGTGAACAGGACGCTGAAGGCGCCCGCGATGAACACCTGGGAGGCTTCAAGATCGGCAAGCGAGTAGGCAACCCGGATCCCGGAATCCCTGGTTTTGACTGACCGTTCCCGGTAGCGGTTCACGAAGATGTGCTCGCCGCCGATACCCCGCAGTACCCGCAGCCCTGCCACGGTGTCGGCTCCGACAGCGGTCATCTTGCCTGACGCCTCACGTTGCTCGCGTTGGCGGGCCTGCAGGGGGCGGACCACAAAGAGGAGCAGTCCGCAGCAGGCGGGGACGCCGACGAGGACGATGATCCCGAGCGGCAGGGAGGTCTGCGCGATGAGCACGCACACCACCAGCCAGGCCACGATCGAGCCTGCGAGCCGTGCCGACACCGCGTAGATTTCGCCGAGCCGGGTGGCATCCGATGCGGCAGTGGAAACCACTTCGCCGGTGGAAAGCTTCCTCGGCAGTGCGTCGCCGGTGCGGGTGATTTTGTACCCGATCAGCCGGATCGAGAGGAAGGCGGCCTGCATCCACCCGCTGATGGCCGTGCGGTGCTCAAGGGTCCCGGCTACTGCCTGCAGGATGGTCAAACCGATCAGGACCCCCACCCAGAGGAGTAGGCGGTCGAAGTTTCCCGACACCACCCCCTCGTCGATGGCCCGGCCCAGGACATAGGGCATGACCGCCTGGGAGACCATCCAGACGGTGCCGAACAGCACCCCGGCAAGCAGGGTGGCTTTCTGCTTCGATGCCAGCCACAGCAGATAGCGGGAGGGGGATCTGAGGTCGGGAGATCCAGGGTCTGGATAGGGATAGGAGCGCACGATCAATCATCCTAGCCCCTTTTGGGCTAAGTGATAGACATTTCCCAATCACTGTGTTGTGATGAAGGGCGTTCCTGCTGATTCACCCGGGCATTCGGTTTTCTACAGGGTGACGAAGTACCGTTGAGAGGTGCTCAAAACCGCGCTGAAACTCCGTTGGATCCTCTCGTTGATCCTCGCCATGGTGATTGCGGCAGTCTTTGTGCTTTTGAGCCAATGGCAGTTCTCCAGTTCGACTGGCGACGCGCCGCCACCAACGAGTACCACCGAACAGGTGCGCCCGCTGATTGATGTCTTCAGCCCCGGCGTTCCGATGACCGCGCCGGTCGCCGACCAAAGGGTCACCATGGACGGCGAATTCCTTGCGGATACGGCCGTGCTGGTCCAGAACCGGCTACAGGGGGATCGGCGGGGGTTCTGGCTGGTCTCGGCATTCGCCGTCGACGGCGCGCCCGCCAACCCGGCGGCCGGTCGCGACGACCAGACAGTGATACCGGTGGTGCACGGCTGGGTCCAGGACGCCGCTGCAGCCAACGAGGTACCCGACCTTGCGGGACCCGGAGTTGTGGTGGGGCGTTTGCTACCCGCCGAGGGCCCGATCGCTGAACGACCAGTGGCGGGTCAGGTCCCGATGCTTGCGACGGCGGAACTCACCAACCGCTGGGACCGGGCCATCTACGCCGGGTTCGTGGTGTCATCAGTCACGACCGTCGACGGAGCGGAACGTGTCCCACAGGCACCGCTGGAGGCTGTCACCGTAGGTCCGCAACCTCAGGACACCCCACTGAACTGGCTAAACATTTTCTACGCGGTCGAGTGGTTTGTGTTCGCCGGGTTTGCCTTCTTCCTGTGGTGGCGCCTGGTAGCCGACGATCACCGTCGCACCCTGGAAGCGGCAGAGGATGCGGCCGCTCTCGAGCACCAACCAACCGAGAATGAGGTACGACAGTGAGCACCCCCGACGTCAACCGGCCAGCAGGCGGCGGCCCCGGTACCGCCAAGACACCCAAGCGGCGGTTCGGCGGCACCCACGCCCAGATCCTCTCGGCGGTGACGTTCTACAAGGTGCTGGCGTATGCCACCGGCGTCATGCTGCTGCTGGTGGTCGTGGAAATGATTGCAGCTTACGGAATGCAGTCCCACATCATGGTCGGGGGCCCCGAAGGGCTGCTCTCGCTGACCGACAAGGAATTCTCGGATACCGCCGCGGGATTCAACTTTTCCACCACCGTCCTGATTGTGCACGGCTGGATGTACGTGGTGTACCTGATTGCCGACTTCCGGCTGTGGCAGATGATGCGCTGGCCGTTCAAACAGTTCCTGCTGATGGCACTCGGTGGGGTGGTTCCGCTGCTGTCCTTCATCGTTGAACGCCGGATCCATCATCGGGTTGACAGTGAACTCGCCGCCCATCCCGAAGCCGCCTCCCGGTACTAGGAGTCGTGGGGTCGTCGCAATGTGCGGTCGGGGGTCGACGGCGACTATTGTTGACGGGTGACTATTCCCGCACCCGGACCCGGAATTTCAGGCGCTGCCGACTCCACCATTGACTCCGCCGACGAGAGCTCCGAGACCAGCCACCGGCCGGTGCTGGTGGTGGACTACGGCGCCCAGTACGCCCAGTTGATTGCCCGCCGTGTCCGTGACGCCGACGTGTACTCGGAAGTGGTTCCTCACACGCTGGACACCGCAGCGCTCCTGGCGAAGGATCCGGTGGCGATCATCCTGTCCGGCGGCCCATCAAGCGTCTACGCCGATGGGGCTCCACGGGTCGATCCCGGGTTGTTCGCGGCTGGCGTGCCAGTGTTGGGGATCTGTTACGGCTTCCAGGCGATGGCCTCCGCCCTGGGCGGCACGGTCGCAAAAACCGGGCTCCGTGAGTACGGTTCGACCGACGTTGCAGCGACCGGGGCCAGCGGGTCATTGCTCGACGGCATCCCTGAGCATCAAAACGCCTGGATGAGCCACGGGGACAGCGTGCAGTCAGCCCCCGAAGGATTCGAGGTGCTGGCGAGCACCGCGGGAGCCCCGGTGGCTGCGTTCGCCGACGAGGACCGGCGCCTCTACGGAGTGCAATGGCACCCCGAGGTAAGGCATTCAACGCATGGCCAGCAGGTGCTGGAGAACTTCCTTTTCAAGGGCGCGGGTCTCGACGCTAACTGGACGACCGGCAACATCGTCGAGGAACAGGTGGAACGCATCAGGGAGCAGGTAGGCGACGCCCGTGTAATCTGCGGGCTCTCCGGGGGTGTGGATTCCGCCGTCGCGGCCGCGCTGGTACAGCGTGCGGTGGGAGACCAGTTGACCTGTGTTTTCGTAGACCACGGCCTCCTGCGCGACGGTGAAGCAGAGCAGGTGGAGCGCGACTTCGTCGCAGCTACCGGCGTGAACCTCTACGTAGCCAACGAACAGAGGCGTTTCCTCGACGCGCTCGCCGGGGTCAGCGACCCGGAAACCAAGCGCAAGATTATCGGCCGCGAGTTCATTCGCGCGTTCGAAGAAGCCGAACGGGCGATCATCGCCCAGGCGCAGGCTCACGGCGAAAAGATCAGGTTCCTGGTGCAGGGAACGCTCTACCCCGACGTCGTCGAATCCGGCGGAGGCGAGGGAGCCGCGAACATCAAAAGCCACCACAACGTCGGTGGGCTCCCCGAGGACCTGCAGTTTGAACTGGTGGAACCCCTCCGTGCGCTGTTCAAGGACGAGGTCCGAGCGGTCGGAGCGCAGTTGGGGCTTCCCGCTGAAATTGTTGGCCGGCAGCCGTTCCCTGGCCCTGGCCTGGGAATCAGGATCGTTGGCGACGTCACCCAGGAGCGGCTGGACCTGCTGCGGCGGGCCGACGCCATCGCGCGGGCCGAGCTGACCGCCGCGGGTCTGGATGACGACGTCTGGCAGATGCCGGTCGTCCTGTTGGCTGATGTCCGCAGCGTCGGGGTGCAGGGCGACGGTCGTACCTACGGCCACCCGATAGTGTTGCGCCCCGTCTCAAGCGAGGACGCAATGACCGCCGACTGGTCGCGTCTGCCGTACGACCTGCTGGCCCGGATTTCCAACCGGATCACGAATGAGGTTGAGGGAGTGAACCGGGTGGTCCTGGACATCACCAGCAAACCGCCCGGAACCATCGAGTGGGAGTAGTTGGGCCGTGGTCGCGGTCGGGATGGGTATTTACCCGTTCCCGGTGTTGCGGCCCCGTCCGGACGCCCCTTGTCGGATAGCTTGGAAGACATGCCCCTCTGGTCGAGACCGTCGAAAATAACCGCAGAAAAGGAGACCACCGTGTCAGTGCAGGATCCCGGAGATTCCGCTGGGAACTTCCTGTTGCCGTGGCTCAAGCAGCTTGGCACTCACGCAGGCACTGACACCCTGCTCCACTTCTCGGCGGCTGCGTCCAGCAACATTGATCTCACCCATGCTCACCCCTCGGGTCTGGCCCAACTGCTCGCTGGCCGCCGAACCCGCCTGTCCACGCTGCTCCGCGACCCGGGCCAGTACGCGGCAGCGATGAAGGCCGCCCGCGTGCTCCGGGCGAAGATCTACGAGCTCGGCACCGAGCGGGGTATCGACGTCGGGTACCTGGCGGCAGGAACCGCCGCGTGGCGTAGCGTCGACGACGACGGCAGGACAGAATCGTTGACTGCGCCTGTGCTCCTGACCGCCGTGTCACTGACGGTGCACACGTCCCAGGATGACTACGAGCTCCAGCTCACCGAGCACGCCCGGTTCAACCCTGCCCTGGTGCGTCACCTGCGCACGGCCCAAGGCGTGACCATCGACGCCGAGACGGTAGCCAAACTCGCCTACGGCACCGCCAGGTTTGATCCACTGCCAGTCCTCGACCGGCTACGCGCGCTCACCGAGGGGGTGCGGGGGATGGCGATCGAGCACCACCTATTGGTGTCCACTTTCGCCGATCTTGCCGACATTGCCGATGACCCTGCCATTCGCCCTGACCACCCGGTCCTGGCAGCGCTGATGGATGCGGCCAAGGACGGGCAAACTGCGCCCAGGGCCCTCGATAGCCCTGACACCGGGACCCCAATCGACGAACGCCACCCAGCCGAAGAGCTGTTGATCAGGGACACCGACTCCGCACAGCAGCGGGTGCTGGACCACATTACCCACGGACACTCCCTGGTGGTGTCAGCTCCGCCCGGCTCGGGACAGACCCAGACGGCCCTGAACGCAATTGCAGCACTAACCGAGCAGGGCAAAAGCGTGCTGGTCGTGGCGGAGCGTCGCGGCACCCTCAACGAAGTGGTGCAGGAACTTGACACGCTCAACCTCGGGTCGCTGGTCCTACAGCTCAACGCCAACATCAACGAACAGCAACTGAAGGATCAACTGATCCGCGCGATCGTGCGGAATGAGAAGGCAACCCGGCCTGAGCTGGACGGTCTGCATCAGACCCTCGTCGACCACCGACACCAATTGCAGGATCATGTGAAGTCGCTGCACAACGTGCGAAGCCGTTGGGGCTGCTCTCCGTACCAGGCAATGCAGTCCCTCGCCGAGCTGACCTCGTTGAACCCGGCGCCGGCAACTACTGTGCGTCTGCTGCGCAGCGTGATGGACAGCATCCCCGACCGTGCCGAACTCACGGGCAGGCTCCGCAGGGCGGCCGAGCTCGGCAGTTTCAGTGCTTCAGCCGTCGATAGCCCCTGGTACGGGGCGAAACTGCTGAACCGCAAGGAAACCGAACGCGCGCACAAGCTGGCCGTCGACCTCGCCCGTGACATTCCGTTGCTCCGCGACAAAGTGCTACGCGTGGCCGATCACTCCCAGATCAGTCTTGGCGGCTCGTTCACCGAGTGGGGTGAACAGTTGGAACTCCTCGCCGCGGTCCGGGCCAGCCTCGACAAGTTCACACCGGATATCTTTGACCGGCCAGTCACCGACCTCATCACCGCCACCGCGTCATCGTCCTGGCGCCGCGAACGAGCCATCGAGATGAGCTCAATGACCCGCTCACGGCTGCGCCGGGTAGCCAAGGAATATGTGCGCCCGGGAGTGCACATAGCCGACCTGCACACCTCCCTGGTGGAAGTCCAACACCAGCGGACACTGTGGACCCGCTACGCGACTACCGAACGGCATCCCGCGGTTCCTACCGGTCTCGCCGAAATCAACAGCTTCCACCGCAAGATCCGGCGCGAGCTGGACGAGCTCACGCAGGTGCTCTCCACCACGCCCGGTCATGTCGATCTCGCTGACATGCCGCTGGACGACCTTGGTTACCGCCTGGCCGAGCTCGCCAAGGATAAGCAGACCCTCGCCACCCTCCCGGAGCGCACGCTCCTCCTCGACGAGATGCGGGAGCACGGGCTGGGTGAATTGCTCGACGACCTGGCGAGCCGCGAGGTGGAAGCCCGGCAGGTCGGATCCGAACTGGAACTCGCGTGGTGGCAATCGGCGCTCGACGCCATGATCAGCGGCGACGATTACCTTGCAATGTCTGACGGCGGAAGCCTTCGCCGGCTGGAGGCGGATTACCGTCTCGCCGACAACGCGCATATCGCTTCCGGCCCCGGCCGGCTTCGGTTCGCCCTCGCTGAACGGTGGCGCACCGCGCTGGCCGCGCGCCCAGCAGAAGCCGGGAAATTGAAGGAGTTGCTCCGGACCGGGACGCTTGACCTCGCGGGCCTCAGCGCACAAGACGACGATCTTGTGACAGCGCTGATGCCGGTCTGGGCCGCCAGCCCACTCATGCTGCCCATGGTGTTGCCGGCCGCCAAGACATTCGACGCGGTCATAGTCCTCGACGCCGAATCCATCTCCCTTCAGTCAGTTGTTCCGGCACTGGCGCGGGGAAGCCAGATCATCGCCTTCGGGGATGACCGGCTCGGCGGTCCCCAGAGCTTCAGCGTGGGTGCGGGAGCCGAACCCGGAGTAGGCGCTGACCGGCTGACCAGCGCCTACTCCGCGCTCTCTACCACCCTCCCGACCATTGCACTGAGCGTGGTGTACCGCGGGGTCGACAAGGCCCTGACCGGATATCTCAGCGATACCTTCTACGACGGCAGGCTCTCACGCCTCCCGCATGGCGCCGAAGTGACCGGCGCTGGGCGGGCTCTCACCGTTGACTATCTGCCAGACGGCACCGGGATGCCCACGGCTGATCAGGCCGGCGTGGAAAGCGTCGCCGCCGAGGTCAGCCGCGTCGTAGAACTGGTGTTTGAACATATCCGCCGTCGTCCCAGCAACTCGTTGGCCGTCGTGACCGCGAGTTCCGGCCATGCAGGGCGCGTGGGCCAGGCCATCAGACAGCGAATGGCGGATCTGCCGTGGGCTGCCGACTTTTTCGCTCCCGGCAGGGAGTCTTTCCGGGTAGTGCCCGTGGAACGCGCCGCAGGTCTCACCCGGGATTGCGTGATCTTCTCGTTGGGGTTCGGCAGGACCCCGCACGGCAGGGCACTGCACAACTTCGGTCAACTATCCGGTCCCGACGGTCGGGGTCGTTTTGTCACAGCCATGACCCGGGCACGCCACCAACTCCAGGTGGTGACCTGTTTCCTGCCCACAGATCTGGACCCGACCAGGCTTGAAAACGGTGCCCTGGACTTCTACGGGTTGCTTGAGCGTGAGCTTGGCGAGCCAAGCGGTGACCCGATCGGAGACGCTTCGCCCGAGCCGGAGCAAGGCGCACAGGTAGTGAACGACGACCCGCTGGTCGGCGACCTGGTGAACCGGCTCCGCGATCGGGGCGCCCAGGTGTTCGACCACTACGACGGCGTCCTCGACATTGTTGCCACGGGGGGGGCGGGTGCTGCATCGCTCGCCGGACCGTCGCACACCGCAGCAGACTCCGGTTCGCAGCCGCCGCCAATGGCCATCGAATCGGACGGAACGGAGCGGTACCGAAACATGACCGTCCGGGAGCGCAGCAGGCTCCGCCCCCAACTGCTTGAACGGATGGGCTGGCGGTACATGCCCCTCTGGACCATCGAAGTGTTCACTGACCCTAACGGGTCCGCTGACCTGATCGGCAGCTACTTGGGCCTCGCCGAGGTGTCGGGGAGCGGCCGGCACTCAGAGAGCAGGATGACCATGAGCGAGATCTCACAGGCGGGTAAGGGGTCGCCTCGCCCGGCGGACGAAGGGACTACGGTGGCGGGCGGTGCTGGATCGGCCTCCTCTGACGGAGTTCTCCCCAAACACGCCGCAGAGGATGAGGCGCGCTCCTGGGGGGAGACTGACGATTCCCATGAAGCGTGGTTGAAGGATCAGCGTCCTCCGCACTGGGATTGAAAAGTCCATTCCGGGGTTGAGGCTGAGCGGGGCAGCACCGACTCAAGGCAGCACCGACTCAGGTGGAGGGCCCGTCAACACCAGGTGAACCTGGCCGTTGCTGGACGACCCGGCCAGGGTGGCCGCGTGGGTCGGATCGGCGGCCAGCACCACCAGTCCCTCACCGTTGGCGTCGCCGGGCCAGGGCTCCGGGGCGCGGGCCTTCACCGAAGTTGAGGTCCACAGCACCGGCAACCCGCGGGCGATCACAGTTGCCGTCGCTGGAACCTCAAAACCGTTCCCCGAACTGAGGACGACGTCCACGTACTGGCCCGGGGAGAGTAACTGAACTGTCGACTGATCGGCCGGACGCACTGGCACGGCCACCGTCCCGGCGGGGGCGCCGGTGAGGAGCCCGGATCCTACAAAGAACGTCGGTGCGAGGACTGTATCGCGGAGCAGGGGGACGGCAAGCTGTTCCCCGACGACAGCGCCGGGATCGGCGAAGGACGTGGAGGGGACGGCCTCCGGCGGAAGGTTCAGCGTGGCCAGGTCGCCGGCCGTCAGGACTGTGCCGACCGGCAGATCTGCCGCCGCCGCAACCACCGTTACCCGCGTCTGCTCAGGCGGGATCAACGCCTCGACCGTGAGCGCCGCGGCTAGGCACAACAGCAGGGCCGCTAAAAGCCGGCGGTTGCGAAACACAAACCGGCGGATGAAGTGGTGGGCCCATGCTTGCCGCTGGGGAGCCGTTCCGGGTGCCATCCATCCAGGTTAGGACATCGGTGGAGACCCCGGCGGAACCGGGAAAGCTATGTGGATAACACGCCGGATGACCCGTCGCGGTGCAGGAGGAGTCCTAGCTGGCGGCGGCGGTGGTCTTTGTGGTCGGCGCCGGTTTCTTCGCCACAGGGGCAGAATCCTTGGTAGCAGTCGAGTTGCTGCTTCCGCCGTCGGACCCCCCGGTGGAGGAGCCGGACGACGTTGAGGTGGTTGCGGCGGAGCCGCTGGCCCCCACCTCAACCGATTTTTTGCTATCGCGGGAATCGTTGCGGTAGAACCCTGAGCCCTTGAACACCACCCCCACGCTGTTGAACTTCTTGCGCAGCGAGCCATCGCACGACGGGCACACGGTCAGCGAGTCATCCGCGAAGGCCTGGTGGATGTCGAAAGCGTGGTCGCAGTCTCTACAGGCGTATGCGTATGTAGGCAAAGGAATCCTCCTGGACGAGCTAAGTTTCGTTGGGGGCTTGATCACCCAAACCGGTATCGGCTGGCACTCTAGGGTCCCGAGTGCCAAGTCTACACCGCCGCATCGCCTGGCCCGATCCGGTGGAACGCCGACGGGGTGAAGACGCCGGCGAGCGGCATGTCCAGCGCCGTGGCGGCCAGAGACCGTTCCGGCAACAGTTCATGCTCATACAGATACGCCGCTGCCGGGACGTCCGGGACGGCTGACCGCAGTTGAGTAAGGAACCGGTCATAGTAGCCTCCGCCCTGGCCGAGCCGGGTACCGCTGCGGTCGACAGCGAGACCCGGCACCAGGACCAGAGTGAACCCGCCATGGCTATCGAGCAGTTCGGCATAGTGGAATCGCTGACCAACCGGTTCAAGCAGGGGGGCACGGGGGCTCGGGTGCAGTTCGACCCCGCTGCGCCACCTGCACCAGGAAAGTTGATAGTCCGGCTCGCAGATCGGCACAACGACGTCCAATCCTTTCCGTGTGAGCGTGT
Source organism: Arthrobacter glycogeni (assembly GCF_054510815.1). Lineage (NCBI taxonomy): Bacteria > Bacillati > Actinomycetota > Actinomycetes > Micrococcales > Micrococcaceae > Arthrobacter > Arthrobacter glycogeni. The sequence continues at coordinate 64,813 of NZ_JBTNDV010000002.1, forward strand.
CAAGCAGCGCAAGTGTCCCGGGTTCCGGGTCCACCGACAGATAGGCGGCCACCGGGCCTTCGGTTGCTGTGGCCGGTTGGTGCAGCAACCATTCAGACACCCGGCGCTGCAGACCGGTGGTGGAGAGCGCGCGGTCTTCCCGGGACATCGTCTGACGTGCGGCGCGGAAGCGGTGCCGGGCAGCTTCCTTGAGCTCCGCAGGGGTGGTGGGTTCCATACCCCTCCACTTTACCGACGCCCACCACGCCCGTGATGCCCGCGGGTATGTGGCGCTGTCAGGACGCTGCCATTATGTAGGGTGGTGTCATGACCTCACGAGTGAACAAGGCTGTCATCCCCGCTGCGGGACTTGGCACGCGCTTTCTTCCCGCCACGAAGGCGATGCCCAAAGAGATGCTCCCGGTAGTGGACAAGCCAGCCATCCAGTATGTGGTCGAGGAGGCTGTCAACGCTGGCATGACCGACATCCTCATGATCACCGGTCGAAACAAGAGGTCCCTCGAGGACCACTTCGACAGGGTGCCCTTCATCGAACAGACGCTTGAGGCCAAGGGTGATCTTGAGAAGCTGGCGGCCGTGCGATACCCCTCCGAACTCGGGGATATTCACTACCTGCGCCAGGGCGACCCGAAGGGTCTTGGACACGCTGTGCTCCGGGCGAAGCTGCACGTCGGCAAGGAGCCGTTCGCGGTCCTGCTGGGCGATGACCTCATAGATGAGCGCGATGTGCTGCTGCAGACCATGATCGAGGTGCAGGAAAAGACCGGGGGATCGGTGATTGCCTTGATCGAGGTTGAACCGGATCAAATCAGCGCCTACGGCTGCGCTGACATCTCCGCTATTGATGGCGAGGACTACGTCCGGGTCAGGGAGTTGGTTGAGAAGCCAGCCGTCGACGAGGCGCCGTCCAACCTTGCTGTCATCGGCCGGTATGTGTTGCACCCGAGGGTTTTCGGCGTCCTGGAAACCACGGGGCCGGGCCGTGGCGGAGAAATCCAGTTGACTGACGCGCTGCAGACACTCGCCGCTGCGGACGGCGAGGGATCGGGTGTTTATGGCGTGGTGTTCCGCGGACGGCGCTACGACACCGGCGACAAGCTGAGCTACATCAAGGCAGTGGTCACACTGGCCTCGGAGCGCGAGGACCTGGGGCCAGACCTTCAGACGTGGCTGAAGAGCTTCACCAACTCCCTGGACCATTAGCCCAAGTCAATGAGCGGGCAATTCACCTGGCCGGTGACCCTGGAGACTGGTGACCTGGTGCTCCGGCCGGTCCGTCTTCGGGACAAGAAAGCGTGGTCGGCCGTACGGCAGCGCAACGCCGATTGGTTGGCTCCCTGGGAGGCATCCAACCCTGCGCCGGGGGGCTACCTGCCGAGTTACCCGGAAATGGTGCGGTCACTCAGGCGGCAGGCACGGGACGCCACAAGCCTTCCGTTTCTCATCACTGAACGCAGCCCCTACCACCGCGAGACGGCGATCGTCGGCCAATTGACGGTCTCGACAATCGTCTGGGGATCGGCGATGAACGCGACGCTCGGTTACTGGGTGGATCGCCAGTGCGCCGGCCGGGGGATCGCTCCGACCGCCGTCGCTCTGGTCACCGACTACTGCTTCCAAAGCCTCGGTCTGCACAGGATGGAAATCAACATCCGGCCAGAGAATGCGGCCAGTCTCCGGGTGGTCGAGAAGCTCGGGTTCCGGGATGAGGGCCTACGCCGGAGCTATCTGCACATCGCCGGGCAGTGGGCCGATCACCGAACCTTCGCGCTGACTCATGACGAGGTACCCGAAGGAGTGCTGGCTCGGTGGCAGGAGCACCAACCATCAGGTCGCAGCGAACCGGGTGTGCACCAACCCGGCGACGACACACCCCCGGCAATACTCTCCTGAGCAGGGTCAACGACCTACCGTTTTAGACGTGGACTTCTCTATGAACAGCTCGGTGGTGCTTGCCGCGATCGTCGGTCTCTGGCTGATCTGGGTTGCCCCCTACGTTCTGCGTATCCGCAGGCCAGCACTGCTGGTCGAGCTGGCTGCCACCTCTGACCTAGTACCGCCCGCAACAGCCGAGAGTCGAGTCTCTCAGGGGAGCATCATGGAAATGTCCGCATACAGCAACGAAACCTCCCACACCCGGACGGCCGGAACATCCGTCGCCAGTCAGGGGGAGCGACCCCTGTTCAGTATCAGGCGTGACCGCACAGCGGTCGCACTCGTGGGCGCAATTGCGGTGCTGGCAGCAGTGATCTGCACGCCTCTCGCGGTGCTCTCCCTTGTCCCCTGGATCCTGCCTGCTGCGGCCTTTCTCGTCTTCCTGCTCGCCGTAGCGGGTCTTCGCTTCCTCGCCATCCGGGACCGGCGTCGCAAGGTCGAGGCCGCCTTCGCCGACGCGATGTCAGCGCGTTCCGATACCCCCCGCACCAGCAGCGTCGCTCAGGCGCCGCGCCGCGAGACTAACCTCTTTGACGCCGAGAGGCCGGACCCAGTCGACGGCGATGCTGCAGCCGCCAAGCGGACGGCCCCCGCAGCATCAAACCTCACCGCCACCGAACTGCGCCAGGCGGCCCTCGCCGTCGCTGCGGGCGCCGACCCGTCATCCACCGGATCACCTGTCGCGGACGCCGGGACCGGAGCCCCGCCGACGGGGACACCATGGCAGCCGGTCGAGGTCCCCAAACCGATGTACGTCGCGGCAGCGAAAGTTGAACGCCAGGCTCCAGCACCTCTTGAACTTCCCGAGGCCCCTAAAGCCCAGTCGAAGACTTCCCTCAAGCAGGGGGCCACTCCACCAGTTGTCGACGGCGCAGACCATTCATCGGGCAGCAGCGCTATCGCCCATCCCGCCACCGGCAGGATGAACCTTGATGACGTCCTGCAGCGTCGCCGGGCCTAGGCCCTCGACACCCGATCCCGGGGCCGAAGCCGCGCAACTGCGCCTACTGGAAGGCGATGGCGCCGCCGAACCGCTGCGACTCGCTCTGGCAACGCTCGGCAAGCAGCCCACCAGCTGGTCCCTCGTCCAGATCCACCACCGTCCCGGGGCCGGAGCAACCGGCATCTACCAGGTCCAGATCGAAGCAAAAGGTGGACTCGTCGCCACTGAGTTCCTGTGCATCAGCACTGCCGCGTTGCCGGCCAACACCCCGGCAACGGTCCAGCTCAGCAGCCCCGACGGTGCCACCACTCTCACCGTGTGGGAGCACCCCAACGACCCGCTGCTGCCAGGACTGTCCTGGGCTTGCGATGCCGCCTCAGTCGGAAGCACGCTCTTTGCCGGCGTGCAGGTTACGGGCCGCTCAGCCGCGACAGTACCCGACCTCGCGACAGTCAGTTACCGGCCGCTCCGACGGGCAGTCCTGATTGCTGATTTCGGAGGCGAGCGCCGCTACCTCAAGGTGCTCAGAAGTGGACAGGGTGCCCACCTCGCCAAACGCCACCGGCTGCTCATCGACGCGGGCATCCCAGCGCCAGCACTGATCGAGGTGCCCGCCCAAGACGTCTTGGCGATGCACCCGGCGGCAGGCACGCTGCTGGCTGAACTACTGATGAGCGACGGCGCGCAATCGCTCCAGCCCCGAACTCTCGTAAATCTGCTGCAGAATCTCCCCGCGGGAGCGATGCACCTCCCGGACCGCCCGGCGTGGGCTGTCCGTGTCAAGGACTACGCCAGAGGAGCCGCAGCCGTGCTGCCCGGTGAACAGTCGAGGATCTCGGCCCTTGCCACAAGGGTGCACCGGTTGGTGGCAGAGGTCGACGCCGGTCCACGGGTTCCCTCCCACGGAGACTTCTACGAGGCGAATCTCCTCATCACCGGCGACACTGTCTCAGGACTGCTCGACGTCGATGCCCTTGGCCCGGGACACCTGGTGGATGATCTGGCCTGCTTTGTCGGGCACCTGGCGGTCCTGCCCGCGGTGGATAGTCGCTACACCCATATCCCTCAGACGCTGAATCGCTTCCTGGCGGTCTTCGATCAGGAAGTACATCCTGCGGCGCTCCGGGGCCGCGCCGCCGGGGTGGCGCTGACCCTCGTGGCTGGGGCAAAGCATCGGGCGACGGCTCGGGACCCAAACTCCTGGCAGAGCGATGCGCTGCAACGACTCGCCATTGCCGAAAGCCTCGCCGATCAAGCGCTCGTGCTTCACCGCTGACCAATTGTGAGAGGTCTCTCATGATCAGCTCCTTTCCGTCTCACAATCGCCGTGCACAGTGATGTGCATAGCCTCACCGCGGACTGTGAAAGGACCTAACCATGCAAAAGCGAAACATCTGGATCGCCACCGGCTCCCTGAGCGTGATGGCACTCGGTCTGGGAGTCGCAGTTGCTGACAGTACGCACGACCCCATGGACCTTGGCTCCAGCATTAACCGAACCGACGTCGGTAAATCTGGCGGCGATGCGGTGTCCCGCGAGGATCGTCAGCCCGGCGACGGCGCCGGCAGCGAAGCCACCATCCTAGATAGTGCGGACCCTGACCCCTCGCCATCGCCATCTCCCTCGCCTCGCTCTCCAGAAGCTCCGGCGCCAACCGCCGACAGCGCGTCATCGGTGCCACCCACGATGTCACCAACGCCAGCACCAGCGCCGGTCCCAGCACCAGCGCTGGGACCAGCGCCGGTCCCAGCACCAGCGCCCGTCCAGGTCCCCATACCAGTCCCAGGACCAGCCCCAGCACCGGTAGTGGTTCCGGCCCCAGCACCGGTTCCCCCCTCGGACGGGGCAGGAGGCGCAGCCGATTCGGGTTCCAGCGGCGTGTCTGCCCCCAGCGCCTCAAGCGGAGGCTGACTCGATCACAGGGCTGGTCCACGGTGTGTGGAACCAGCTCCCTTGGCCGGGACTCCGGGGTGTTCCCCTAGCATTCCGGAGTTCCAACACCACCGACCTGTGAGGCGCAGGGAAGTGGTGTTGGCGGCGGCGGCCCCAGCGTGTCTGGTCCCGCCGCCGCTGTTCCCGCGTTAGGGACCCTTCAGGACTCGTCCGAGGTGAGCCGGTATCCCATCCCGCGGACAGTCGTAAAGCGTTGCGCACCGAGCTTGTTCCGAAGATAGCGAACATACACGTCCACCACGTTGGAACCCGGATCGAAATCGTAGCCCCAGACTCGGGAGAGCAGCTGTTCGCGGCTCAGCACCTGGCCAGGATTGCGGAGAAATGCCTCGGCGAGGGAAAACTCGCGTGCCGACAGGTCGACTTCCTTGCCGCCGACCGCGGCGCGACGGGTCCTGAGATCGAGCTGCAGGTCCTGATGGGTCAACACCGAACTGTCGGCGGTGGTCGTCTCCTGGCGCAGCCGAAGGCGTACCCGGGCGAGCAATTCCTCAAACCGGAATGGTTTGGCCATGTAGTCGTCGGCGCCACCCTCCAGTCCCGCAACGGTGTCGTCGATTGAGCTCCTTGCGGACAGAATAATGACCGGGGTGGTGTTCCTGGATTCCCTCAGGCGCCGCAACACGGTGAACCCATCCTGATCGGGTAATCCCAGGTCGAGCACGATCAGCTCAAAATCCCCGGTCTGGGCAAGGTGATAGCCATCTCTCCCGTTGTCGGCGACAGTTGGCGCGTATCCTGCTGACCGGAGTCCTTTCGCAACAAACGAACTGATGCGGTCCTCATCCTCGACAATTAGGATCTGGCTCAATCTCTTACTTCCTCTGATTTGTCTGCCGCCCGCTGATCGAGCGGCAGCACCATGGTGAAGGTGGACCCGGCGCCGCGGGCGGATTCCAGGCGAACCGTACCACCGTGGGCGCCGACAATGGCACTGACAATCGTCAGACCAAGGCCTGAACCTTCGGTACGGCGGCCGTGCGCGCCCCGCGCGAACCGTTCGAAAATGCGCTTTTGATCCTCCGCCGGAACTCCGATTCCCTCATCCCGTACCCAGAGTGCCAGCCCGTTGTAGTCCAGTCGTGAGCCCACCGCAATGGTTGATCCGGCATCCGAGAATTTCACGGCGTTGACCACAAGCTGCAACCACGCCTGGGTAATCCGTCGGGAGTCGAGCAGGCAGGAGGATTCGGCCCGGGCATCGATGGTCCAGCGACGGGATCCCAGCGGGCGCGCCTTATCCAGGATCTCGTCGGTCAAACGCCCGACAGCCACCTGCTCCTGCCGCACAAACCCGGGCCGGGTGATGCCGGCGAGGGTGACCAGATCATGCACCAGGAGTCGCATCCGATCCAACTCATCCAACGCGATCCCGCGCACCATGGCGACGTCGGCGGGATCGTCGGAGTCCTGTAACTCGAGGTGTCCCTGCACGATGGTGATGGGTGTTCGCAGTTCGTGGCCGACGTCGTCGAGCAGTTGGCGCTGTGACGTGAAAGATCCTTCCAGCCGTTCCAGCATGGCGTTAACGGTCCGAGTGAGGTCCGACAGGTCGTCATTGCCCGACACGGGTATCCGTTCGGACAGGTCCGAATCCCCGATGCGTTGGGCAGTGTCACGCAGCAGCCGGATCGGCAGGAGAAGGTTGCCGACCAACAGCCAGCCAACCACACCAATGAAGACCAGCGTTCCGAAACTGATCAGGGCGAAGGTTGCGAAGGTCTGGTTGAGTTGCCCGTGCTCGGCCCTCGCATCGAAGGCCAGGACATACTGGCTGGGGGAGGAATCAGCCGACAACTGGATGGGGACGATTAACGCACGGTAGGTGGTCTCCGCCGTCGAAATGCTTGAGACACTCACCCGTGACAGGTCCGCCTGTGTTGCCACGTAGTCGACCAGTTCCTGATCATCTTCCAACCGAAGCTGCACTGCAGGGTTGGCCAGCAGCACCGCTCCACCGTTCCGCATCCCCAGCATGCCTTCGGTGGGCGATGGGAGGGTGCGCTGCATGGCAATGAAGATGAGCTCTTCAGCCTCGGTAAAGTCTTCTCGCGTGGTCGGGTCAATGCCGGTATCGAGGAGGGATTCGAACTCGAGAAAGTTGCGTTCCAGCGAGTCGTCCATGTCGGCGTTGATATCGCTGCGCTGCAGCGCGTACGCAGCGGACCCCGCCACCAGCAACCCCAGGGCAGACAACGCGAGCACCGCCCCAAGTACGCGGGTTCTGACCGTCCAATAGCCCCGCAGTGCTGAGATGATCCGGGCCCAGGTGCGTCGCCCCCGTTGTGGAGGGGGTGCCGCGGTGTCCCCGTGCCCGGGTGTCGGCGGCTGATCTATCCCCTTGGCAAGGGTCCGGCTAAGAGCCTCGGATGGGGGTCGCGGCAGACCGGCCGGACTCTGGGGTGACTGATTATGGCGGTTGCGGGGGGAAGGTCGAAGCACGTCCGAGCCCGGGCTATTCGACGGCCTAGTCATCCCCGTCGCCACCACCGTCGTCGTCGCCACCGTCGTCGTCGTCGCCACCGTCGCCGTCGTCGCCACCGTCGCCGTCGCCACCACCGCCGTCGACCCCGCCACTGTCATCCCAGCTGTCGTCGAGGCCTCCGCCATCCAGGAGCTCGTTGGGGCCGTCATCACCGCCGCCGGGAACGGGGAGTGGGGCCGGCACGACCTCCGGGGGTGCGGGGGCGTCTGATGTTGGTGGCGGAACCGGATCGGGCTCAGTGCCGTCGTCCTCTGCTCCTGCGGTGCCCGACGGCGATGGCGACTGGGACGGTGACGATGTCTGCGTCTGGGTGGTTGGCGCAGGTCGCGGGGTGGAAGGGGTGATTTCGACCACCGACGATCCCAGGTCTTCGGGAACGGGATCGTTCAGGGAGCCGACCAGCCCGGCGCCAGCAGCCATCAAGCCGCCAGCGCAGACCACACCTACCAACCAGGCGGGGAGCACTGAGGACTTCATTGTCCCAGTATCCTCCCAATAGATGAGACGCACATGAGAGCTGGGCCGAAGCTACGGTTCCTCGGCGAGGGTCCGCAGCAGGGGTTCAGTCCGATACGGGATGTGCTCGTGCAATGCTAGGACCGTTTCGGTCCGGATGACACCCTTGATGCGAAGAATTGATCGCAGCGCTGATTGCAGGTGGGGGGTGTCAGTTGCTGTCACCCGGCACCAGATATCGCCCCTCCCCGAAATCTCATGCACCTCAAGCACCTGATGGAGGCGGCGCAGGCCCGCTATGACGCCGTCGAGCTCGCGGTGTGCCACCTCAATGGTCACGAAAGCGGCGACGTCGTAGTTGAGGGCCTCAAGATCGAGTTCCCTGCCGCCCGACCGGAGCGTCCCGGAGCGGAGCAGCCGTCGAATGCGCGACTGGGCGGTGTTGCGGGCCACCCCAAGGTGGTCGCTGAGTTCACCGATCTGAGCCCGCGGATCGCGGACCAGCTCCAGGAGGAGCCGGATGTCGACGCGGTCCAATTTGCTCATTGCGAGCACTTCCCTTCAACATCACGGCCGGAAATTGACAATTACATCCAAGTTTACTGCCTCAGATTTCCCCAATGATCCGTCAGGTTCCAGAATGTAGGGGATATGTGCTGTTTGTTCTACTGTCTGGAGTCAGCGTGAGTGTGCTCAGCGAGCTGCGGATGAAGCCGTCCGACCGGGCGCGCTGGGGCTGGGATGCGTCGGTGAGGAGCCGGCTTGTACTTGCCGCGGTGGTGATCTCGACGCTGTTGATCGGTGCGAACCTTGCAACTCCGCTTTACCCACTGCTGCAGCTCGAACTCGGGATTTCGCCGCTGGAGGTCACCGTGGCCTTTTCTGCCTATGTAGTCACGCTAGTGGTTGGGCTACTCCTGGTGGGTCACTGGTCGGATCATGTCGGTCGGCGCGCTGCCCTGGTGCTCGCCATCCTGATCGGGTTTGCTGGTGCCAGCGTTTTCGGTGCCGCTTCCTCGTTACCCACACTCGTGCTGGGACGCTGCCTGCAGGGTGCATCGGTGGCTTTGGCTACGGGGGCCAGTTCGGCTGCGCTGCGTGACCTACTGCCGCATCGGCCGGACTGGGCCTCCCGGTTCACGCTCCTGGCCTCAGCTGGCGGTGTGGCAGCAGGCCCCGTCATTGGGGGTCTGCTGTCCCTCCTGCCGGACCCCACACGTACACCCTTCGCCCTGTATTCGGCAGTGCTGCTGGTGCTCCTGATTCCCCTCCTGACGCTGAAGGCCCGGCCGGCCATCCACTCCGCCACTGAGGTTTCCCGGCTCAGCGTGTTGAGACCACGCCGTCCAGCGGTATCGAGGGCAGCGAGGCGGGCCTTCTGGACCGCCTCAGCGGTAGGGTTTCTCAGCTTCGCCGTCTTTGGATTCACTCTCAGCCTTGCTCCCACCTACTTTGCCTCACTAGCCGGGGTCGATTCCCGCCCGTTGATCGGATTGTTGGCGGCTCTGGTCCTGACCGCGTCAGCGCTCAGTCAATTGATGAGGATCCAGGGTCGGCACGTCGTGGGGTGGGGGCTGGGGTTGCTGGGCGTGGCGGTCGCGCTGATCCCAGTAGCCGGCGCCCTCAACAGCGTGCCGCTCCTGGTACTGGTGTGCCTCGCCGCTGGCGCGGGTCAGGGCGTGGCGTTTCGGGTGGTCTTCAACGAGGTATCCCTGCAGGTGGAGGCATCGCAGCACGCCCAGATCATCAGCACCCTGTATGTCCTGACCTATCTGGGAAGCGCCCTCCCGGTAGTTGGCCTGGGAGTGGCGGCGCAGGTGTGGGGACTCGATCATTCGGTGACAGGATTCGCCGCCCTGATAGCGCTCGCGGCACTGACGCTGTCGGCGGTAAGCCTGCGCCGCACGAGCGGTTCCTCCGCGGTGGGCGCTGCGTAGACAGTCGGTTATGGAAGCACCCCGGTGTTGCCGGGCAAGTGATTGAACACGAGGGTGGTCTCGGTGTGTCCCACGACCGGATCGGTTGTCAAATGATCCAGGACCCAGTCCCTGAGGACATCGGTGCTGGGCACGGCGAGATGCAACAGATAGTCCACCGATCCTGCGACATGGAAGGTGGACACCACCTCGGGCAGATTCGGAACACGCGCCGTGAACCGATCAATCTCTTCGCGGTTGTGGCCCTTGAGCTGTACCGAGACCATCGCCTGCACTGCCCGGCCTACCGCCGCGAAGTCGAGCTGTGCATGGTACCCGCTGATGACGCCTCGCTCCACCAGGGCCCGGGTCCGCAGGAGGGCGGTGGAGGGGGCTACTCCGATCCGTTCGGCAAGTTGCGCGTTGGTCATCCTGGCGTCAGCGACCAGTTCCCTCAAAATCTGCTGGTCGGTTTGATCGAGCACCAGGGCGTCTCTTCCCCGCGCGGCGGGGGCAAGTGACTCGGGTGCGGCGTCTTCGGCCATGGGCAAGCCACTTCCTTGTGAACGACGGCGGTTGACCTCCACCCTAGCGGTCCAGACCAGTCAACAGGAGGCCAACCAGATCGGCTGCCCCGATCGAGGAGGCAGCGCGATACCCGGTGCCCGCCCACAGCGCCATGCCACCGGGATCGCTCATCGCAGCCGCCGCGGCCCGCAGGGGCGCCGTCACGTGGTGCAGCTCGGGGTATCCCAGCGGGGCATCGCGGTGCTCCCTGATGAATCGGTTCTCCAGGCCCCGTGCCGGACGACCACTGAACGCCCGGGTCATCACGGTCCGGGTGAAGGCCGGAGACCCGAGTGCATCCTTATGCGCCTGACGGGCGCCGCTTTCATGCGTGCGCACAAACAGCGTGCCCAACTGCACCGCGGTGGCCCCGGCCGCGAGCACCCGCCGGATATCTGTGCCACCAGTCAATCCGCCCGCAGCTATGAGCGGGACGGTCGCGTGCGGAATGAGGTCGGCCGTCAGGGCTGCGGCGTCGACGGCGGATCCGCCCGCCGCAGCGCCGGCGTCGAACACGGCGCTATGACCCCCTGCCGAGTCATGCTGGATGACGGCGGCGTCCACCGCGTGGTCCTGGGCGATAAGAAGCTCCCGAAGGCGGGTCACTGTCGCGATCACCACCGTGCCACGGTCCTGGAGCGCCCTAATCACCGAGCGGTCCGGAAGGCCGAATGTCAGGCCCACGAAGGGCACCGGCTCGGCCAGCAGTGAGTCGATCTTGGAGTCCCAGGCGTCGTCGTCGTAGCGGGGCTCGGGGAGGGCCACCCCATAGTGGTCCGCGAGCGCGCTCAGGGTGTCCCGGTAGGCCAATAGCTCTTCACTGTTGCTGGCCGGAGGGCCCGGCACGAAGAGATTGACCCCGAACGGTAAGCCGCCGGCCCGGACCGCGGCAATCTCCGAGCGCATGCCGTCCGCCGATTTGTACCCGGCAGCCAGGAAGCCGAGGCCGCCGGCCCGCGCCGCCGCGGTTACCAGTGCCGGGGTGGATGCCCCGCCGGCCATGGGTGCGACGATGATGGGAGAGGGGAACATCAGCGGATCCTTTGCTTAGTTGGCTTGGTCATCGAGCGCCGCCGTGCAGTTGGCAATCAGAAGGTCGAGCTGGCGCCTGAGTCCGGCGTCGTCGACACCATCGTCGACGCCGTCCAGTGTTGCTTCCAAACCATGCCAGGCAGCATCGGTCAGGCGTCGGCCGGGGATCGTCAGTGCGACCACGTTGGCCCGCTGATCCTGGGCGCTAATCGTGACATCCACCAGACCAAGCCGCTTCAGCTGATGGACGCGTTGGGTGACCGAGGCCCGGCTCACGTCGAGCGACCGGGCGATAGCCTGCTGTGGGGAGGGGCCGGCGATGCGGACGGCAAGCAAGACCAGGAAGGGTGCATAGCGGATTCCGTGGTGGGCGGCGAGGTATTCATCCGACACCTTATTCACCAAGATTGTCGCCCGGTGGAGCTTGAAGACTGTCGATTGTCGAAGATCCATACCGTTAAGTAGTTAACTTTTCCGGTGCCAGGTCAAGCCTGGGTTCCGGCTGCCTGGCCGGCTGGCTAGACTAGGCGCCATGACTGCTGCCTGGGACACAAGGGTCGGAGCCTACGGGCTGATCATCAACGACGGCAAGATCCTCCTGGCGCACTGGAACGAATCGGGTGCTACCGGCTGGACGCTCCCCGGGGGCGGACTCGAACTCGGCGAGGATGCGCCCGCCGCGGCGGTCCGGGAGATTTTCGAGGAAACCGGGTACACCGCAGACCTCGATGAACTGCTGGGAATCGACAGCCTGCACATCCCAGCGTCCGAGCGGCTAAGCGATTCCACTCGGCCCCTGCACGCCTTGCGGGTTGTCTATCGGGCGCACACTGTCCAAGGTTTCCTCCGCCACGAGGCCAACGGATCCACCGACCGGGCTGCCTGGGTTGACCTCGCTGAGCTGCCGGACCTTGACCGGGTGGGACTGGTCGACATTGCCCTGGTGATGGGGAATCACCACTAAGGATCAGCAGTGGAGATACTCCAACAGTACGGCTTTACCGGGCGGATCAGCTCTCACTTCACCGGCGGGATCGCCCCACCGTCGTCAGGTGTTGATGCCCAGACTGTCCGTGTTGCGGTGATCCAGAGCGTCTCCGGTAGCCGTAACGAAAGCGGGCGGCGGCGTGCGGCTGGGCGCCAATCACCTCTCCCGCCGCCCGGCTGTGGCATCCTGTGTAAATGGCAGAATTCAAGCAGTCAACCAAGCTCCGAAACGTTCTCTACGACATCAGGGGGCCGCTGCTCGATCACGCCAAGTTCATGGAGGCGGAGGGGCACCGGATCCTGAAACTGAACATCGGCAATCCCGCACCGTTCGGGTTCGAGGCTCCCGAAGCCATTCTGGTGGATATGATCCGCCACCTACCCAAGGCCCAGGGGTACAGTGATTCCCGCGGGATCTTTTCCGCCAGGACCGCTGTGGTGCAGTACTACCAGGGCCGGGGTCTCACCCACATGGGTGTCGACGACGTCTACCTCGGCAACGGGGTCAGCGAGCTGATAACCCTCTCCCTGCAGGCCCTGTTGAACAACGGCGACGAGGTGTTGGTCCCGGCGCCGGACTACCCGCTGTGGACGGCGTCGGTGTCCCTGGCCGGTGGCACTGCCGTGCACTATCTGTGCGATGAGGACAACCATTGGTGGCCCGACCTGGAGGATCTCGCGGCCAAGATCACCAGCCGCACCAAGGGTATTGTGCTCATCAACCCCAATAACCCCACGGGTGCTGTCTATCCCCGATCCATCATTGACGGCATGGTGAACCTGGCCCGCGAGCACGGTCTCATCATCTTCGCCGACGAAATCTACGAGAAGATCCTGTACGACGACGCTGTGCACATCAACGCGGCAACTGTCACCGGGGACGACGTCCTGTGCCTCACTTACAGTGGGCTGTCGAAGGCTTACCGGATCGCTGGATTCCGAAGTGGCTGGATGGCCATCACCGGACCCAAGCACCAGGCAGCTGATTACATCGAGGGAATCAACCTGCTGGCCAATATGAGGTTGTGCGCCAATGTTCCGGCCCAGCACGCGATCCAGACGGCGTTGGGCGGGCACCAGAGTATCAACGATTTGATCCTGCCCGGGGGTCGGCTGAAACAGCAGCGGGACAGGGCCCACGAGCTGTTGAACGAGATTCCGGGGGTGAGCTGCGAACTGGCGCAGGGAGCACTGTACCTGTTCCCCCGTCTCGACCCGGACATGTACCCGATCAAGGACGACGAGCAGTTTGCCCTCGACTTGCTGAAGCAGCAGAAGATCCTGATCTCCCACGGCAGGGCCTTCAACTGGATCAACCCTGACCATTTCCGGATGGTTACCCTGCCCAACGTCGACGACCTTGAGGACGCCATCGGTAGGCTCGCCGAATTCCTCAGCACCTACAAGCCCTAAAGCGCCCCTGGAAGGACACCATGCCGTCTACTTCAGCATTCACCACCAGCCCCACCGAGGCACTGCTCGCTGGGCCGGATGTAGATCTCGCGTCGATCCAGCCCCGGTCGACCCCCGGCTTTTCGGGGGGCAAGAAGATGGGCCAGATCAAGCTGGCCGAGGAACGCGCCCAGCTCTCGGAACTGCAGACGAAACTGTTTGCCGAAAGCAGGTTTGGCAGCGAGATTTCGCTGTTGGTGGTTCTGCAGGCGATGGATACTGCGGGAAAAGGTGGGATCGTCCACCATGTGGTCGGCGCGGTCGATCCACAGGGCGTCAAGCATTACGCGTTTAAGGCACCCACTGCTGCCGAGAAACGCCACGATTTCCTCTGGCGCATCAAGAAGCAACTCCCCAGGGCTGGGATGATCGGTGTCTTCGACCGGTCCCATTACGAGGATGTCCTCATCCAGCGCGTGCGCGGACTCGCCGAGCCAGCGGTGATCGAGGAACGGTACGGCGCCATCCGCGACTTCGAAGCGTCCCTGGTTGCCGCAGGAACCCGCATCATCAAGGTCATGCTCCATATCAGCCCGGAGGAGCAGAAGAAACGGCTGACCGACCGGCTTGAGCGTGAGGACAAGCACTGGAAGTACAACACCGGCGACCTCGACGAGCGCGAACTGTGGGCCGAATACCAGACGGCCTACCAGCTGGCTATCGAACGCACTGCGACCACTGACGCGCCGTGGTATGTAGTCCCAGCGGACCGAAAATGGTACGCCCGCATCGCTGTGCAACAGCTGATCATCGACGCGCTCCAGGACATGCAGCTCAGTTGGCCGCCAGCGGCTTTCGACGTCGAGGCCGAAAGAGCAAGGCTGGCCCAGTCCTGACCGCTCTCTGAGAGGGTCAGCCGGTCTGTTCGGCTTTGTCACGCGCCGCGGCGAGACGCTTTTTGGCGCCCTCCAGCCACGATTCGCAGTGGTCTGCCAGCGCTTCACCGCGTTCCCACAGGGCCAGGGAACGTTCCAGGGTCACGCCGCCGGCTTCGAGTTGGCTGACCACCGAGAGCAGTTGCTCCCGCGCCTGCTCGTAGGACAGCCCGCTGACGTCCTGTTCTGCTGCCTGATCTCCGGTCATGGGTGCGGTGGGCTGGCTCATGGGTTTTCCTTTGGGTGGGTGGACCTGGCGTCGTAAGTGGCAGCGAGCGCCGTGGCGGCGAGTTCCCCGCGTGCCAAGCGGATCTTCAGGAGCGCCCCAGCCGGTGCGTCGGCGGCGTCCCGGGCAATGGAGCCGCCCTCCAACTGGACGACCGCGTACCCGCGGTCGAGGGTGTTTTGGGGCGACAACGACCGGATCTGGGTGCGCAGGTGGTGCACCCGGTCGACGTCGCGGGCGACCGCCGATGTGACGGCGAGGCGCGTACGCCCCCTCAACCGTTCGACGTCGTCCACCCGTACCGACACCATTCCCTCCGGCTGTGACAGCACGGGCCGGGAGCGCAGCTGGGTCAGGCGCTCCGTTTCCCGCGAGATGAGGGTGCCGACGGCCCGCGACAACTGCCCGCGGGACTGCCGGATCCGCTGGAGCTCCTCAGCGACGTCGGGGACTACCCGCTTGGCGGCATCGGTGGGGGTGGACGCCCGGAGGTCAGCCGCCTCATCGATCAAGGGCCGGTCTGCCTCATGCCCGATGGCGCTGACCACGGGGGTACGCGCAGCGGCGACAGCACGAACCATCTCTTCGCTGCTGAACGGCAGCAGGTCCTCCAGCGAGCCGCCGCCACGGGTGATGATGATGACGTCGACCGTGGGCAGGGCGTCCAGTTCGGCCAGAGCCGCTGTCACCTGGCCCACGCAGCCCACTCCCTGCACCGCCACTTCCCGGATCTCGAACTCAACTGCCGGCCAGCGGAGACTGGCATTGCGGAGGACGTCTTTCATGGCGTCGGAATCCCGTCCGGTGATTAATCCGATCCGGTGGGGGAGGAGTGGCAGGGGCTTGCGCAGCCGTGCGGCGAACAATCCCTCGGCGGCGAGGGACTGTCGCAGCCGTTCGATGCGCGCCAGCAGGTCTCCCAGACCCACCTGCCGGACCTGCCAGGCCTGCATGGACAGGCGTCCGGTTTTGAGCCAGAAGTCGGGCTTCAGCTGGGCGACCACCCGAGAACCATGCTCAAGGGGAAGCTCAAGGCGGGAAAGCACGCTGGCTCGGATCGTCAATGGCAGCGAGACCTCGGCATCAACATCACGCAGCGTCACGAAACACATAGTGGATCTGCGGTTCACCTCGATGACCTGACCCTCCACCCAGGCGGCGGGGGCGCGCTCAAGATGGGCCTTCAGCTTCTCGGAGAGGAGGTGAAGTGGCCAGGGGCGCTCAGCGGTCGTTTCGGCAGCAGTGGCCGGAAGCGTGGTGGGCTGGGCCTGGTCCGCTGCGACCGGGTCCTGATCCTGCATGTGCCCACCGGTGGGCGCGTGGCGTGGCTGCGCTGCGCCGTCGTCGTTCATCAGGTGACACTCCCAACTTGTGGTGGGAACACGGCGTCGCGAGCTCGCCGTGTTCCCTTAATGTTTATCAGCTTGCGCCCCCCGCTGGGTCCACACGGGTCCAATGTGGAGGAATAGTCCAGTGGGTGAGGGCATAATCGATACTTCTTTCACAATGAGTCGGGGACTAACTATGCGGACATTTGGTTCAGCGTTCTTTGCGCTGATTGCACTCGTGCTGGCCGGGGTTGCCCTACCGGGCGCCTGGATCGACAGAAATATTGTCGAGGTGGGAGGTTTCGTCGAATTGGCGGGGCCGCTCGGAGCTGATCCTAATTTTCAGGGCCAGCTGACCTCGGCGTTGGCTGCCGAAGCAACAGCGAGTGCTGGCCTTCCTCCAGCAGTTGTAGGAATTGTTGAGCCGCTGATAGCTGATGCAGCAGCTAACGTTGCAGCGCTGCCCGACTATCCCGCAGCGTGGGACGAGACGCTGCGCCTGTCCCACGACCTGAGCTTCCCCACTGATGCCACCCTCTCCACGGGGGTGCAGTCGCCTCAGCCGCTGAGGCTTGACCTCGCGCCGGTGGTTGCACTCGTCATTCAGGAGGTGGGCTCGGGGTTTGGTGTGGAAGTACCAGCGCCGGAACAGACCCTCGTGGAGATCGGGTCGCCGGCGCACCAGGAATCCCTGGGCCAACTGACCGCGGTCGCCGGCCTGTGGCCGATGCTGGCGATCGGGGCAGGGGTGAGTGCCCTGCTCTCGCTGGTACTCGCGCGACGGCGCGGCACTACCCTTGCCCTCCTCGGTCTCGGGACGGTAGCGCTTGGTGGGCTGTATTGGGCTGGCGTCCGGGCGTTGCCTGACATTCTGGATCGGCTGCGGGCGGGAAGCGTAAGCCCCGACGATTCAATTTCCGGGCTTTTTCAGAATGGTCTGGTGGCCAGGTCGATGGCGAACGGGGAGCCGCTCAGTCTGGCCGTGGTCGGCGCCGGGGTGGTACTGCTGGTGATCGGCATCGCCGCACGGCTCGTGGGTGGCGGACTGAGGACGAGGGCAGCTTAGCTCTGAGCGGATCGCCATCGGACGCCTCGGGGTGCACGGCTTCCAGCCGTTAGCATTGGAGGATGACCAGCACAGCAGTTTCAGTGCCCATGCCTTCTGTGCCTCGAAGGCGGCGCTCGCCCGCGGAGATTAACGCAGCGCAGCCCGTCCTCGGTGGGCGTAAGGTTCTGCTCGCCGCTCCCCGCGGCTATTGTGCCGGGGTGGACCGGGCAGTGATTGCCGTCGAGAAGGCGCTGGAGCATTACGGTGCTCCCGTGTACGTGCGCAAGCAGATTGTCCACAACCTTCATGTGGTCACCACGCTGGAGGAAAAAGGAGCAATCTTCGTCGAGGAAAATGACGAAGTACCCGAGGGTGCCCTCGTGGTCTTCTCGGCTCACGGCGTGTCACCGGCAGTTATCCAGTCCGCAGCGGACCGCGGCCTGAGGACCATCGACGCTACCTGCCCACTGGTCACCAAGGTCCACAAGGAAGCAGTCCGGTTCGCGAGGGACGACTTCGACATTCTCCTGATCGGCCACGAAGGCCACGAGGAAGTCGAAGGGACCGCCGGTGAAGCGCCCGAGCACATCCAAATCGTCAACGGTCCCGAGGACGTGGACAAGGTGACGGTGCGTGATCCTGACAGAGTGATCTGGCTGTCGCAAACGACGCTCAGTGTGGATGAAACGATGTTGACGGTCAACCTTCTCAAGGAACGCTTCCCTACCCTGCAGGACCCGCCGAGCGACGATATTTGTTACGCCACGTCCAACCGCCAGGCAGCGATCAAAAAGATCTCTCCAAGTTCCGACCTGGTGATCGTTGTGGGGTCGGCCAACTCATCCAACTCCGTTCGGTTGGTCGAGGTGGCGCTCGAATACGGCGCCAAAGCCTCGTACCGGGTCGATTTCGCCAACGAGGTGGACGAGAGCTGGTTCGAAGGTGTCGCAACGATTGGCGTGACTTCTGGTGCGTCGG
Source organism: Arthrobacter glycogeni (assembly GCF_054510815.1). NCBI lineage: Bacteria > Bacillati > Actinomycetota > Actinomycetes > Micrococcales > Micrococcaceae > Arthrobacter > Arthrobacter glycogeni. Next base: position 82,994 of record NZ_JBTNDV010000002.1, read on the forward strand.
TTCCCGAGAACCTGGTCCAGGATGTGCTCCGCCTCCTCGCCGACTACGGGTACGGCGACGTCGAGGAGGTGGTGACGGCGGAGGAAGACATCATTTTTTCCCTGCCCAAGGAAATCCGTGCCGCGTTGAAAGCCATGGGGGACTCCACCAGCGGCGTCGGGGGTAGGGGCCCCCGCCCCCAGAGCTGACAGACGGCTGATTACGACGTCGACCGTCAGCTCAGGCGCTGCGCCGGTCGTCGTCGGAATCCTCGTCTTCCTGGTCAAGCAGCTCGGCCGCGCTGAGCAGCCGGGGGGTTGACTCCACCGGCGGCACGCGCAGCTGGCTTGACTTCTCAGACGGGTGAGCCGAGGCAAGCGACGCGGAGTCGAACTCGTTGATCCGCCGGGCTGTCGGCAAGACCCTGGATTCCAGCGTCCCGACGAACGAGTTGTATTTCTCCACTGAGGTCTTGAGAGAGTTCCCCAGCTTCGTCACGTGCTCCCCCATGGTGCCGAGCCGGTCATAAAGTTGCCGGGACAGCTCGAATAGCTCCTTGGCGTTCTCGGTCAGGACATCCTGGCGCCAGCTGTAGGCCGCACCTTTGAGAATGGTCAGGAGGGACACCGGCGATGCCAGGGCAACGTTGCGGGTGAAGGCGTAGTCGAGGAGCCCCGGGTCGGCGCGCAGGGCCGAGGACAGCACCGACTCCACGGGGATGAAGCACACCACCAGCTCGGGGGTGTTGTCGACGCCCTGCCAGTACCTTTTCCGGGCCAGCGCATCGATGTGGGCCCGCAGGGCCTTGGCGTGTTGCTGCAGCAACGCCTCCCGCCGGTTGAGGGCACCGCTTTCCGCCTGTTCGGGTCCCTCGGGGAGTTCCTGAGCGTCGAGGAAGGCAGCCAACGGCACCTTCGCGTCCACCACCAACTGCTTCCCTCCCGGTAGTTGCACGACCATGTCCGGCCGGGCGGACGTCTCCTTGGCGCCCGTGTTGAGCGTGATGGTGGCCTGCTCAAGAAAATCGACGCGAGGCAGCATCCCGGCCGCCTCGACGACCCGCCGCAACTGCACCTCGCCCCATTGTCCACGTGCACTGTTGCTCCGCAGCGCAGCGGTAAGCGAATGCGTGGTGGACAGAAGCTGCGCGTCGGAGTGCCGTGCCTCGCGTAGCTGCTCGGCAAGCTGTCCGAACTGCTCAACCCGATCGCGTTCCAGTATCCCGACCTGGGATTGCAGATGATTCAGCTTGTCCGCGACCGGAGCAAGGGCGCGCAGCACCGACTGGTCACCAGCTGAGCGATTCGTGAGCTCGCGATTCTGCGTCCCGAGCAGCCGATTCTCTGCTGAGGCGGTGGCCAACGCTGCGCTGGCGCTGCCCAGCCGTTCGCCGACGTCGTCCAGTTCTTCAGTCAGGCGCTGAACTCTCGGCCGTGCAGTCCACGCCATGCCCGCAGCACCAAGAATGCCACCAATGAGAACTGCCAAAATAACCACAACCACAATGAATCCGTCCATGGCACCACCATGTCAGTCCCCACCGACATTTTGGTTGACCGCCGGCGGCGCGGTGGAAGCGGGGGTAAACGGTAGACTCTATTCCCGTGGCTCTTACTATCGGCATCGTCGGACTGCCCAACGTCGGCAAATCAACTCTCTTTAATGCGCTCACTCGCAACAACGTGCTCGCGGCTAACTATCCGTTCGCGACCATTGAACCCAATGTGGGGGTGGTCAGCCTGCCTGATGCCAGGCTGGGGCAGCTGGCCGGGATTTTCGGGTCGCAGCGGATCCTGCCAGCGACTGTTTCGTTTGTGGACATCGCCGGGATCGTCAAGGGTGCGTCGGAGGGGGAGGGGCTGGGCAACCAGTTCCTGGCAAACATCCGCGAGGCTGAGGCCATCGCCCAGGTCATCCGGGTCTTCGACGATCCGGACGTCATCCACGTCGACGGCAAGGTCGATGCCCGCTCCGATATGGAAACCATCAACACGGAACTGATCCTCGCTGACCTCCAGACCCTTGAGAAAGCAATTCCCAGGGTTGAGAAGGAAGTCAAGATCAAGAAGCGCGAACCTGCGCAGCTGGCCGCCATGGTTGCGGCACAGTCGGTGCTCGAACGCGGTGACACCATTTTCGCCTCAGTGGCCAGCGACAAACTGGAAATGGAGCACCTTCGGGAGCTGAGCCTACTCACCGCGAAGCCCTTCATCTACGTCTTCAACGCCGACGACTCGGTGCTGGGCAACGAGAAACGCCAGGCCGAGCTCCGCGACCTTGTTGCCCCCGCTGATTGCATTTTCCTCGACGCCAAGCTTGAATCCGATCTCGTGGAGCTCGACGAGGAGGAAGCCCGCGAAATGCTCGAGATGAATGGGCAGAGCGAATCCGGACTCGATCAGCTGGCGCACGTCGGCTTCCACACCCTGGGACTGCAGACCTATCTGACAGCGGGGCCCAAAGAGACCAGGGCCTGGACCATCACCAAGGGGGCCACCGCACCGGAGGCGGCCGGTGTCATCCACACCGACTTCCAGCGCGGCTTCATCAAAGCCGAGGTGGTCTCCTTCTCCGACCTCGTCGACGCCGGGTCGATGGCCGAGGCCAAGTCCCGAGGCAAGGTCCGGATTGAGGGTAAGGAGTACGTCATGGCCGACGGCGACGTGGTGGAGTTTAGATTTAATGTCTAGTTGATTCCGGTTCACTGTCTAAGCCAAGTGGACTTCCCGACGCTGCAAGCAATGGTGACGCGTGGAGCTCGGGGACAGAATGCAAATCAATCTCGTGGGGGCGAGAGCAATGATGGGCCCGAACGAACGAGGGCGATAGCCGGACCGAAGTGCTTGTTCGTGACTCTCAGGGTGATGGCTGCGCTCAGGTGACCGGTTGCGTCCAAATCGGTCTAGCTGTCGCTAGAGTCATATCATGCGAGATAATTCGATCATGGTGAATCCAGTTCGAGCGCTTCGAGAGGCTGCCGGCCTCAGCCAGGCAGAGCTTGCCCGACGATCCGGGGTTGCTCAGCCGAATGTTGCCGCCTATGAGGCAGGGCGGCGCAGCGTCTAGGTCAAGATGCTTGAGCGCCTCCGGACCGCCGCTGCCTCATGATGCGCTCGCTGCGCGCCGTGCCGACCTTGTGAGCCTCGCGGGCCGGTATGGCTTCGACAATCTCCGTGTCTTCGGCTCGGCGGCGCGCGGCACAGACAGTTACGGCAGCGATCTGGACATCTTGGTCACCCGATCGCCCGGCACCGGGTTGCTTACGGTCGTGGCGTTCGCTGCTGACGCGAGCGAGTTGCTCGGTGTTGAGGTCGATGTGGTGACGGACGGCGTTCTGCGTGCCGATCATGAGATCTCCGCGACGGCTGTCGCGGTATGAATAATTGGGATGACGCAGCGCTGCGGGAGATCATCCGACTGGGTGGCGTCGGCGCGAGTATCGTGGTAAGCGGCGACGAGTGGTATTTCGGGGACCCCGACTACGTTCCGGGCATGGCGGCAGAGTCACTGATCATTAGGATTGGCGAGAATGTGGCTCGTTTGAGCGACGCCACGACCGACCGGCATCCCGAAGTGCCATGGTCATTGATCAAGCGGATGCGGGACCGCCTGGCGCATCACTACGAGGGAACTGACTACGGTGCGGTCTGGGACACGATGGTCGTTGACCTGCCGGTGATTGGCAGATACATCCAGCCGCTCTCAGCAGAGTGAGACCGCGAGGCCCAAGCGTTCTCTGCGATACGCGTTCGCAGCACGACGACGTCCGCGATCCGATGCGTGGCGAGCTGACAAGTCGGCCGGGGAAGCACTCGCTGGACGGCGAGACCGGCGTTCCGAACGAAGACTTGGCGCCGAGACGTTGACGATCAATATAATGGAGGATAATATCCATTATATGAGAACAGAGGCGCCGCTTCTCGCTCCGATCTTCCGGTCGGACGGACAAGCCCGCATGCTCTCCACGTTGTTGCTTACTGGCGACGAACTGAGCGTCACCGATCTGGCCAATCGGGCCAGCCTGGCCTACCCGACCGCGCACCGCGAGGTGGCGCGGCTGGCGGACGCAGGCATCCTGAGCGAGAGATATGTGGGCCGCACGAGGCTCATCCGCGCCAACCACGAGAGCCCGCTGGTGGACCCGTTGCGCAAGATCCTCATGGTCGCGACCGGCCCCGTGGTGATCCTTGCCGAGGAGTTCTCCCGTATCGATGGGATCGAGTCGGCGTTCCTCTATGGCTCTTTCGCCGCGCGGATGCGAGGAGAAACCGGTCCCGCACCGCACGATATCGACGTCATGGTGCTCGGTGAGCCCAACGTGGAAGCGGTGTACGAGGCGTGCGCCCGGACCGAGGCCGCGGTGCACCGTCCCGTGAACCCGACGATCCTCACTCCTGAGGAGTTCGCCGCGCCCTCCGCCTTCCTCGACAACGTGCGCCGCGGCTCGATGGTCGCCGTGATCGGGGAACTGCCGTGGCGCTGAATCCGCTCACCCGCGTCCAGCAGGCTACGGTCCTCGCGTTGGTCGAGGCGCGACGTCTCGACGTCGTGCCCGCGGACTTCGCGCGTGCGGCCGCGTTTCTTCGTCAGGCCGAAGAGCGCCTGAACCAACTGCCGCTGCTCACCAGTGTCGTCGTCAGATACGGCATTGCCTACGACGCCTGTCACGACACGGGCGAGGCATTGCTTGCGGCCTACGGCTTCCGGACCATCAATGGGCCCGGCCAGCACGAGGCGCTCGGCCGATATTTGCGCGCGGTTCTAGACACACCTCCGGCGGACAGGGCGGCACGAGAGTTCGACCGTCTGCGACGTGCTCGCAACCAAGACCGCTACGAGGCGAAGCCGGTCGGTGCCGCGGCGACGGGGAAGGCCGAGCAGGTCGCTCGAACGCTGTTCGACGCCGCCCTCACCAGAGGGATCTCGTCGTGACCTGGCAGTCCGCAAAGATCCTTGGAGTGAAGGCCGTGCAAGACCCTATTGCTCTTGGGTGACGCGTTGATAGGCCCGTTCGTGCGGGTCCTCGCACCCTGCTAAGTGCCGCATACAATTTGGGACACGAATGGGGTGCACCGGGGGCATGGCACTTCACTGGCCCCGGAAGTCCTTGGACGGCTAGTTATACCAACCTCTCAGGTCAATACAGCTAGGCGTCGAGGTCGATGTGGTGACGGACGGCGTTCTGCGTGCCGATCATGAGATCTCCGCGACGGCTGTCGCGGTATGAATAATTGGGATGACGCAGCGCTGCGGGAGATCATCCGACTGGGTGGCGTCGGCGCGAGTATCGTGGCACGCGGCGACGAGTGGTACCTCGGGGACCCCGACAACGTTCCGGGCATGGCGGCAGAGTCACTGATCATTAAGATTGGCGAGAATGTGGCTCGTTTGAGCGACGCCACGACCGACCGGCATCCCGAAGTGCCATGGTCATTGATCAAGCGGATGCGGGACCGCCTGGCGCATCACTACGAGGGAACTGACTACGGCGCGGTCTGCGACACGATGATCGTCGATCTACCGGTGATTGGCAGATATATCCAGTCGCTGTCAGCAGAGTGAGACCGCGAGTCGGGGGGAGAGGTTGCGCCGGCTCAGCATCCGTCTTGACTGTGGAAATCCCGGAAATCATTGATGAGTTCCGCGACGCCGCCGGTGCCGCAGTTGGTGGTTATAAGCGCCGTATACAGTCCCGCCGACACCAGAATGCCAATAGCAATGACGAGCAGTGGGATCAGTTTTATGAGCTTCTTGTTCAACAGGTCTCTCTCTTCCGGGCGAGTCCTTGGCGTAGGAACACGCTTCAACGTCTGGGCAAGCGTTCTACCGTAGCCTAGAGGAGCCGCTGTCTGCCGGTGTTCGCGTCCATGCCGGAGGGAAGAATGAAACGAGTGCGCCCGCGTCTGTTGCGGATCGGCGTCGTGACCGTAGTGGCCCTGCTGGGAATCAGCGGCATCGCTTCCTGTTCCGTCCAGGACTCGTCGGGGGAGACGAGTTCCGGCGATCCCGCCACCACTCCAGCCAGCATCAACGGTTACCGCAGCGTTGGCTACTTCCCCCAGTGGGGAGTCTATGGGCGTCAGTACTCTATGAAGACTCTTCAGGATTCGGGCGCTGCTCGAAACCTGAGCCACATCAACTACGCCTTCGGCAACATCCACCACGAGACGCTGACGTGTTTCGAGGCGAACCAGGCCCAGGGAAGTGGTCCGGACGGCTCCGACGGCGCTTCCGACGCCTGGGCTGACTACGGCATGGCCTACGACGCCGCCGGCTCCATCGCCGGCATCGCCGACACAGCGGAGCAGCCGCTGGCCGGATCCTTCAACCAGCTCCGGCAGCTGAAGGCAGCCAACCCGGGGCTGCGAGCGGTGATCTCCATCGGCGGGTGGACCTGGTCGAAGAACTTTTCCCGCGCCGCGGCAACCGACGAATCCCGCAAGGCGCTCGTCGCGTCCTGCATCGACCTGTATATCAAGGGAAACCTTCCGGTGATCGAGGGCAGGGGAGGGGACGGGGCTGCGGCCGGTATCTTCGACGGCATCGACATCGATTGGGAGTGGCCGGGTACCGACAAAGGGCTTGAGGGAAACGGTGTGGACGCCGAGAACGACGCCGAGAACTTCCGTCTCCTGCTGCAGGAGTTCCGGGAGCAACTCGACACCCACGGCGCCAGCACCGGAGCCTCCTACTCTCTGAGCGCCTTCCTTCCCGCAAATCCGGTGGTCATCGAAGCCGGCGGCTGGAACGACCCCGCACTGTTTGAGTACCTCGACTTCGGAAACATCCAGGGCTACGACTTGTGGGGAACGTGGGAGCCGGGCCTCACCGGCCACCAGGGCAACCTCTTCGGCGACCCGGAAGATCCACGCGAGGAGGGCGAAAGTTTCTCGGTCGACCGGACTGTGAGTGCCTATCTCGATGCCGGAATCGATCCCGCACAGCTTGGGCTTGGTCTCGCGGCCTTCGGCAGGGGCTGGCTGGGTGCTACCTCAGCGGAGCCGTGGAGTAGAGCCTCGGGACCCGCGCCGGGTGGTGAAGAGCCAGGCCTCGAGGACTACGACGAATTGCTCGAGGTCGGCGAGGAGTTTACTGATCCGACCCTTGGGGTGGCCTGGCGGTTCGACGGCGATCAGTGGTGGAGCTACGACAACCCCGAAACCGTGCGCCTGAAGAGCGACTACATTGTGGAAAAGGGGCTCGGTGGCGGAATGTGGTGGGACCTCGCCGGGAACCTGGACGGCTCCCTCTTCGCCGTGTTGTCCGATCAGCTGCGCGATACCCCCGAAGGCCCGGCCCGCGACCGGGTGATGACTGAGCCCGCGATCCAGCCACCGAGCACCGCGACGAAGGCACCAGGCGGAACAGCTACGGAATCCGGCATGACGGCGCCGGAAGCAACGGCGTCAACCGCTCCGACTGCCGCACCCTCTCTATCGGCCGAGGAGGCTGCTGCCGCAGAACCCGTCGTATGGCGCAAAGACGAGGTCTACACCGACGGACGTCGTGTGACCTTCGAAGGCAAGGTGTACCGGACGCAGTGGTGGACCAGAGGTGACATTCCTGGCGCTGAGCAGTGGGGCCCTATGGACGCCGGCGAACGGTTAACCGCCGGCAGAGTGGCTGGGCCGTGCCGAGGAGGCCAAACAGCACGGCGTCTTTGGGGCTGGGAGAAGCCTGTGCGGAAGCTGGAAATGAATTTGGTTGCATCTCGGTAACAACACGGTTGCGATGGGCTCCACGTCCCCTGCCTGTAACAATTAGCCCCTAGGCTTCTACACATGTGAGGCACGCCACTCTACGAAGGTTGGCGTGCCAGCTCTCTGTAAACCACATTGGGCTCTTTCCTAGAACATGAAATAGGAGGCGGAATGCGTTTCGGACGTACTTCCAAAGCTGTGGGAGTCGCGGCAATTGCTGCGCTCGCACTCAGCGCCTGCGCCAGCACTGACAGTGGCGACGGCAATACTGACCCAGATGCGAGCGGCGATGCAGGCGCCTCTGGTGGAATCGTCAGCGTAGCCGAGGTGAACCCCTTTACCTCGTTTAACTCCGACAGTGCCACTGGCAACGTAGACATCAACGGCAAGGTCAGCTACCTCACCAAGTCGGGTTTCTACTACATCGATGACCAGCTCGAAGTGATCCGGAACGAGGACTTCGGAACGTACGAGATTGTTTCCGAAGATCCCTTGACGGTCACCTATACGGTTAACGAAGGTGTTGCCTGGTCTGACGGTGAGCCCATCAATGGTGGCGATTTGATGCTCTCCTGGGCCATCAGTTCCGGGTACTTTGACGATGAAGCACCGGTTGAAGGGGGCGAGGAAGACGAAACCACCGGTACCACGTACTTCTCGGCGGCTAGTACTGCCGGACTCGATCTTTCACTCCTCCCCGAGCTGAGTGAAGACGGTATGTCCATCACCATCGAATACACGGAGCCCTACGCCGACTGGGAGATTGCCTATGGCATTCTGGATACCCCAGCCCACGTCGTGGCAACCCAGGCTGGCCTGGCCGACGAAGCCGCACTGATCGAACTAATCCAGAGCACTCCGGAAGGCGATCCCGAGGATCCCCAGGATCGCCCCGAAATCCAGGCTGTGGCCGACATCTGGAACACCGGATTCGACACCACAACGCTTCCTGACGATCCTGCGATGTACTTGTCCAGCGGACCCTACATTGTTGACTCAATGACTCCCGACCAGTCGATGACCCTCGTCAAGAACGAAGATTACGCCTGGGGCCCTGAAACCCAGCTCGATGAGATCACGATCCGATACATCGGTGACGCCACGGCACAGGTCCAGGGTCTGCAGAATGGTGACGTCGACGTCATCCAGCCGCAGGCGTCGGCCGACACCCTGACCTCGCTTGAGGCCATCGAGGGAATCAATATATTCGAAGGCGACGAGCTCTCGTTCGATCACCTCGACCTTAACTACTCCGGGGTCTTCGCCGACGAGAACGTCCGCAAGGCGTTCATGAAGACGATCCCACGTGACGCGATTATCGAATCGACCATCGCCGCGCTCGACCCAGAGGCCGACCACCGGAATTCGAACATCTTCGACGTCGGCACCCCTGGCTACGAGGCGGCAGTCCCAGAAAACGGCTCCGCTGAGTACGACGAGGTTGACGTTGAAGGAGCCATGGAACTGCTCGACGGCGCCACCCCAGAAGTACGCATCATGTACAACACCGAGAACCCGAACCGCGTTGATGCCTACACCCTGATCGCCGAGAGCGCCACGCAGGCTGGTTTCAAGGTCATTGATGGTGGACTTCCCGGCAACGAGTGGGGTTCAGCTCTAGGTACCGGAACCTACGATGCAACGATCTTCGGCTGGGTGAGCACCGGGGTCGGAGTAACCGGCGTCCCCCAGTTGTATGGTTGTGACTCCGCTTCCAACTTCAACGGCTTCTGCGATGAAGAGGCGCAGGCCGCCATGGACGAGTTGATCATCACCACCGACGAAGCTGAACAGCAGGAGCTTCAGACCATCGTTGACACCCGCTTATTCGAGACCGGCTACGGCCTGCCGTTATTCCAGTCCATCGGCATCAGCGCAGCATCAGACACCATCGAGGGCCCGGGCTTCAGCCCGACTCAAGAGGGCATCTGGTGGAACTTCTGGGAATGGACCGTCGCTGAGTAACTCAGGACTACCTACGACCTAATGCGCCAGCCACGAAAGCGCTGGGGCCGGAATATTGGCTCCAGCGCTTTCTGGCGCCCAGACAATCTCTGATTCGCACCCCAGAATAAAGCGATTGGGATCTCCCAAATATCCGCTGGCTGTTAGGTGCATTACACTTTTGCCACAACGCCGGGTGATCCCCGGAACCGTAACATTGAGGTTATAAAACTATGGTGACCTACATCGTCCGGCGCTTGATTGCCGCCGTGCTCATCCTGTTGGGCGCTTCCTTTATCGTGTACCTGCTCACGGCAGTCTCGGGCGATCCCCTGGCTGATCTGCGTGAAAGCAACGTCCCAAACAAGGAAACACTCATTCAACTGCGGACAGACCTCCTCAGCCTGGATGTCCCCGCCCCTATCCGGTACTTCGAGTGGCTGGGTGGAGCCGCGAGCTGCCTTATCCCCTTTGCTGCAACCTGCGACCTCGGCAGCAGTATCGCTGGCATTGAAGTGACCCAACTTCTCAGCCAGGCCATGGGTCAAACCATCCTGTTGGTCACCGGCGCAACAGTCCTGGCCATCCTGATCGGCATCTCGCTAGGCATCATCACCGCCCTGCGCCAGTACAGCGGGCTCGACTACGGTGTGACTTTCATGGCGTTCCTCTTCTTCTCCCTCCCCATCTTCTGGGTAGCCGTGCTGCTGAAGGAGTACGGGGCCATCGGCTTCAACACCTTCCTTGCGGATCCCAGCATCCCGTTGACCGCGATCATCATCACCAGTTTGATCAGTGCCTTCATCTGGTACCTGATAGCCCGGGGAACCCTAAAAAATCGACTCACCGCGGCGGCGGCAGGGTTTGGTTTCGCAGCGGCGATACTGTTCTTCCTCGACCTCACTGGTTGGTTCCTGGAACCCGGCTTCGGACCTGTGGTCATTGTCATCGCGGGCGTCGGAATCGCCTATGGGGTCACACTGCTGACTGCCGGATTGAAGAATCGAAAGGCTCTTTACTCGGCGCTGATCACCGTGGGTATCGGCCTGATCGCCTATTTCGCCGTGCAGCCGCTGCTAGACCTTGCGACGCCGCTGATGATCGTCCTGCTCGCCGTCGCAACAGTGCTGGTCGGCGTTGCTGTGGGCTACTTCATGGGCGGCTACGACCGCAGGCAGAGCATGACCGCGGGCGGACTGACCGCGTTTCTTATGGGATTCACCATCCTGCTCGACCGGTTCATGCAGTCCTGGCCCCTGTACTCAGACAACAACAGGATCCGTGGCAGGCCAATTGCCACCCTCGGTTCGTCAACTCCCAACCTTGATGGCGATTTCTGGATCATGGGGATCGACACGTTTACCCACCTCCTGCTGCCGACAATCGCGCTGATGCTCATCTCGCTGGCGGGCTATAGCCGCTACTCGCGATCGTCCATGCTCGAGATCATGAACCAGGACTACATCCGTACGGCTCGCGCCAAGGGTCTGGGGGAGCGGACCGTGGTCATGCGCCATGCCTTCCGGAACGCACTGATCCCCTTGGCTACCCTCGTCGCCTTCGACATCGGGGGACTGATTGGCGGCGCGATCATCACCGAGCAGGTCTTTGCCTTCAGCGGCATGGGACAACTATTTGTCGGCGCGCTCCGTAGCGTCGATCCGAATCCCATCATGGGAGTCTTCCTGATTACCGGCATGCTGGCCCTGGTCTTCAACCTCGTTGCGGACCTGGCCTACTCGGTACTCGACCCACGAGTGAGGGTGAAAGCATGAGCACCGCAGCAGAAGTAAGGCCAGAGAAATCCAAAGACGGGTCAGTCGGCCTCAGCCAGGGGCAGATCGTCCGGAAGCGTTTCTTCGGGAACACGGCCGCCGTCGTCAGCATGGTCATTTTCGTGCTCGTCGTCATCCTGGCGTTCAGTTCGATCGGCTATGCCGGAATTCCGGGTTGGTGGAAGTGGAGTTATACGGACACCCCGCCGTTGGCGACGCCGACCGGGTCGCCCACCTGGGTGTTGCCGTTCGACTTCGGGGATCATCCCTTCGGCCAGGACCGTGTCGGTCGTGACCTCTTTGCTATGACCATGCGAGGCACTCAGCTCTCCCTGCTGATTATGTTCATCATCGGTATCCTCGGCGGTATCCTCGGCGTCATCATCGGCGGAGTGTCAGGGTACTTTCGCGGCTGGGTTGAAGCAGTCCTGATGCGCTTCACTGACGTCATCATTGTCATCCCCCTGATCATCCTGGCCGCTGTGCTGGGTAGCGTCGGCAACAACCTCACCGGCAGCGGCACGTTCCTGCGGAATGTGCTGGGGGGCAGCGCCGGGGTGATCCTGCTGGGCGTCTTCGTCGGGCTGATCATCTGGACCGGTCTCGCCCGCCTGGTGCGCGGCGAGTTTCTGTCCCTGCGTGAACGTGAATTCGTTGACGCTGCCCGGATCGCCGGAGCATCGGATACCCGGATCATCTTCAAGCACATCCTGCCCAACGCTGTAGGAGTGATCATTGTCAACACCACCCTGGTGATGGCGTCAGCGATCCTGCTGGAATCCGCTCTCTCCTTCCTCGGGCTCGGTGTCAGGGCGCCCGACATCTCGCTGGGCAGTCTGATCAGCGACAACCAGCAGGCGTTCAATACCCGGCCGTGGCTGTTCTGGTGGCCGGGACTGTTTATCATCCTCATCTGTCTTTCGATCAACTTCATCGGCGACGGCCTTCGGGATGCGTTTGACCCCCGCCAGAAGAAGTTCAACGCCAAGAAGGCAGTGCACTCCGGCGACATCTCCGACCCCAACCGCCCCGAGGCCTAGAGTGCCGGGACGCAGGGTCGAACCGGTGAGCGCGGAGCCACGGCGCCGCACTCACCGGCTAGACCACGGAGAAGGCGATCACATTCGCCGCGACCAGGACAACTGCGCAGCCGATGGCGAGCCAGTGAAAACGTGTGGAGACCGCGGTGGTTTCGGTAGCGTCAACATCCAGCAGGTTGTCCTCAATCAGCGAGGCCCAGTGGGTTCGCACCAGAAATGCTGCGGCGCCGGAATCGGTGTTCTTCAGATCTCCGGGCCGGATGGACTGGGCAGGACCATAGCTGGATTCGGGGAGGCCCTGGACATGCTCAGGTTTGCCGCGGTGAGTGCCCCACACGCCGGGCGCGGGCGCGGCCCAGGCCGTGTGGCTACCGCGAACGGTGACCAACGTCAGGGCGAACTTTGTGTCGACGTGAATCAACGCCGTCCACGGCACGGAAACGGATCGGAGCGGGTTGTTGAGGGTGACGGCGTCGTCGTCGATCACCACCGAGGGGTACCAAAACAGCAGCCAGCCGAAGTAGGCCAGGGCCAGCAACGGCCAGGCAGAGAGAAGACCCTCAACACCGTCGCCAACCACAGACAAAACAATGCCAATCGCGGCAAGTACCCAGGTCAGTCCCGCAAACCACTTGCCAAACCGCGGCGTGAAAACGACTGGGTTGGCTGCATTGCTCGGGCTACTCATACCCATATAGTTTCAGGATCCCTTGCCAGTTCACTAATCACCACAATGTGGCAGGCCACGGGCGGAAGGAAAGCAGAATCATGACCAACGGCGTCATCGAGAATTCGGATTCAGGGCGGACACCACGGAGCGACGTTCCTGTGCTCCAAGTCAAGGGCTTGGGCGTTGACTATGGCGTCGACAAGGTCTGGGTGCCAGCGGCCATTGACCTCAACTATGAGGTCAGGGCCGGCGAGGTCCTTGCCATCGTGGGCGAATCCGGCTCCGGCAAGAGCGCCAGTTCCATGTCGCTCCTGGGGCTGCTGCCCGAAAACAGCCGCACGACCGGCAGCGTCAAGCTCAACGGCAAGGAAATCCTCGGCCTGACCGGAAGCAAGCTGCGCCAGATCCGTGGCCGGGATGTTGCGGTCATTTTCCAGGAACCGATGACGGCGATGAACCCGGTCTACACCATTGGGTTCCAGATCGTCGAAACGATCCGCCTGCACAACGAAATTTCGCCACAGGAAGCCAAAGAGCGGGCGTTGAAACTCTTGGACATGGTCGAACTCCCGGACCCGGACAAGGCCTTCAAGTCCTACCCACATCAGCTCTCCGGCGGACAGCGACAGCGCGCGATGATCGCCCAGTCGCTTTCCTGCGATCCAAAGTTACTGATCGCAGACGAACCGACGACGGCGCTTGACGTGACGGTGCAGGCCGAGATTCTTGACCTGATGCGGAACCTGCGCAGCAAACTCAACAGCGCGATCGTGCTGATCACCCACGATATGGGAGTGGTCGCCGACCTCGCCGACCACATCGTGGTGATGAGCAAGGGCAGAATCGTTGAGGCGGGGACGGCCGAGCAGATCTTCCACCACCCCCAGCACGAGTACACCCGGAAACTGCTCGCAGCGGTACCCCATCTGGGTCAGGGTGGTGACGACGCCGAAGAGGTGGACATCACCGCGGCGCTGGCCGCCGCTACACAGACCGAGCTCCGGGCGGTCAACCACGACGAGCTCATGCGGCGCGAGCGCAGTAACCAGGCGAAGCTGGAGGAGGCTGAACGTGCTGCTGATACCAGCCGGGGCGCGGCGGTCCTGCAGCTCACCGATGTTGCCATCGAGTACCCGAAGCAGGGCCGGGTGCCGGCTTTCCGCGCAGTTGAAGGGGCGAACCTCGCCATTTATCCCGGTGAGATCCTCGGGTTGGTTGGTGAATCCGGCTCGGGCAAGACGACGATCGGCCGCGCCGCCGTGGGTCTGCTGCCGGTTGCCGAAGGATCCCTGACCGTGACCGGCAAGGAAATCTCGAATGCCACCCGCAAGGAGCTCTTTGAGCTGCGCCGGAACGTGGGAATGGTTTTCCAGGACCCGTCCTCATCACTGAACCCCCGGCTGCCCCTGGGCGAAAGCATTGGCGAGCCGATGTTCCTCGCGAAGGTTGCGAAGGGAGCCGATCTGCAGAAGCGCATCGAGACGCTCCTGGACCAGGTCGAACTCCCGCGTGCCTACCGCAACCGGTACCCGCACGAGCTCTCGGGCGGCCAGAAACAGCGCGTCGGTATCGCCCGGGCGCTGTCCCTGAAGCCCAAACTCCTGGTGGCCGATGAGCCGACCTCGGCTCTCGACGTATCAGTCCAGGCCACGGTGCTGGAACTGCTGAAAAATCTGCAGCTGGAACTCGGATTCGCCTGCCTGTTCGTCACCCATGACCTCGCCGTCGTCGACCTCATGTCCGACAGGATCTGTGTCATGCGCCGCGGCAAAATCGTGGAGCAGGGCACCAGGGATCAGATCCTCCGCCGACCGCAGGATCCCTACACCCAACGGCTGCTCGCAGCCGTCCCACTACCCAACCCTGAGAAGCAGCGGGAGCGCCGCGAGCTACGGGCGAAACTGCTCGCGTCAGCAGAGTAGTACAGCGCCGCAATCAGCCGACGACGGCGACCCGTCCCCTTACCGGGGCTGGTCGCCGTCGTTTGCGGTTTAAGGACTTCCTTAGCAATTGGAGACCCATCTCTGTAAACTGGAACATGTCTTACTGCTATTTCGACGGAGTGTCAATAGCTAATTTGAACTAAATCGAAATTTTTGAGGAGTTAACCGAATGTCCCTCAGGTCCGGAAATCCGGCAACCGACAGTCCACCCGGTGAGCCGGACGGCCACCCCACGGAAGGAAAACCGGTCGCGCCCTCCAAACTAGCGAAGAACGTGTTTATCCCCGCCGCGGCGCTCATCGTGGTGTTCGTGGGCTTCGCACTCATTTTCCCCTCCACAGCAGCCGAGGTCTTCGGCAGCATCCAGACCAATGTCATCAGCAGCTTCGGCTGGTATTACGTGGCAATCGTCGCGATGTTCGTGGTGTTCTCCCTCTGGGTCGGGTTGAGTCGCTTCGGCGATATCCGCCTCGGCAAGGACGACGATCGCCCCGAGTTCTCGATGATGTCCTGGTTCTCGTTGCTCTTCGCCGCTGGAATGGGCATTGGTCTGGTCTTCTGGGGCGTCGCGGAGCCTCTGAACCACTTCGCGTCGCCCCCACCGGGCACCGAGGGAACCGGCGTCGAGCTCGCGCAGCAAGCCCTGACCCAGACCTTCCTCCACTGGGGCCTGCACGCCTGGAGCATCTATGTGGTGGTCGGCCTCTCCATCGCCTACGCGGTGCATCGGCGAGGTCGACCCATCTCCATCCGCTGGACACTTGAGCCGCTCCTGGGCGACAAGGTCAAGGGCAAATGGGGCGATGCTATTGACGTCATCGCCCTGGTTGGCACACTCTTCGGCGTCGCCACCTCGCTGGGACTCGGCGTGCTGCAGATGTCGGCCGGGCTGGATACCGCCAACATTATGGAGGCAACCAAGTTCACCCAGATCGGTCTGATCCTCTGCATCACCGCACTGACCCTCGTATCGGTCATCTCCGGCGTGGGCAAAGGCATGAAATGGCTGTCCAACACCAACCTGGTTCTGGCCGGCGTGCTGCTGCTCGTTATCCTGTTCACGGGCCCCACGCTGTTCCTGCTACGTGAATTCGTTCAGTCAATCGGCAACTACCTGCAGAACGTGGTGGGCCTGACCTTCGATACCCTTGCCTTCGCCGGGGCCGACGGCGAAGCCTGGCAGTCCGCCTGGACCACCTTCTACTGGGGCTGGTGGATATCCTGGGCCCCCTTCGTCGGCATCTTCATTGCTCGCATCTCCAAGGGCCGCACGGTCCGCGAATTCGTTGCAGGTGTCCTGCTGGTTCCCACCCTGCTCACCTTCCTCTGGTTCTCGGTCCTGGGCGGATCTGCCCTCTACCGCGAGCTCTTCGGCAACGGTGGTCTGGTCGGCGAAGACGGTGCGGTGGACACCAACAATGCACTCTTCGGGCTCCTTACGGAGCTGCCGGGCGGTCCGGTCCTGCTGATTGGCGCGATTATCCTGATCGCAATCTTCTTCATCACCTCGGCGGACTCCGGTGCGCTGGTGATGAGCATGATTTCCACGGGAGGGCACCCCGACCCCAAGAACTGGGTTCGGGCCTTCTGGGCTCTGGCTGCCGCCGCGGTCGCGATCGCCTTGCTCCTGGTGGGTGATGACGGGCTGGCCTCGATCCAGACCGCCGCCATCCTGACCGCACTGCCGTTCAGTGTGGTGATGATCTTCATGTGCGTGGCCACGGCGAAGGCCTTCCACGAGGAGCACCAGCAGTTCCTGCGCGCCCAGCGGCGCCAGGCGCGCCTTGCTGTTGCCGATCAGGTGACCGACCAGGTCAACGAGCACATGTCCGACCGGGTGGACCAGCAGATCCAGGATCAGCTGGAGGACTACCATCTGGTGGAGGCCGCCGGATCAACGGGTACCAGCTCGCCCCGACGCTGGAAGCTTTCCCGCTCGAAGAAGCCCTAGCACCATCGAGAGTGAGTGCGACGGCGGTTCACCCCCTTGGGGGTGGGTCGCCGTCGTGCGTTGTCCTCAGGCCCGTTGCCAGCGACGTTTCTGACCCGATATGCGCCCCGCGTTAGGCCATTTTTTCCTCAGAGCTTAGACTGGTACAAGCAGGCGCCGTCCTCATAACGCTAGATTCCCCTCAAGATTACTGAATTGAGCCATTACGCATGTCTGAAACCACAGGCAACACAGCTGTTCGCAGCGACCTCCGCAACGTTGCCATCGTGGCCCACGTTGACCACGGAAAGACCACCCTGGTTGATGCCATGCTCCGGCAGACCAATTCCTTCGCCGCCCACGGCGACGTGGCGGACCGGGTCATGGACTCCGGTGACCTTGAGCGCGAAAAGGGCATTACCATCCTCGCCAAGAACACCACCGTGTTCTACGACGGACCCTCCGCCAAAGGTGAGACCATCACCATCAACGTGATCGACACTCCGGGCCACGCCGACTTCGGCGGCGAAGTGGAACGCGGTCTTTCCATGGTCGACGGCGTTGTCCTGCTTGTGGATGCCTCAGAGGGCCCACTGCCCCAGACCCGTTTCGTGCTCCGTAAGGCCCTGGCAGCGAAGCTCCCCGTGGTGCTGCTGGTCAACAAGACCGACCGCCCCGACTCGCGGATCGACGAAGTGGTCAGCGAATCCATGGACCTCCTGTTGGGCCTCGCCTCGGACCTCGCCGACGAAGTGCCTGACCTTGACCTCGATTCGGTCCTCAATGTGCCAGTCGTGTACGCCGCAGCCCGCGAAGGGGCAGCCTCCCTCGAGCAGCCCGCCGACGGCACCGTTCCCTCGAACGACAACCTTGAGCCACTGTTCCAGACCATCCTCGAGCACATCCCAGCACCCCGGTACAACCCGGACGGCGTGCTGCAGGCCCACGTCACAAACCTTGACGCCTCCCCGTTCCTGGGCCGTCTCGCCCTGCTGCGTATCTTCAACGGCACCCTGCGCAAAGGCCAGACCGTCGCCTGGGCCCGCCAGAACGGCGAACTGAAGTCCGTCAAGATCACCGAACTGCTGGCCACCCGCGCCCTCGACCGTGTACCGACCGACTCGGCCGGACCTGGCGAGATCGTCGCCGTCGCAGGCATCGAAGACATCACCATCGGTGAGACCCTGACTGACATCGACAACCCTCAGCCGCTGCCGCTGATCACCGTCGATGACCCTGCCATCTCGGTCACCATCGGTATCAACACCTCGCCCCTCGCAGGCCGGGTCAAGGGTGCGAAGGTCACCGCCCGCCAGGTGAAGGATCGCCTGGACCGTGAACTGATCGGTAACGTGTCCCTGAAGGTCCTCGCCACCGAGCGTCCTGACGCCTGGGAAGTCCAGGGTCGTGGCGAGCTTGCACTCGCCATCCTGGTCGAGCAGATGCGCCGTGAAGGCTTCGAACTGACGGTCGGCAAGCCACAGGTGGTGACCCGCATGGTCGACGGCAAGGTGCACGAGCCGATGGAGCACATGACCATCGACGTGCCCGAGGAATACCTGGGTGCTGTCACCCAGATCCTCGCGACCCGCAAGGGCCGGATGACCAACATGTCCAACCACGGCACCGGCTGGGTTCGGATGGAATTCATCGTTCCCGCCCGCGGCCTGATCGGTTTCCGCACCAAGTTCCTCACCGACACCCGCGGTGCCGGCATTGCAGCGTCCTACTCTGAGGGCTACGAGCCTTGGGCCGGGGACATCGAGTACCGCACCAACGGCTCGATGATCGCTGACCGCGCCGGAGTCGTCACCCCATTCGCGATGATCAACCTGCAGGAACGTGGGTCCTTCTTCGTTGAGCCAACCTCCGAGGTGTATCAGGGGATGATTGTTGGCGAGAACTCGCGCGCCGACGACATGGACGTGAACATCACTAAGGAAAAGAAGCTCACCAACATGCGCGCGGCTTCCTCGGACACCTTCGAGAACCTGACCCCTCCCCGCAAGCTCACCCTTGAGGAATCGCTGGAATTCGCGCGCGAAGACGAGTGCGTCGAGGTCACCCCTGAGTCGATCAGGATCCGCAAGCTGATCCTGGACGCCAACGAGCGGATGCGCGCGGCTCGTTCACGGGCTCGCGTCTAGTCTTCGACAGTCGTGCAGAACACTCCGCCGGAACTGACTGACGACGACGCTCGGCGCCCTGCCGTCGTCGTCGGCGATCCGGGGGAGGCCTCGGCGAGGGCCCGCATCGGCTACGGTGTGGCCCCCCACCATAGGGTTTCCCTGTGGTGGGCCCTCGCGATGTCCGTGGTGCTGGGCCTGGCGGTGGCCATCCTTGGTACGGCGTTACATAGCCAGGTGTGGGAGCTGCCCGGGGCCACGCTTCCGGTCGGGGCCGCAGCAGCAGTACTGCTGGCCGGGAGTGCAGCGGTTTTCGCCGCTCTGTGGGCCCGGAATGTGTATCTCAGCCCAGCCGTGGGTGGGGTTGCCTATCTGGTGGTCGGATTGTTCGCCGCCAGTGAGGACCAGCAGCTGGTGCTCACCGATCTAGGGATGACCCCGCTGCTGCCCGTCGCCATTGCGGGAAGCATCTGGGTGTTTGGCCTGGCGATCGTGACGATGCTCGCATCCATGGTGTCCTGGTGGGTACTACGTCCCCGGCGGGCCGCGCGCACTACCTAGCCCGGGTTACCTAGCCCCGGGGTACCTACCCCGCGCTGCGCTAAGTTGCGCTTGATTAGTCCGCGCCGCGGTCCAGATGGTGAGCCAGCATGATGGACGTTGCGGTGCCGTCGGTGTCCGAATCGCGGATCGCGTATTCCTCGAGGATCTCGCGGATCCGACGCATCATTTCGGAACGGTTCGTATCGTTGAGGCGGAGCCCGAGCCGCCACACATCAATATCGGACGGGTTCAGCCCGTCGATTTCCTGCAGGAAGGTCTCCACCAGTACCGGCGCGGCATTCGGGATCCGGCTGCGCCAGGATAGGCCGGTCGCCCGGTAGGGGATCTCCTTGGCTCCTCGGTTTCCGGTGCGGGCCTCTTCGGCGGCGAGAAACCCTGTCGCGAGGAGCGTCCTCACATGGTGCAGGGCAGTGGCCGGGTTGAGGTCGAGGAGCTCAGCGATCTCCTTGTTTGTTCTGCCTTTATGCAGGCACAACCTGAGGATTCGCAACCGAACGGGAGAGCTCAGCGCCCGGCCGCGCGCCTGTACATCCTCATCAGTATCCATCCTTAGATGATACGTCAGACCCGGGTAGTGATTGACAGTAATCAATCACTACCCGCAAACTGTGACGGTGACCACCGAGCTTGTATCCCCACCGCCCTCCCTGCTTCGTGACGGGAACTTTCTCCGATTCTGGGCCGGGCAGGCCATCAGCCAATTCGGGACCCAGTTGGGTCATCTGGCCCTCCCTGTCATAGCCGTTCTCCTGCTGGGCGCATCCGAATTCGAGGTCGGAGTGCTTAACGCCAGCGGCACCGCAGCCTTCCTGCTGGTCGGGTTACCGGCCGGCGCCTGGGTGGACCGGTGGCTCAAACGCCGGGTGATGATCGGGGCGGACCTGGCGCGGATGGTGGCGATGCTCGCCATACCCCTTCTCTGGTGGACGGATACCCTCACCATCTGGCACCTGTGTGTGGTGGCCGGCGTCGTCGGCGTCGCAACTGTCTTCTTCGATGTGGCGTACCAGAGTTACGTTCCCGTGCTGGTGAACAGCGACCAGGTGCCCAGTGCCAACTCCAAGCTGGAATCCACCGCCCAGATTTCCCGCCTGGGTGGGCCGGCGCTGGGCGGTGGGTTGCTGCAGATCGTCAGCGCGCCGCTGCTGGTCATTGGTCAGTCGGCGGGTTACCTGGTGTCGGCGGTGTTCCTTGCCAGGACCCAGGACCGGGAGCAGCGGTCGCCCGTTGCGGACCGGCGCCCACTCGCCGTCGAAATCAAGGAAGGCTTAGCCTTCGTGTGGCGGCACCAGCTGATTCGGCGGGTCGCGGCATGCACGGCCGGGGTCAATTTCTTCGCGTCGCTTGTCTTTACCCTGCTGCCGCTGCTGATCCTGCGGGATCTTGGCCTGGGCGCTGTGGCGCTGGGCCTGATTCTGTCCGTTGCTGCAGTGGGAGGTTTCCTCGGCGCCCTGGCCACTCCCTGGATCGCCGGGCGGATCGGCGAAGGCACCATCATCCCCTTGGCGTCGCTGGCCGGCAGTGCGTTCCTGGTGCTGGTCCCGTTGGCTGCGCTCGCGCCGTCGAAGCCTACCGCCCTCGCTTTGCTGATCGTCGGTGAATCAGGGATGACCTTTTGCGTCCTGGCGTACAACATCATGCAGGTCAGCATGCGTCAGCGGGTCTGCCCACCGCGGCTACTTGGCCGGATGAACGCGTCCATCCGTTTCGTGGTCTGGGGTGTCATGCCCATTGCTGGGCTTCTGGCCGGAGTGCTGGGCGGGCAGATCGGCGTCATCCCCACCATGTGGATCGGAGTCGTGGGCACTGTCGTGGCGTCCATTCCGGTGCTGGGGGGCGGTTTCCTGGGAATGAAGAAGCTCCCCGACAAAGTTGCCCAGTGACCCACGCCCACGCCTGTGTCGCTTGGTCCCAGTGGCGGGGTGCTCCCAGTGGGATAGTCCAGACAATCCCACTGGCTGGTCGCGGCTGGTGGGATTGTCGCGTGGAATTGTCCACATCCGCACGATTAACAGGTATCGGGCATCAGCACTCGGGCACGATATCACCTATGGACCTTTTTAGCCTGCTGACTTCCCTCGGTGGTGTTGCCCGCCGCAAGGACCTGGTGTCCAACGGCGTGAGTGCTCACCAGCTGAGCGCGGCACTAGCAGCCGGCCGATTGGCGAAGCCATGCCGGGGTGTCTACTGCCTCCCCAACGCAAACCAGTCTCTCCTGACCGCACTGCGCGCTGGCGCCGATCTGGCCTGTATCAGCGCAGCGAAGCACCGCGGGCTGTGGATTCTCCGTCCACCGGCCTTGATTCATGTCAGCGTCGACCACGGCAACGGGCTGGACGGTGGGTTCAGGGTCCACCGCTCAGCAAAACCGCTCACGGTTTTGGACATCTGTGTGCAGTGCATGCGCTGTCTACCCGAGCTGGATGCTCTCTGCATTGTCGAATCTGCTGTGATGCTGGACGCCGTAAGTATCCCTGCACTTCGACAACGGGCAGCCGGTCGAAGGGACGTTTCCCTGCGAAGACTTATTGATCAGATTGACCCATTTTCCCAATCAATTTTGGAAACGGTCGCCAAGTACCACCTTCGGCGTGCCGGGTACAGCTTTCAGTCGCAGGTCTACATCAAGGGGGTCGGACGGATCGACCTGGTGGTAGAGAAGGTGCTGGGGGTCGAGGCCGACGGGCGTCGGTTCCATAGCGGGTCAGCAGATTTCGAAGAGGACCGACGTCGCGGGAACCTCCTGATGATAGGCCGTGTTCCAATACTTCATGCCTCCTATCCGTTGCTCGTCGATCACCCTGAAGAGTTCCTACGGCTGGTTAAACAGGCACTCGCCGCCTACGCTCCCACCGATCAGTCCCGACGGCTGGGATCCTCTAGACAATCCCAATGACGGGGTGCTCCCAGTGGGAAATTGCGCCGCCGCCGGGCCGCAGCAGGGGCGGGAGCAGGAGCAGGGGCAGGGGCGTGAGCAGGAGCGGGGACTTAGAACCGCCGAGGCCGCCGCGGGGGCGGGGGAGGGACCGGTTTGGCCGCCGTCACCAGGTCCAGGCGTACGACGACGTCGCCGTGGAGGCGGGTCCGCACCGTGCAGCTCTGCTGGTCGATCTGCACCAAATCACCCAGCGCGTCGGTGAGTCCGCCGTCGATGCGATACCGGACCACCACGCGTGTGCCCACGGGGAGGGCGATCAACTGCTGCGCGGGGGAGTCCATGTGATCAGCGTAATGGGCGGGACCAGCAGTGGCAGGGGTCATAGGGCAGTGCAGCCGCCCGATGCGGCTGCGCCGGGTCGTTGCGTTAAGCTGGAAACGGAACGAAGCCCCAACTGGAAAGGCGTGGGAAGTGACCTACGTAATCGCACAGCCGTGCGTGGATTTGAAGGACAAGGCCTGCATCGAGGAATGCCCGGTAGATTGCATCTACGAAGGCGAACGGTCCCTCTACATCCATCCGGACGAATGCGTCGATTGCGGCGCGTGCGAACCGGTGTGCCCGGTGGAGGCCATCTACTACGAGGATGATACCCCCGACCAGTGGGCCGAGTACTACAAGGCGAACGTCGAGTTCTTCGACGACATTGGGTCTCCCGGCGGTGCCGCGAAGCTCGGCAATATCGGCAAGGACCACCCCATCATCGCCGCATTGCCGCCCCAGAACCAGGACGCATGACCGCTCACGGCGGCAACCGCCCGTTCGGTATCGCGCTGCCGGACTACCCTTGGGATGCGATGGCGCCGTACGTGGCACTGGCAAACCAGCATTCCGACGGCGCCGTCAACCTTTCCATCGGCACACCCGTTGACCCCACCCCGGCCGTCATCCAGCGGGCGCTGACCTCCGCATCGGACGCCCCGGGGTACCCCACCACACATGGCACTGACGAGCTGAGGGCTGCAGTCAGCGACTGGTTTGCCCGCCGCCGCGGGGTCCCGGGTCTGGATCCGAAGGACATCCTGCCCACGGTCGGATCGAAGGAACTCGTGGCCTGGCTTCCCACCCTCCTCGGGTTGGGGAAGGGCGACATCGTTGTCCGCCCCACCGTCGCCTACCCCACCTACGACATTGGTGCGGTGCTGGCGGGCGCTACAGCCGTGGCAGCCGATGACCTCTCCACCCTCGATGCGGACACCCGATCGCGGGTCCGCCTGGTCTGGGTCAACTCGCCAGCGAATCCGACGGGTCGGGTGCTATCTGCGGCCGATCTTTCAATCATCGTGGCGGACGCACGCGCGCTCGGCGCCGTCGTCGCCTCGGACGAATGCTATGCCGAACTGGGCTGGGACGACTGGGATAGCGCGCACGGCGGCGAAGCGGTGCCCAGTGTGCTGGATCCCCGGGTGAATGGCGGCAGCCACACCAATCTGCTGGCCGTCTACTCCCTGAGCAAGCAATCCAACATGGCCGGCTACCGGGCCGCGTTCACCGCTGGCGATCCTGCTCTAATCGCCACGATGGTCAACTCCCGCAAACACGCTGGAATGATCGTCCCGTTCCCCGTCCAGGAGGCCATGCGCGCCGCATTGAGCGACGACGAGCATGTGCAAGCCCAAAAGGACCTCTACCGGTTGCGCCGGGATCGGTTGATCCCGGCGCTGCAGGGCTTTGGGCTGCGGATCGAGGACTCGGTGGCTGGCCTGTATCTGTGGGCCACAGCCGGTGAAGACACCTGGACCACTGTCGAACGGTTCGCGGGGCTCGGGATCATCGTGGGACCCGGGACGTTCTACGGCGACGCCGGCCGAGGCTTCATCCGCGTGGCGTTGACTGGCACCGATCAGCGTATCGACGCAGCAGTCCAAAGGCTCGCCGCAGCACGGTAAGGCGGCGACCTGACGACCCCGGTGTTCCGATTAGCGCTCGGGGCGCCCCTACCGGTAGCGTTTTAGCTGAATGTGTGACAGTGACGTCAGCCAATGCATGCCACCACTCCTGAAGGAGAGTTCAATGACCGAGCAGAACGGTGCGTCGTTGCACTATGACGGAGGCAAACTCAGCCTTCCGATGGTCAATGCCGCTGAAGGCAACAATGGTTATGACGTGTCGAAGCTGCTCAAGCAGACTGGCGCCGTCACCTTTGACCCGGGCTTCATGAACACCGCCGCCACCACGTCGGCCATCACCTACATTGACGGCGACCAGGGCATCCTGCGCTATCGCGGGTATCCGATCGACCAGCTGGCCCAGCACTCCAGCTTCCTCGAAGTCTCCTACCTGCTGATCTACGGGAATCTTCCCACCCCCGCCGAACTGGCATCCTTCGACGGCCGGATCCGCCGCCACACCCTGTTGCACGAGGAGCTCAAGGGCTTCTTCGGCGGGTTCCCCCGTGACGCGCACCCGATGCCGGTGCTGTCGTCAGCCGTCTCGGCGCTCTCCACGTTCTACCAGGACTCCCTGGACCCGTTCGACGACGAGCAGGTGGAACTCTCCACCTTCCGCCTGATGGCGAAGCTCCCTGTCATCGCCGCCTACGCGCACAAAAAATCCATCGGGCAGCCGATGCTCTACCCAGACAATTCGATGAACCTGGTGGAGAACTTCCTCAGGCTCTCCTTCGGTCTCCCCGCCGAGCCATACGACCTGGATCCGATGATGGTCAAAGCCCTCGACCTGCTGCTCATCCTGCACGCCGATCACGAGCAGAATTGCTCCACGTCGACGGTGCGTCTGGTTGGTAGTTCACATGCCAACATGTTTGCTTCGGTTTCGGCTGGCATCAACGCACTGTTCGGGCCGCTGCACGGCGGGGCGAACGAGGCGGTCCTGAATATGCTCCGCGACATCAAGGGCAAGGGCATGAAGCCTGAAGACTTCATGGAGAAGGTCAAGAACAAGGAAGACAACGTGAAGCTGATGGGCTTCGGGCACCGCGTCTATAAGAACTACGACCCCCGCGCCACCATCGTCAAGGCTACCGCCCACGACATTCTCGGCAAGCTCGGCGGCAACGACGAACTCCTGGACATCGCGATGCGCCTAGAAGAGAAGGCCCTCGCCGATGACTACTTCATCGAACGGAAGTTGTACCCGAATGTCGACTTCTACACCGGTTTGATCTACAAGGCGATGGGCTTCCCCGAGAAGATGTTCACAGTGCTCTTCGCTATCGGGCGACTGCCGGGCTGGATTGCCCAGTGGCGCGAGATGATGCAGGATCCGCAGACCAAAATTGGTCGCCCTCGGCAGCTCTACACCGGCGAGGGCGCACGCAACTACCCAGCGCGCTAGCAGCACCGAACGCACCCCTTGCGTCTCTGATCTACGACGACGGCCGGTCTCCTGCGGAAGGGCGACCGGCCGTCGTCGTCGGGCGTCTTCTTAGCTCTCGTAGCCTTGAGGGTTATGCTTTTGCCAGCGCCAGTGGTCCTCGCACATCTGCCGCAGCGACCGGTGCGCCGACCAGCCAAGGTCGGCCAGCGCCGCCGACGGGTCCGCGTAGCTCACCGCCGCGTCCCCGGGTCGGCGGTCGGCGAACTCGTAGGGAACCTCGTGTCCGGCCGCGGCAGAGAACGCGGCGAGCACTTCGAGCACCGACGCCCCATTGCCCGTGCCCAGGTTCCAGCGGTGCACGCCGGCGTGGGTGGCGAGGTAATCCAGTGCGGCGAGGTGGCCTGCCGCCAGGTCGACCACGTGGATGTAGTCGCGGATGCCAGTGCCATCGGGGGTGGGGTAGTCGTGGCCGAAAACCATGACCTTCTCCCTGCGACCCACCGCCACCTGCGCGACGAAGGGGAGCAGGTTGTTGGGAACTCCGGTGGGGTCCTCGCCAATTCGCCCCGATTCATGGGCGCCTACCGGGTTGAAATACCTGAGCAAGGCAATGTTCCAGCGACCGTCGGCGGCACCGAGATCGGTCAGGATGTCCTCGATCTGTTCCTTGGTGCGCCCATAGGGGTTGACAGCATCCAGGGGCATCTTCTCAATCAGCGGCACCTCTTCGGAGGCACCGTACACTGTGGCCGACGAGCTGAAGACCAGGGTCCGCACCTGGGCCGCCTCCATCACGCGGAGCAGGTTCAACGTGCCGCCCACGTTGTTGTGGTAGTAATGCAGCGGCTGGGTCACCGACTCGCCCACGGCCTTCAGCCCAGCAAAATGGACGACGGCGTCGATAGCCTCGGTATCGAACACGGCCGTCAACGCCACCTCGTCCAGGAGGTTGACCTTGTGGAAGGTCAGGTCCTTCCCACTCAGCTCCCTCACGCGGTGGAGGGCGATCTCGGAGGAGTTCATCAGATTGTCGACCACTACCACCTGGTGGCCAGCGTCGAGGAGGGCGAGCGTCGTATGGGAACCGATGTAACCGCTGCCGCCAGTAACCAGAATTTTCATAGGACAAGCCTAGTTTGTTGTCGGCGGATTCGTGGTGTCCACTGCTGGAGGGTGGAGGGCGATCGGTCTACCCTTGAGGAGTAAGCCGAACCCGCGCCGGGGAGTCCGGGACGGATTCGACGGGAAGGTTGAGCGGATGACGCCCTCCGGTGACTCTGGGTGGCAGATAGTTGTGAGCACTTCGCCGATAATGTTGTTTTCCCTGTATCTGCGGGACTCCGCCGGGTTGGACTTCGGACTGGACGCCGTCGGGGTCCCGCTGGTTTCCACGGTGGTCCCACCGGTGCCCCGGGCCGATCCGGGTCAGCTGGTGAACGACGCCGGTGGGTTGACGGTGCTGCGGATTGAATGGGAAACGTGGTGGCGCCAACTGCTGGGCAAAGACCCCCCGCCGGAGGCCACGCCGCCGCACTTCCCTGAACTGGAGTCGCTGCCCGCCTTGCAGCTCCTCGCGCACGCCCACTATGGCTCAGCGATGGAGTGGTCCAGCGCCCGGATCACCGAATACACGGAGTTGTCCCGGCGTCGCGGGCGGTTGAGGCCGCAGGATCCGTTCAGGCAGCTGATCCAGGAGCGGGAGCTCGAGCTAGCTCGGGATGCCAGGGCGTTCACGCTGCAGGTGGTTGAGCTTCCCCTCAGTGAGCCGCGGGCGTGGTTTGTCGAGCCCGGCACGCTGCTCATGAGTCAGGACCTCTCCGACGACGAGGAGGCGTTTTGCAGCTATGTGCGCCCTGTCGTTGAGCTGCTCGCCTAGACTGCCGGTGGTGCTGTGGGATCCCCGGCGAGCCGGATGACCAGCTGGCCGGTGGCAGTCTCGGCGGCGTCCCAGCCGTGATCTGCCCTGGTCCACTGCAGCCCGCCAAAGGCCACCGCCTCGATGTGGAGCGCCTTCGCGTTGGCGACTGCCCACTGCGCGGCGGCCCAGCCGCGGGTGCTGGTGACCTCCAACGACAGGATCCCGGCGTCTACCACAGGTGCTTCGAGCGGCCCGAACACCCGCTCGGCAGCTGACTGGACGGAGGCCGGATCGCCGGTCTGATCAGCGCCCCGCAGGACGCAGTTCAGGGACGCGGGGGAGTTGCCGGTGAGGGCCGAGGCGAACGCCCGCCCCTCCGCCTCGTGGTCGGCGTAGGCATCAGGAAGCGCACTGCGCTGCACTGCCTGCGCCGCCTCAGTGATCGGCAGCGACTGGTAGGCCGGCACCTTCACCAGCGCGTCGTAAAACGCACCAGCTGCGTAGAGCGGGTCCTGAACCTGATCGTCGGTGCCCCAGCCCTGCGAGGGACGCTGCTGGAAGAGCCCGCGGGAGTCCGGCCCGGCCTGGTCACCGTAATCAAGGTTGCGCAGGCCTGACTCCTGCACCGCTGTGGCCAGGGCGATCGACGCCGCACGGGCGGGAAGGCCCCGCGTCACGGCCACCGCGGCGATCAGCGACGCATTCTCCGCCTGCTCGAGACCAAGTTCGTAGGTGTCATTGCCGACGACGGCGGTGCACCGTTCCCGGATCAATACCTCAGAGGAACCCACCTGGTTGACCGCCAGGTAGATCCCGCCGGAGAGCACAGTCGACAGGATCACGAGGACGAGTGTTGTCTTCACCCGCCGGCGCTTCCGTGCCTCGGCCTTCCTGTACGCCATAGTTCCCTAGTTGGCGTGCAGCACTGAGTTCAAGGCGATTCCGTGACCGCGGCGCTCCCGGGCTTCGACGACGCCGGTCGCTGAGTTGCGGAGGAAGAGCAGGGAGGACTCGCCGGAGAGCTCAACAGCCTTAACCACTCGCGCGTCGGGGAGGGTAACTTTCGTGCCCGCCGTGATGTAGAGGCCCGCCTCGACAACGCAGTCATCGCCGAGGGAAATTCCGATGCCGGCCTGCGCGCCGAGGAGGCACCGTTCACCGATGGCGACGCGTTCTTTCCCGCCGCCAGAAAGGGTCCCCATGATCGAGGCGCCGCCCCCGATGTCCGAACCGTTTCCCACTACTACCCCAGCGGAGATGCGTCCCTCGACCATCGACTGGCCCAGGGTGCCGGCGTTGAAGTTGACGAAGCCTTCGTGCATCACCGTGGTGCCAGCGGCCAGGTGGGCACCCAGCCGAACCCGGTCGGCGTCGGCAATCCGAACACCGGCAGGCATCACGTAGTCCACCATGCGGGGGAACTTGTCCACCGCGTACACAATGACCGTGCCGCGGGCGCGGAGCCGCAACCGGGTGGTCTCGAAGTCCTGGACGGGGCAAGGCCCGAAGTTGGTCCACACCACGTTGGCCAGGAGCCCAAAGACACCGTCGAGGTTCAGCGTATTCGGCGCCGCCAGGCGGTGGGACAGGAGGTGGAGGCGCAGGTAGGCGTCGGCAGCATCTTTCGGCGGAGCATCGAGGGCGCTGTGCACCTCGATGACCTTCTGGCGGGTACCGCGCAGCTCATCGGTGCCGGCCAAGGCGTCGAGGGAACCCCTCAGATCCTCCTGCGACGAGGCACCGAGCTCGGGCCGGGGGAACCACACGTCAAGAATAGTCCCGTCGGCATCGACTGTGGCAAGACCAAGTCCGTGGGCTGATCGGGGGCCAGGATCGGCTGGTGTAGGGGCGGCGGCTCGTTCAGTCATGGCCTCAAGTCTACCGAGCGATAGGCTGGATCCATGACCGCACACCTCCCCATCAGCCTTGACCTTTCTGCCGACGTCGCTCTCCTGACCGCGTCGCTCCTCGACATTGAGAGCGTCTCAGGCAACGAGAAGACCCTCGCCGATGCAGTCGAAACCGGTTTGCGGGACTGCCCCCACCTTGAAGTAGTGCGCGACGGCGATTCGATCATCGCGCGGACCTCCCTTGGCCGCGCCGAACGGGTCATCCTGGCTGGCCACCTGGACACGGTGCCCCTGCCCGGCGTCGCAGGCTCCCGGGGAACGGTGCCCAGCACGTGGGAGGGCGACGTGCTCTACGGTCGCGGTGCTACCGATATGAAGGGTGGGGTGGCGGTTCAGCTGGCGCTTGCCGCTGCCCTCACCGAACCCGCCCGGGATATCACCTATGTGTTCTACGACCATGAGGAAGTGGAGGCGTCGCTGAGCGGCCTGGGCCGGTTGGTCGAGAGATTCCCGGACTGGCTGGCGGCTGACTTCGCGGTGCTCCTGGAACCCACCGACGGCACGGTGGAGGGCGGCTGCAACGGTACCGCCCGGTTCAACGTCACCACCACTGGCACGGCCGCGCACTCGGCGCGCGCCTGGATGGGCGAGAACGCCATTCATGCGGCCGCCGACATACTGGCCCGGCTTCGTGACCACGAACCGCTCACCGTTGACGTGGACGGGTTGGCCTACCGGGAGAGCCTCAACGCGGTGATGATCAAGGGTGGGACCGCGGGAAATGTTATTCCGGACCGGACCGTGATCGAGGTCAACTACCGGTTCGCGCCGGATAAATCACCCGACGACGCCGAAGCCTACGTCAGAGCCGTGCTGGCTGGCTACGACATCGAGCGCACCGACGCCGCAGCGGGAGCCCGTCCCGGCCTGCACCATCCGGCAGCAGCCGACTTCGTGGCCGCGGTCGGTGCCGAACCGAAACCGAAGTACGGCTGGACCGACGTCGCACGCTTCAGCGAGCTGGGGATTCCGGCGGTGAACTTCGGCCCCGGCGACCCGCTGCTGGCGCATTCCGACAACGAGCACGTCAGCGCCGGCGAAATCCGCGAGTGCTTGCGAGCGCTGAAGGCCTGGCTCGGCTAGCGCGCCCCGAGGCCGGCGGCCGGCGGGACCGGCGGCCTGCGTCAGGATTGGGGACCGGCGTCCGGACTGGCGTCGGAATCGGATCGGTGAGCGAGCCGGACACGGGGCGTGAAAGTAGACCTCGGGGAGGAACATGTCCGGCACCAAAGCCCAGGTTGACGCCTCCGGTCCAGGTTGCTCACCGAGCCGGGCGGTTCGACCGACGACCCGGCGGGTCCAACCAAACGTCACACAGAAAAGTGCGGCTACACCCAAGGGCGTAGCCGCACTTCTCATGTCGGCACCAGCAGCGGTCGTCACCAGCAGCTGTCTGACCCACCAGCGGCGCCGGGCCGTGTTAGTTGACCGAAGCCGCAGCGTTCAGCTCGGGGTCCTCGGCCTTCTTGACCTTGCGGCCGGTCCTGAAGCTCAGCAGGGTGGAGAGCTTGTTGGCAGCGGAGGACAGGGCAAAGTTGATCAGGATGAAGATCAAGGCCGCGATCAGCAGGGATTGCAGCAGATTTCCTTCGCCCACACCCAGGCGGCGCGAGAACTGGAGTAGCTCCGCGTAGCCGATGATGTAGCCAAGGGCCGAGTCCTTCAGGATGACCACGAACTGGCTGACCATGGCCGGCAGCATCGCCAACAACGCTTGCGGGATTTCGATACTGCGCAGCGACTGACCAGGAGTCATGCCGATGGCCATGCCCGCTTCGCGCTGGCCCTTGGGCAGCCCGTGCACCCCCGACCTGACCAGTTCGGCGATCACCGACCCGTTGTACAGGGTGAGAGCGGTCACGACCGCCACGAAGATCGGATCCTCGATGAACGGCACTCTGGCCAGTCCCAACCAGAGGAAGATCATCATCAGCAGGACGGGTACCGCACGCAGGAATTCGACCACGAGACCGGCGAACCAGCGGACCGGTGCGATGTGGGACAGGCGTCCGACGCCGAATAGCAGGCCGAAGAGGATCGACGTGACCACTGCAACGGCTGCGGCTTTCAGAGTGCTGAGCAGTCCTGGCAGGATGAAGAACTCCCAGGTCCGCATTTCGAGGAACGGGGTCCACTTTGCGGCCTCGAACTGTCCTTGACCGGCGAGGGCTGACACCAGCCAACCGAGCAGACCGACCACCAGCAGGACGCCGGCAATGTTACCGATGAGGATGCGGCGTTTGCCTTTCGGGCCCGGCGCATCGAAGAGGACCTGTTGCGCGCTCATCGTGCCACCGCCAATCTCCTGGACAACCAGGTCGTCAAAAGACCGATGGGTACCACAATGATCACGAAGCCCAACGCGAAGACGAAGAAGATGGGGATCACCAGGTCGCCCCGGAACTCGATCATCTCCTTCATCAGGTTCGACGACTCGATCACCGATCCCGCGAATGCGACAGTCGAGTTTTTGGTCAGGGCGATCAGCACGTTGCCCAGCGGCGCAACCGCACCGCGCAGGGCCTGCGGCAGGATGATCAGGCGGGCCGCCGGCAGGAAGCTGAGCCCGATGGCCCGGGCTGCTTCCGCCTGACCGAGCGGAACAGTGTTGACACCACTGCGGATCGCTTCGCACACGAAAGCAGCGTGGTAGATGCTCAGGCCGAGAATGGCAAGGCGAAGGAAGTTCAGTTGAAAATCTTCGGCGAGGACAACATTAAGCTGCCCCCACAGCCCAAGGATGCCAAACGCAATGATGACCGTGAGTGGTGTGTTCCGGAAGATATTCACGTACGCGGCGCCGAACCACTGAAGGCTCGCTATCGGCGAAATGCGCATCAACGCGAGGATGGTTCCCAGGATGAATGACCAGATAGCGGCCCAAAACGTCAGCTGGATATTGACCCAGAACGCTCCAACGACGTCGTACGTTTCGAAGAGCGATAGGAAGTTATCCATGGTTCACCCCTTCCGTGGTGGTGAAATGCCTTGGTGGGGCGACCGCAAGGGCCCCCCCACCAAGGCATGAAACAGTCAGAGCCTAGGCGCAGGCGGCAGGTTCTGGTGGGTTCAGTTCGGCGTTGAACGTGTAGTCAGCACCTTCGGTATTGGCCGTGATGGCAGCTTCCCAGGAACCGTCGTCGATCATTTTGACGATGGCAGCGTTGATGTCTTCACACAGGTCGCTTCCCTTGGTCAGGCCAACCCCGTAGTTCTCCTCGGAGAACGGGTTGCCCACTACCTTGAACTGACCGGCGTTGGCTTCCTGGGAGGCGAGGCCGGCCAGGATGATGTCGTCGGTGGTGACGGCGTCGATCTGACCGCCGCCCATCAGGGAGACACACTCGGCGTAGCTTGGCTGTTCAACCAGGTTGGCGTCAGCCCCGAACTCCTCGTTGATGCGTGCAGCGGAGGTGGAACCGGCAACCGAGCACAGGTTCTTGCCGGCGAGGGTCTCGGGCCCGGTGATCTCGTCGTCGTCGGCGCGTACCAGGAGGTCCTGGCCGGCGACGAAGTAGGGTCCGGCAAAGTCGACTGTCTCTTTGCGCTCGTCAGTGATGGAGTAGGTAGCGAAGATCATGTCCACCTCCTCGGTGGACAGGAGGTTCTCCCGGTTCGCCGACGGAGCCTCCGTCCATTCGATCTGGTCCTCTTCGTAGCCCAGTTCGGCTGCCACGTACTTGGCGACGTCGACGTCGAAGCCGGAGTATTCCCCGCCCTCGTCGAAGCCCAGCCCTGGCTGGTCGAACTTGATGCCGATGCGGATGCTGTCGGAGCCTGCTTCAGAAGCGGTATCGCCGCTGTCATCGCCGCCGCCACAGGCGGACAGCGCGAGTGCTGCTACAGCAGCCATGGCGGCTGCTGCGTATCGGGTCTTGCGCATGATTTCTCCTTGCGTTCGTCTGACTTATTGAAAAATTTGTGGGAGACCGGAGCTAGTGCGCGAGGATCTTGCCGAGGAAGTCCTTGGCGCGCGCGCTCTGGGGATTGGTGAAGAACTCCTCGGGGGTGGCCTCTTCGACGATCTGCCCGTCGGCCATGAAGATCACGCGGTCCGCCGCTTTGCGGGCAAAGCCCATTTCGTGGGTGACCACAATCATGGTCATGCCCTCCTTGGCCAGGGTGACCATGGCGTCGAGGACTTCGTTGATCATTTCGGGGTCAAGCGCCGAGGTTGGCTCGTCAAACAGCATCACCTTCGGCTGCATGGCCAACGCACGGGCGATAGCCACCCGCTGCTGCTGGCCGCCGGAGAGTTGAGCCGGCAGCTTCTGAGCCTGGTTATCGACCCCCACCCGCTTCAACAGGGACATGGCGAGGTCCTTGGCAGCCGAGCTCTTCATGCCCTTGACCTTAATCGGGCCCAGTGTCACGTTCTCCAGGATGGATTTGTGGGCAAACAGGTTGAACGATTGGAACACCATCCCGACGTCGGCGCGTAGCTTGGCGAGCTCCTTGCCTTCGGCGGGAAGTTCGACGCCGTCAATGCGGATCTCGCCGTCGTCAATAGTCTCCAGGCGGTTGATGGCGCGGCAGAGGGTTGACTTGCCAGAACCGGACGGACCGATCACTACCACCACTTCACCCCGGGCAACCTCGAGATTGATGTTCTGCAACACATGGAGGTCGCCGAAGTGCTTGTTGACGTTCTTCAGCTGGACAAGCGGCGTCCCAGCTGATGGTGCAGCGGACGCGGACGAGTTCGCTCTGAAATCACTGGTCATAGACACGAATCTAGCGAACGAATCCATCCTGGCAAGGCATCGCCGCTCCGAATGGCTAAATCGTGACGCAAGAGCAACCAAGGCCGAGAGGGGTTGCGAAGGCCGGATAGGCTCGGAAGATGCCTACAGACGAGTTCGCTTCCGGACCAGCACGCAGCGGCGCACACCACACGCCGTCCCGACGACGCGGGCAGGTGGAGTTGCGCCGCGGTCAGACCAAAGAACCCCAATCCGACAGGTACCTGCTGGACTCCGGGAGTGGGAACCATTTCACCAAGACCGACCCCTGGCGGGTGCTCCGCATCCAGAGCGAGTTCGTCGAGGGATTCGGTACGCTTGCCGAGCTGGGTCCAGCGATCAGCGTCTTCGGCTCGGCACGCACCCCACGGGATTCGCCGTTCTACTCGATCGGCGAGGAGGTGGGCCGCCGCCTGGTGGAGGCCAACTACGCGGTGATCACCGGTGGGGGGCCGGGCGCCATGGAGGCGGCCAACAAGGGCGCCTGCGAGGCGGGCGGGGTGTCAGTTGGCCTGGGGATCGAGCTGCCCTTCGAACAGGGGATGAACGAGTGGGTGGATTTGGGCATCAACTTCAGATACTTTTTCGCGCGGAAAACGATGTTCGTCAAATATGCTCAGGGATTCATTGTGCTGCCGGGCGGATTCGGCACTCTCGACGAACTGTTCGAAGCGATGACGCTGGTCCAGACGCAGAAAGTAACCTCTTTCCCGATTGTGTTGATCGGCACCGAGTTCTGGGCGCCGCTGTGGGAGTGGGTGCGGGGCAGCCTGCTGGCGAACGGGATGATCGCCGCCAAGGACCTGGATCTGGTGCACCTGGTGGACGACCCGGCGGAGGCTGTCCGTCTGGTGCTGGCGGACACCGCATCCCACCGGTCACCGTGACGGCTCTCTGGCACCATTGACCCTGTGAGTATTTTCCTGGTGTTTGTGGCAGTAGCGGTGCTCGGCGCCGTGGCCTTCGGCGTCGTGGGGTGGCGGCCAGCCGGGGACGGAACGGCTGACCCCGGGCCGACGGGAGCCCCCCTGCGAGGGTTGGTTGAACCGACCCCGTCCTTGCCTGCGGTGCTGCTGCCCGCCGACCCGGAGGTGGCCGACGTCGGCGAGATCCGTTTTGCGCTGGCCCTCCGCGGGTACCGGATGGATCAGGTGGACGAGGTGCTGGAGACGTTGGCGGCAGCGCTCGCGGACCGGGACGCGACCATCGCCGAACTCCGCCTGACCCAACAGACCCGCCTGACCCACCAGGACCAGCCGTGACCGCTGCGGGCGCGGTCCGGGGGGAAGACGGCCTGGTGCGGTGCGACTGGGCCAACTCGAGCGAGGACTACAGGGCGTACCACGACGAGGAGTGGGGCCGCCCCGTCACCGGTGAGGCGGCGCTGTTCGAACGGCTCAGCCTTGAAGCCTTCCAATCGGGTCTGAGCTGGATCACCATCCTGCGCAAGCGGGAGGCCTTCCGTGCGGCTTTCAGCCACTTCGATCCCTTGGTGGTTGCGGGGTTCGACGACGACGACGTCGAGCGGCTCCTCCAGGATGGAGGAATCGTCCGCAACCGGGCGAAAATCCTTGCGACCATCGGCAACGCCCGTGCCCTCCTGCACCTGCCGGCAGGGGAGAGTCTCGCGGCCATCCTTGAATCGCACCGCCCGGCCTCGGGACCGGTACCGGTGGCGTTGGCCAATGTGCCGGCGGTGGTGCCCGAGTCGGTGGCCCTGGCCAAGGCCCTCCGCGACTACGGATTCCGGTTTGTCGGACCCACCACCGGATACGCGATGCTGCAGGCAACGGGGTTCGTCAACGACCACCTGCGGGACTGCTGGGTACGGGACTCGATGTGACCCACAACGCATCGCGATTCGCCCAGTCCGGCCTTGTGCGGGATAATGGTGATGGATCAATGCGCGGGGGCCAGCATGCCGTCGTGCAACTGACGTTTATTTTCGTTGACGGGCGGCCGGGGATCCCGGGCGCACACATTTGAAGGGATACTCCTTATGGCTGCCATGAAACCGCGGACCGGCGATGGGCCGATGGAAGTCACCAAAGAGGGCCGCAGCTTGATCATGCGGGTCCCGATCGACGGTGGCGGGCGGCTTGTCGTTGAACTCAACGCGGAGGAAGCCGGCAAGCTCAAGGACTGTCTCCTGACCGTGACCGAATAGCTGACCAACACCAACCAGTCCGAGTCCCCGGTCAGGTGGCCGACGTCGGAAGCCCGACGCCGGCCGACCCGGTCTCACTCAGCGGGCGATCGGCATCTTGACGGCGAGCAGCAATCCCTGGCCGGTGGGAAGCAGCGCCGACACCAGTTGGTCGTGGTCGCGGACGATCCGGCCGACCTGGCGCAGGATGTTGGTTGATTCCTCACGGATGGCCGGGTCGGCGACTCGGTCCTGGTCCAGGGCATCGTTGAGCATCAGCATGCCGCCCGGTTTCAGGAGCCGGATGGCCTGATTCGCGTACAGGGGGAGGCCTGCCTTGTCCGCGTCGATGAAGACGAGGTCGTAGGCGGCGTCCGTCAGGCGCGGCAACACGTCCGCAGCGCGGCCGGAGATCGTGCGGGTCCGATTTCCCGGTACCCCCGCCTCCGCGTAGGCTTCCCGGGCCGCACGCAGGTGGTCGACGTCGGAATCGATGGTGGTGAGAACCGCCTGCGGTCCCAACCCGCGCAGGAGACACACGCCTGACACGCCCGCGCCAGCACCTATCTCCACGACGGTCTGGGCCTTCGACGACGCAGCCAGGACGGTCAGCGCCGCTGCTACCCCGGTGCTCACCGGGGTGACGCCAAGCTCGTAGGACCGGTCGCGTGCACGCAGGAGCACTTCATCCTCATCGGGGAGTCCCTCGGCGTATGACCAGCTGCTCTGTTTGTCCGCGCTCATATATCTACCGCTCAGTCTTTTCGTTCATGTCACGTGTGGCCGCCGGGATGGTGACGCCGGCGCAGCCACATCTTTTTGTACTGTCAGTTTCCGTACCCAGCCTATCGGGTGTGGGCCCAGCACCCTACCGGACGCGGACCGGGAAATTGTGCGGCCGTCAGTCCGGCTTCGCCCTGCCGACATGCCTTAGTTTTCCAGCGATCTCCCAGCTTGGTGGGGCAGTATTTCAGCTCCAGGCATCCGGTGCGTCAGTGGCCGCGAATACCTTGGGAGACGGCACAAGCCGTCTCACAGTGGGAGGAGAGGAAGATGACCACTTCGCATTCAACGGTGGCCGCTTCAACCGTGGCCGACGGACCAAGCGATGGCGAAACACCCTGGGTTGCTCCGTCCTGGGAAGAAGTGGTGGTTGTCCATTCACCGAAGGTGTACCGCCTCGCCTACCGCCTGACCGGCAACAAGTTCGACGCCGAGGATCTCACCCAGGAAGTCTTTGTCAGGGTGTTCCGTTCGCTGGCAAACTTCAAGCCGGGCACCCTCGACGGGTGGCTGCACCGCATCACCACCAACCTGTTCCTGGATCAGGCGCGCCGCAAGAGCCGGATCAGATTCGATGGCCTGACCGACGAAGCCGAAAGCCGCCTCCCCAGCAACCATCCCGGACCGGAACGCAGCTTCGAGTTCAACAATCTCGACATTGATGTTCAGGCAGCACTCGAAGAGCTTCCCCCTGATTTCCGTGCCGCTGTGGTTTTGTGTGATCTGGAAGGTCTCGCCTATAACGAGGTCGCAGAAGCGTTGGGCGTCAAGCTGGGAACTGTACGGTCTCGAATCCACCGTGGGCGCACCATGCTGCGGGAGAAACTGGCCCACCGGGACCCCACCCTCACCGCGGCCAAGAGCCCCCGCATGAAGCTGCCCCGGATCGCGGGTGCCCGTTAGCGGTCATGCGACATCCGAAGCGGCAGCTAGCTGATTTCGTCGACGGGGAATTGCCCCCCGGTCGCCGTCGGGCGGTGGAGAGGCACCTCGCCCGCTGTTCTTCCTGCCGGGACACCGTGCAGTCGAATCGTCGTGTACGAAGCCAGCTGCAAAATTCGCCGGTTCCCTGCCCTGACGCTGACCTGTTTGATCGGATTATGGCGACCGCCGACCGGACACCCTCCCGTCCCGCGGACCTGGGCGGCGTCGTCGGCCGCCAGCAGCGCCGGCACTCCAGTTTCGCCTCGCGGCATCGGACACCGATGGCCGTCACTGGGGGCTTGGCAGTGGTGGCCCTCGCCACGCTGACCGGTGCGTATGCCCTGGGTGCTGAGTCGGAAAGCGAAGTCCTTGCCGGCAGCGGACGGAACGGCGCACTGATGGCCGGGTGGCAGTCGGTGGCCCCCAGCACCCCTTCAGCCCTCAATGACAGCCAGCTCGAAGAGCTCAGGGGCGATGGGTGGTATTGCCCCGATCTGGAGATGTTGGGCTTCACCGTGGTGAGCGCCGAAGCCATGACGATCGCCGGCCGCCCGGCGCTGATGATGGTGCTCGACGACGGCGCAGATTCGGTCACCATCTACGAACAGCGCAAACTGGGCGACGGGCGCGAACCCGTAGCATCGCCCCCCATCAACGCGGTCACGGGAAACACGGTCGTCGCCGACGGTTTTGAACGCATTGGGGGAATGCAACGCCAGGTCTGGGTGCATCCGGGCCACTCGTGGCAGGTGGTACTTGACTCGCAATCCGTGACCTACACCGTCGTGTCCAGTCTGCCGGCAGCCGAGATGCCACAGGCCGTGAGCCAGTTGGTGCTTGCCGAGCATTCGCGGTTGGACCCCACCGAGCCGACCGCCCAGGATCCGGTGAGCAGGATCCTCCGGGGGCTCAGCAAGCTGGCACAGCCAGCCACTGGCCAGTGAGCCAAATAGCTCCTGCCGTCGGGGAACGGTAGTCTTTTTCCGTGTTGGGAATCAACGGGCTCGAGTTCTTGCTGCTGGCTGTGATCGCCGTCATGGTCCTCGGACCTGAGCGGCTGCCGGAGTATGCCGCCCAACTGGCCCGGCTGGTCAAGGACCTCCGCCGGATGGCCACCG
Source organism: Arthrobacter glycogeni (assembly GCF_054510815.1). Classification (NCBI taxonomy): domain Bacteria; kingdom Bacillati; phylum Actinomycetota; class Actinomycetes; order Micrococcales; family Micrococcaceae; genus Arthrobacter; species Arthrobacter glycogeni. Next base: position 122,363 of record NZ_JBTNDV010000002.1, read on the forward strand.
GCGCCAGGGAACAGCTGCGCGAGGAGGTGGGCCCGGAACTTGACGATGTGGATTGGCGCAAACTCGACCCCCGCCAGTACGACCCGCGACGGATCATCAAGGAAGCCTTGATCGACGACGTCCAGGAGGCGTTCAAGCCAGTCAGCGGGGGTGCGCCCGGAGCTTCAGCGCCCGGAGCGCCAGTTCCTCCCGCGCGGGGTCGATCGCTGCCCTCGGTGGCGACGTCGCCCCATCTGGGTGTCGGGCAGTTGGCACCGTTCGATCTGGAAGCCACCTAGCCTCCACCATCATGGGTCGGCGGGAGTGCTAGCTGGGGGTGACCTTCAGCCGGAGGTTGTCCAGGCCCCGCGGACGGCGGGCCAGGGTTCCTGCGATGCCCCGGAGCTCCCGTGCCGCGGCCGACTCGTTGGGCCCCGCCACAATCGGTGCCCCGCTATCCCCGCCCTCGCGCAGAGCGATTTCCAGGGGGATACTGCCCAGCAGCGGAACCGGGTACCCCATGGCTTCGGTCAGGCGGGCCGCGAGGGCCGACCCTCCGCCCGCCCCGAATAGCTCCATCCGCTCCCCTCCGGGAAGCTCGAGCCACGACATGTTCTCGATGACTCCCGACACCTTCTGCCCGGTCTGGCTGGCGATGGTGCCAGCCCGTTCGGCGACGTCGGCGGCCGCGGTCTGGGGGGTGGTGACGACCAACAGCTCCGAGGAGGGCAGGAGTTGGGCGACGGAGATCGCAATGTCTCCCGTCCCAGGCGGCAGGTCGAGGAACAAGACGTCCAGGTCGCCGAAGTGGACGTCGCTGAGGAATTGTTCAAGCGCACGGTGGAGCATCGGACCGCGCCAGGCAACCGGTTGGTTACCGCTGATGAACATGCCGATCGAGATGACCTTGACGTCATAGGCCACCGGGGGGAGGATCATCTCGTCGACCCGGGTCGGCGGCTGGCTGATGCCCAGCAGGGACGGTATCGAGAAGCCGTAGACGTCGGCGTCGACGATTCCGACCCTGAGCCCCTGGGCGGCCATGGCCACGGCAAGATTGACTGTCACACTGGATTTGCCAACGCCGCCCTTTCCGCTGGCCACCGCGTAGATCCGTGTGAGCGACCCTTCGTCATTGAACGGTATGCCTCGGGCGCCGGAAGGTCCCCTGAGCTGTTCTTTAAGTCGGTCCCGCTGCTCCTGGGTCATCACCCCGAGCCGCACCGTGACCGAGGTGACCCCGGGGAGGCCCGCCACTGCACCATGGACATCGTGGGTGATGGTGTCGCGGAGCGGGCACCCGGCGATGGTCAGCAGCACCTCGACTGTCACAGCGCCGTCGTCGATCTCCGTCCCGGCGACCATGCCCAGCTCGGTGATCGGTTTGCGCAGTTCGGGATCGATCACTGTGGCCAGGGCTTTGTGGATGTCCTCCCGCAACGTCACAAGAGGTCGGGCCGGTTGGGCTGGAGTTTTGGAAGGGAGGCGGTGGGGTCGCCGCCCTTACGGCGCGCCTTCCGGGTGGGCGTCGTGTCCTTGTCCTCGGCGGTGTCGAGGATCTCCTCAAGGACCGAGCGCAACTCGGACCTGACGTAGTCGCGGGTGGCAACTTCCCGGAGGGCGATGCGTAGCTCGGCGATCTCGCGGGTCAGATACTCGGTGTCCGAGAGGTTCCGTTCGGCGCGGTGTCGGTCTTCCCGCAGGGACACTCGGTCGCGGTCGTCCTGCCGGTTCTGGGCCAGGAGCAGCAGCGGAGCGGCATAGGAGGCCTGGAGCGACAGCATCAGGGTCAGCAGGGTGAAGCCGATGGCGGCACTGTCAAAGCGCAAACCGCCCGGCGCCCATGAGTTCCATGCGAGCCAGAGCGCAACGAACACCGTCATGTAGAACAGGAACTGGGGGGTGCCCATGAACCGCGCGAAGTTTTCGGTGGCGCTGCCAAACCGGTCGGGGTTGGGCCGGAGCCGGGGCAGCCACCGCGTACGGCTCTCGCGGGGAGTATCGAGCCCTGTCGCAGTGGTCTTGATCCGCTCAGCCATTGGTTGCTCCCTTCGTCAGCCCCGGGTAGTCGTTGGCAGCCCGCCAGTCATCGGGCAGGAGGTGGTCGAGGACGTCGTCGACGGTCACAGCACCGACCAGGCGTCCCTCGGCATTGACCACCGGGAGGGAGTTGAGGTTATAGGTGGCCAGAATTCGTGCCACCTCGCTGATGTTCGCCTGGTCGCCGACGGGTTCCAGATCGGTATCCACAATGTTGCCCAGCTGTTCCGGCGGCGGGAACCGCAGCAGCTGCTGGATGTGGACGACGCCGAGATACCGGCCGGTGGGCGTCTCGTGTGGGGGACGGCACACGAAGATCGACGACGCCAGCGCCGGGGTGAGCTCCTCGCGCCGGACGTGGGCGAGGGCCTCGGCCACCGTCGCCTCGGGAGGCAGGATGACGGGGACCGTGGTCATCATGGAACCGGCAGTGTCCTCGTCATACTGCAGGAGCCGCCGGACGTCGTCGGCGTCCTCGGGTTCCATCAGAGCCAGCAGATCCTCCTTCTGGGCTTCCGGAAGCTCATTGAGCAGGTCGGCGGCGTCGTCCGGGTCCATCTCCTCAAGCACATCGGCGGCACGCTCGCGGTGAAGCGAGGATAGGATCTGCACCTGGTCGTCGTCGGGAAGCTCCTGCAGAATGTCAGCGAGTCGGTCGTCCTGCAGCGCCCCGGCAATCTCGGTTCGGCGCTTGTCGCTCATCTCGTGCAGGGCGTCGGCGAAGTCGGCCGGTTTGAGGTCCTCGTGCTGGGCCACGAACTGGGCTGCACCCTGCGGTTCGGCGGCGCTGCCGTGGTAGGCGTCCAACCAGTTGACGATGAGGCGTTCGCCGCGGCGCAGGCCGCGCAGGGCCGACGACGACGAACCGCGACGAACGAAGACCTGCGAGACGTGCCAGTCACCGGCACGATCCATTTCGATGGCAATGTCCTCAACTACCGCCTCGCCACTGCCGTCGCGGAGCGTCACCTTGCGGTCAAAAAGGCCGCCGACGACGAGCATCTCGGCGCCGCGCTGCTCAAAGCGCCGGAGGTTCACGAGCCCGGTACAGATGATCTGGGTTGAGTCGATGGAGGTGACTCGGGTCATGGGAACGAACACCCGCCGTTTGCCTGGTACCTCGACAACCAGACCCACTGCCTGGGGGGCCGTGGTGGGGCCAAGGTCGAGGACCACTGCATCACGGAGTCGGCCCAGACGGTCGCCCAGGGGGTCAAAGACGTCGAGTCCAAGCAGGCGCGCCACGAAGACGCGAGTGGGGTTAGTGCTCACCTGCCTAGGTTACTTCGGAACGGCCGGTTCTGTGTTACTCGATAGCGGGCTGGGTCCAGTGTCTCGTTCACTGCGAGCGATACGGCCCCACAGTCTGGCCAAAGTGGGCAAGAATGGGATCATGTCAAACGTGCTCGGTCGAACGGCGTCACGGGATGAAGGCCGCATCCTGCCCAAAGGCGAGACGGTCGGACGGTACAGCGCCTACCTAGACGCTCAGAAGGCAGTGGATTACCTTGCCGACAGCAAGTTCCCGGTGCAGAAGGTCTCTATCATCGGCAGCGAGCTGAAAACTGTTGAGCGGGTCACCGGACGGCTCAGCTACCCCCGGGTGGCTCTGGCCAGCGCGGCCACTGGAGCCTGGTTCGGGTTCTTCGTGGGCCTGATCCTGACCCTGTTCGGCGACGGCGGCGCGTACCTCCCCATCGTGACGGCAATGGCGCTCGGCGCGGTGTTCTGGTTGCTGTTCGGCGTCATCACCTACGCGTTCCAGCGCGGCAAGCGTGACTTCACGTCAACCAGCCAGGTCATCGCGACCAGCTACGACGTCATCGTCGAGCCGGAATCGGTCAATGAGGCCCGCCGCATGCTGCAGCAGCTGCCGATGAACGGCCAGGCCCAGCACCCGGGCGGACCGGCCCAGGGCTGGCAGCCACCGGCGACACCCCTTGCCGGACCGCCCGCGGGAGGTCCCGAGCACTCAGCAGGTCCACAGAATCCCGGTCGGCAGCCCCAACGCCCGCCGGTCTGGCAGGACCCCCTCGGCCAGCCAATTCGGGATAGCCAACAGCCTCACACCACCGACCCAGCGGCAGCCGCGGGAAGCACCACCGAGCAGGGCGACAACACCCCGGCGCAGGGTCCACAGATCGGACCGCGGCGGGGCCAGTTCGCCGACCTCCCGGACGGGCGTCCCCAGTATGGGGTCCGGGTGGACCAGCCGGATCACAGCGCAACGCCCGGGGCAACCCCAAAGGGCGGTTCTGAGGGGTCGGGTCCTGAGGTGTCGGGTCCTGAGGTGCCGGGCGCGGATGGGTCGAACCGAGCCTAGGTCGACCAGGCCGACCGGTCCTGGTGCTGCGGGGAGTAGGGAGGCGACATGCAATTCGATGCCAGCCGTAGGGCACTGATCCTTGCCGGTCTCGGAATGACCGTGGTCGGATGTGCGAGGGTGTCAGCCGAAGCCCCGCAAGGGCAGGCCTCCAGCACCCCACCTACGGCCAGCGAGACGTTGACGGCGACACCGACGCCCTCTCCCGAACCAATGTCATCGACCCCACCCCTGGAGCCCCGGCTTATTACGCCGACCCGTGACGACATCATCGAAAGATTCACCGCAACAGTGCCACAGCACTGGGGATTAGACGTGTCAGGAGTGATCAGCACCCTACCCGCAGGTGCTACCGGAGTTGCACTGACCCTCGATTATTGCGGCGGACCAGGCGGTGACCTGGCCGACCACACGATCCTGAACCTCCTGCGACAGCACAACATGCCGACAACCCAGCATTGACCAAGGAACTGGCAAACGATCCGTTGTTCGAAATTGCGAACCACGGCACCCGCCACCTGCCACTAAGCGTGACGGGCCAAAGCGCCTACGGCATACCCGGGACCGTGGGGCCGGGGGAAATTTACGACGAGATCATGGTCAACACCGCGATGATCACCGACCTTACCGGGAAAGCACCACGCTTTTTCAGATCCGGCACAGCGCACCTGGATGAGGTGGCCGCGCAAATCTGCCTCGCCCTGAGCCAGACGCCTACGGGATTCAATATCAACGCCGACGCCGGCGCAACCTATCCGGCGCTCCGCATAGCCCAGGAAGTCGGGCGGGCACAGGCCGGGGACATCATCATCGCCCACGGAAACCAACCCCGCGCGGCAACAGGGGAGGGCCTAGTCGAAGCCCTCAACCAGCGACCCGGTCGTCGAGAAGATTTCGTCACCCTGACCACAGCAATGACGACCTAGCCCAACCACCACAATCGTCGGGTCGGAACGCCCACCGCGGTAGTCGTTGACTACTCGCCGGTGGGGCTGTAGATGCCCGCCATCCAGGCTTCGACGTCGTCCGCCTCGCGGGGAAGCGCGGCGCTGAGGTTCACCGGGCCGTCAGCGGTCATCAGAATGTCGTCTTCGATCCGGACACCAATGCCCCGGAATTCCTCTGGGACCGCCAGGTCCTCGTCCTTGAAGTACAGGCCGGGTTCGATGGTGAAGACCATGCCCGCTGTGAGGATGCCGTCCAGGTAGAGTTCTCGCTTGGCCTGGGCGCAGTCGTGAACATCCATGCCGAGGTGGTGGCTGGTGCCGTGCGGCATCCAGCGGCGGTGGTGCTGGCCATCCTGGGACAGCGCCTCCTCTAGGGAGACCGGGAGGAGACCCCACGCGTCCAGCCGCTCGGCGAGCACTGTGATGGCTGCCTGGTGAACATCCCTGAACTTGCATCCCGGCTGTGCAGCGGCGAACCCAGCGTCTGCGGCGTCCAGGACTGCCTGGTAGATCTTCCGCTGGACGTCACTGTATTTGCCGTTGACCGGGAGGGTGCGGGTGATGTCCGCGGTGTACAGGCTGTCGGCCTCAACGCCGGCGTCGAGGAGCAGGAGGTCCCCGGCGTGGACCTGCCCGCTGTTGCGGATCCAGTGCAGCACCGTGGCGTTGTTGCCGGAGGCCGCAATGGTGTCGTACCCCAGGTCGTTGCCTTCCTCACGGGCGCGGGCGAAGAATGCGCCCTCGACCACGCGCTCGCCGCGGGGGTGAGTGATCGCGCGGGGGAGTTCCTTGACCACTTCGTGGAACCCGTTGACCGTCGCAGCGACGGCGATCTTCAGCTGGTCCACTTCCCAGGCGTCCTTGAGTAGGCGCAGTTCGGAGAGGGCCTCGGCCAGCTTGCCGTCCAGTTCGTCGGACTTCTCCAAATCGACGCCGGTGTTGATCCGGGAGGTGTCCACCAGGGCGTCAGCGTTCATGTCCACCTCACGCAGGAGCCGGATCCGCATGCCGCCGACCTCGGGGACACCGGCGTCCTTGGTCACTGCCGTTTCAAGCTCGGCGAGGTCGGCGGTCTCGATGGAGAGCAGCGCCCTGATCTGTGCATGCGAGAGCCGGGAGCCGATCCAGAATTCGCCGTAGCGGGCGTTCGCGTAAAACTCCGGGTTGTCATGCCCGGCGAGTTCCCTGAAATACAAGGTGGCGTGGTGCTGGCCGCCGTCGTCGCCCTGGCCAGCCTCGACCGGTTCCATGATCAGCACGGCATCCGGTTCGTGGTCGAGCCCGAGGCCGGTGAGGTGGGCGAAGCCGGAGTGCGGCCGGAACCGGTAGTCGGTGTCGTTGGAGCGGACCTTGAACGGTCCGGCGGGGATCACGAGGCGCTCGCCCGGGAACCGGTCCGAGATGGTGCGACGACGCTTCGCTGCGTGCGGCGCCACCTCGGTCTCGGCAGGCAGTTCGGTGTGCCTCGGCGCCCACTGCTGAGCCATGAACGCCTTGAATGCCTCCGAATCGGGGCGCTGCGAACGGTTCTCGTTCCGCGCTGCGAGGGGCTGCTCCTCGGGAGCGGATGGCCCGACGGCGGTCTGGGACAGGGTCTTGTTCTCTGCAGTACTCACGCCTCCATGATCTCACTGGTACCGGAGGCAACCAAACAGCTGTCAGCCGGAACAACGGGGCGGGCGTAGATTAGATGGGTGAGAATCGACCTACACACCCACTCAACCGGCTCCGATGGCACCGAAAGTCCTGCCGAGCTCATCAGGGCAGCGCGGAACGCTGACCTGGACGTGATTGCCCTGACGGATCATGACTCTACGGCCGGCTGGGCTGACGCCGCCGATGCGGCGCGGGTGCACGGGGTGGCGCTGGTCCCCGGGATGGAGGTGTCCTGCCGGACGGAGACCGGTATCAGTGTTCATGTGCTCTCCTACCTGCACGATTCGTTGCATGCCGGTCTGGTGGCCGAAATCCAGCGGTCAAGGGATGCCAGGCTGTCGCGGGCCGAGCGGATGGTGGAGCGTCTGGGGGCGGACTATCCCATCACCTGGTCGGATGTTCAGGAGCATATTGCCGTGGGTGCGACGGTGGGGCGCCCCCATATTGCCGATACCCTCGTGACGCTCGGTATTGTTTCCGATCGCAGTGAGGCGTTCACCCACATCCTCACCGCTGCGTCGCCCTACTGGGTGGGTCACTACGCACCGCACCCCGCCCAGGCGGTGGAGCTGATCCGCGCGGCAGGGGGCGTCGCGGTCTTCGCTCACCCGGTGGCCTCGGCGCGCGGGCGGATCGTGGGCGACGACGTCATCGGGCAGATGATCGACGCCGGGCTGCAGGGCCTTGAGGTTGAGCACCGGGACAACCCCGAGCCGGGGCGCCAGGAGTTGCGGCGGATCGCGGCCAGGGACGGTCTGCTGATGACAGGGTCCAGCGATTATCACGGTGAAGGAAAACCGAACCGGCTCGGGGAGAACCTCACATCCCCGTCGGTCCTGGAACAGATCGAATTGCTTGCAAGCGGCTCGCCCGTGGTCCGCTGAGCGGCCTTCGATATGTCCCGGGCCGCCAACAGGTCAGCAGTATGCGCCCAGCCGTACGGTCATCACTTCGATCGCCTGAGGATTCTGGTCGACGCAGACAAAGCGCCGTCCCAGCTTCGCTGCTACGGCCCCGATGGTTCCTGATCCCGCGAAAAAGTCGAGCACCCAGTCGCCTTCGCGGCTGCTCGCAGTGACGGCGCGACGGAGCACACCTTCGGGTTTCTGGGTGGGGTAACCGGTCTTTTCCCGGCCGGTAGGCGAGACGATGGTGTGCCACCAGACGTCGGTGGGCAGCTTTCCCCGGGCGGCCTTCTCCGGGGTGACCAGCCCCGGCGCCATATACGGTTCCCGATCCACGCCGGCGCTGTCGAAATAGTAGTTCGCCGGGTCCTTCACATAGACCAGAATGTTGTCGTGTTTCGCTGGCCACCGGCTCTTCGCCCGCGCGCCATAGTCATAGGCCCAGATGATTTCGTTGAGGAAACTGTCCCTGCCAAAAAGGGCGTCGAGCATAACCTTGACGTAGTGCACTTCCCGGTAGTCCAGGTGGACGTACAGGGTGCCGTCGTCGGTCAGCAGTCGCCACGCCTCGGCAAGGCGTGGGGCCAGGAAATCCCAGTAGTCCTCGAAGGCGTCGTCGTAGCTCGCCAGCATTCCCTTGACCGTCGAATAGCTCTGACCCTTGAACCCGATCCGGTCGCCGGTCCCCTCCAGGTTGCGGACCATCGAGGTTTGCTGGCGCCGTTGAGCCCGCCCAGTGTTGAAGGGCGGGTCAACGTAGATCATGGTAAAAGACTTATCCGGCAGCGTCGGGAGGTACGCGGCGTTGTCCGCATGTACCACCAGGTTGCTGCCGTCTGGGCGCCACAGTGGCACCGTATCGGGACCCGGCATGCCAGGCCTAGCCTTCGGTGCCGCTGGCGGGCTTGTTCACTACCTCGCCGTTGCGGCTGCGGGTCCGCGAACGGCTCCGGCGTGGACGGTCGGCGGCCGGTGCACCGTCGGAGCTCGACGCCGGCGCACTGGCTACTGCCTCGCGCGGCTGGCTGGATCCCTCGGCTGATCCTCCCGAACGGCGACGGCGGTTGCCCGAGCCGTCCCCGGCTGGCTGGCCGCCGCGCTGATCGCCTGACCGGGAACGATCGCCGCCGCGTGAACGATCACCGGAGCGGTCGCCGCTACCCGAGCGTTCCCCGCCACGCGCACGCCCCTGGCCCTGCGACTCCGACGCGCTGCGGTGCTTCTTACCCGTCTCGCCGAGATCCTCGAGGGTTTCGGCGTTGATCCCAGCGAGCGTGCGCTTGTTGCGGGGTAGCCTGCCCTTGGTGCCCTCTGGAATGTCGAGTTCCTCGTAGAGGTGCGGCGAGGAGGAATAGGTTTCAACGGGCTCGGCGGAATCCAGGCCGAGGGCCTTGTTGATCAGTCCCCAGCGGGGCATGTCGTCCCAGTCGACAAAGGTGACGGCGGTGCCCTTCTTGCCTGCCCGCCCGGTGCGGCCGACGCGGTGCAGATATGCCTTCTCATCCTCGGGGCACTGGTAGTTGATCACGTGGGTGATGTCCTCGACGTCGATGCCCCTGGCAGCCACTTCGGTGGCGACCAGGACGTCAATCTTGTCGCCGCGGAAGGCCCGCAACGCCTGCTCGCGGGCGCCCTGGCCCAGGTCCCCGTGGATGGCCCCGGCAGCGAAACCGCGGTCAATCAGTTCCTCGGACAGCTTGGCGGCAGTGCGCTTGGTCTTGGTGAAGATGATGGTTCGCCCGCGGCCACGGGACTGCAGGATCCGGGCGACCACCTCTGCCTTATCGAGGTTGTGTGCGCGGTAGATGACCTGGCGGATGTCCTTCTTGGTGATCCCCTCGTCCTCGGGATCAGCCGCCCGGATGTGAGTGGGCTGCGTCATATAGCGGCGTGCCATGGCGACAACCGGGCCGGGCATGGTCGCCGAGAACAGCATGGTCTGCCGGACCGCTGGGGTTCCCGCGATCAGCGTCTCGACGTCGGGGAGGAACCCCAGATCGAGCATCTCGTCGGCCTCGTCCAGGACCACCAGTTTGACGTTGGCGAGGGAGAGCAGTTTCTGCCGGTACAGGTCGATCAACCGGCCGGGGGTGCCCACCACGATTTCGGTGCCATTTTTCAGCGCCTCGATCTGCGGTTCGTAGGCGCGGCCGCCGTAAATGGTGACAATGCGAGCATGACGTTTCTTGGCAGCGGTGGTCAGGTCGCCGGCCACCTGGACGGCAAGCTCGCGGGTGGGCACCACGATGAGGGCCTGCGGGGCGCCCGGGATAGGTAGACGGTCGTAGCCGTCGTCCTTGGGTGCGACGACGCGCTGCAAGGCGGGGATGCCGAAGCCGAGGGTTTTGCCGGTGCCGGTTTTAGCCTGGCCGATGATGTCGTGGCCGCCGAGGGCGATCGACAAGGTCATCGCCTGGATGGGGAAGGGGTGGATAATTCCCGCGTCGGCGAGAGACTCGACGATGTCGGGGCGGACGTTGAAGTCCGCGAAGGTTTCTGCCGCCTCTTTGTGAGGCTCCTCGGTGGTTACCAGTGTCTCCTCGACGAAGATCTCGTCGTCGCTGTTGTCAGCGTGGAGATGGTGGCTGTCGGTCACCTGGGTGTTATCAGTGTTCAATTAAATACCGTTCATTTAGGCCGTACGGCTGCTGGATCTCAACGGGTGGCTGACCTGTGGTCAGCCCGGAGGGACAGGCGCATGGCGTCCAGTGGAAGCCGATCGCGGGCTTACAACTGCAGGCCGGGGATTCGAGCAAATCCTGCCGGCTAAGAAGAACTGAAGATCGCGTAGGTACTTGCGGGTCAGGGGTAACTAATCAAGAAATGATGAGTACGACCGGGCATCCATTACTACGCAGTAAACTCTACCCTGCCCCGGCGAGGGTGCCCGACACGCCGGGAGTGGCCTGACCGGTGACCAGCTCGAAGCGGGTGACGCGGGCGTCGATATCGGCCCGGACCAGGCGCACCCGGACCTCATCACCCGCGACCAGCTCCCCCTCGCAGCGCGCCGCAACGGCCGGGTCGGCCAGCTGGATGGTACCGACCGGGATGGGAGCGGCGCCATTGTTGCCATTGGGCGGTTTCGCACCCGAGATGACGACGGCGTCGAACTCCTGGCCTACCAGATTGCTGAGTAGTGCTGCCTCGACGGCGTCCAGCGCACCCCGCTCCAACCGGGAGGAGAGCTGGTTGGAGGAGTTCATCAGCGAGTTCAGCTCGGGCAGGGCGTCGCGTGCCCAGGCCGGCACCTCGGTGTTGGAGCACAGCGCAGCGCAGATCACCAGGACGAACCGGTCAACCAGCCGCCGCAGCGGGGCTGTGGTGTGTGCGTAGGGAGCGGCGATGGCGGCCTGGCTTCTGGCGGCGGGCAGGTCGCCGTCGAACGCTGTATAGCCGGCACCCCTGAAAAGTGACGCCGCCGCGTGCATGAGGGATAGTTGCCGCGGCTCGGTGGTGTCGAGGCTGCGCAGGAACTCCCCGTAGGCCATGCCCTCCGGCCAGGGTGTTCCGAGCACCCGGGCCTGACGGCGGAACCGGGCTATCGATTCCGGATCCGGCGGGGGCATGGTGCGCAGCACACCGATCTTCCCGTCGATCATCAGCTGGGCGGCCGCCATCCCCGTCATCAGCGAGATCTGAGCGTTCCAGTCCTCGGCCGGTAGTGGCGGGGAGGTGAGGATGAAGTACCTGTCGCCGTCGTTGGCGATCTCCTGTTCGGGAAGGTTCAGGCTGGCACCACCGCGGAGGCGTTCCAGCTCGATGCGCAGCAACCCCACTTCGCGGAGCAGGATCAGGTTTTCGGGTGCCCCACCCGAATCGATGTCGCGCTGCACTTGGTCGTAGGTCAGCTGGGCGCGGCTGCGGATCAGGGCACGCCGGAGGTCGGTGCTCTGGACCTCCCCGGCAGCGTTCAGATCAAATTGCCAGACGTATGCGGGACGCACCTCACCGGGGAGCAGGCTCGCGGCGTCCTCGGAAATCATTTCAGGGTGCAGGGAGATCCGGCCGTCCGGCGCGTAGACGGTCTGGCCGCGGCGGCGGGCCTCCCGGTCGATCGCGCCGCCCGGTGTGACAAACGCGGGCACATCGGCGATGGCGTACCAGATCCGATAACCGGATCCGTTCCGTTCCAGGTGAACTGCCTGATCCAGATCGGTGGACCCGGGTGGGTCGATGGTGATGAAACCCAGCTCGCTGAGGTCCGTTGCTGGACGGGACTGGTTCCTGATTGCCTGACTGGCCTCCGCCAGAACCTCGGGCGGGAAGGCTGCCTCAAGACCCAGTTCCTCGCGCAGCGACTGCAGGGAACGGGTCAGCTGCAACTGTGAGTTTCGGTTCGACAAATCAAGATGCGAGTACGGCACATCCCCAACCGTAATACACCCGGCCGCGCGGTCGCCGGATGGGGCGGCGCGCTGGACCGGATTCGTGACCTTCAGCACCGGTACCCTTAACCCCATGAGTTCATTGCAGTCCTCCCTCCCCGAGCAGGCCTCCGACGATCTCCCGGCAGGTGAGCTGCCCCATCTGCCCGCAGACCCGCGGTATGCGCAATTCATCGTCGACCTGTTCGGGGTGATGGCCTACGGGGAACTGTCAGGGTTTGAGCGGTTGTCCTCCGATGCCCGTTTCTCGCCGACGCTGCATGACCGGGCGGCGCTCGGACGTCTTGCGGTGAAAGAGTTTGAACACTTCGAAATGGTCAGCGCCCACCTCGCCGCCCTAGGCGTGGACGTGGAAACCGCGATGACTCCCTTCCAGCCCTCAATCGATTCGTTCCACGAACGGACCAGGCCCGCTGACTGGTACGAGTCCCTGATGAAGGCGTTCGTCATCGGTGCAATCTCCGGCGACTTCTACACTGCGCTGGCCGGCCGGCTGGACGCGCCGACCCGTGAGCTGATCGGCAGGATCCAGTCAGCCGATGAGCAGGGTCCCCTGTTGCAGGAACGCCTGCGGGCGGCACTGGCCGACGATCCGCGGCTGGCGTCCCGGCTGGCGTTGTGGGGGCGGCGGTTGGTCGGCGAAGCGCTCACCCAGGCCCAGCGCATCGGGATCGAACGGGCCTTCCTGGGCGCGCTGCTCTTCGCCGGTGCGGAAGAGGATCAGGAGAAGGAGACGCTGCTGTTGTTCTCGCAGCTGACCCGCAACCATTCCCGGCGGATGGGCCTCCTCGGCCTCACCGCCTGATCAGGCGCAGCCTACCCCCTGGTTTTACCGTCGGCTCAGGTGCCGCAGTAGGTCCGGTACACGCCGAAGCCCTCGGGAGCTGCGGTGGCGTAGCGCTCGAGGCCTGCACGCTCCTGGTAGGGGGAGGTTACGGCGTCCAGCAACCGCTCGAACGGTTCAAGGTTCCCGGCGGTGGCAGCGGTGAGCGCTTCCTCCACCAGATGGTTGCGGGGAATGTACACGGGGTTGGCACCCGTCATGACGACGGCGTCGGGATTCAGGGCGCGCCACCGTTCCACCCATTCGGTCACGCCCTGAGGGTCGGCGAAGAGGGAATGGACGGGGCCGGCGTCGCCCGTCACCGCGGCACCGAGCGTGCGGAAGAAGGACGTGTAGTCGGCCCGGTCCGTTTCGAGCAGGCTGAGGAGATCATCGATGAGCTGCAGGACCACTGCATCATCCTGCAGGCCTGACAGGCCGAGTTTGGTCTTCATGCCAGCGGACCACGCGTCTGCGTACTGCCCGCGAAACCCGCCGAGCGCCTCGGTGGCCAGCACCAGTGCCTGGTCCTGCTCGTCGTGAAGCAGGGGGAGGAGCGCCTCGGCCAGACGTGCCAGGTTCCACTCAGCCACCACCGGTTGGTTGGCGTAGGCGTACCGACCGCTCTCGTCAATTGAGCTGTAGACGGTCGCCGGATCAAACCCGTCCATGAACGCGCACGGCCCGTAGTCGATGGTTTCACCGGAGATGGTCATGTTGTCGGTGTTCATGACGCCGTGGACGAATCCGACGAGCATCCACTGCGCCACCAGCGACGCCTGGGCGGCCACGACCCCCCGGAACAGGGCCAGGTAAGGCTGCTCCGACTGGGTGGCGTCTGGGTAATGGCGGGCCACCGCGTGATCGGCGAGGCGGCGGAGGAGGCCGACGTCTCCAGTGGCCCGCGCGTACTGGAAGCTACCGACCCGCAGATGACTGCCTGCCACCCGGGCGAGCACCGCACCGGGAAGTTCGGTGTCGCGGCGTACCGATCGGCCGGTCGCCACCACCGCCAGGGCGCGGGTGGTAGGAATGCCGAGCGCATGCATTGCCTCGCTGATGAGGTATTCGCGCAGCATCGGGCCTACGGCTGCCTTGCCGTCACCGCCGCGGGCAAACGGGGTACGCCCTGAACCTTTGAGATGAAGGTCGTGGACGCGGCCGGTGGGATCGGTAAGCTCCCCCAGCAGTAGCGCCCGGCCATCCCCGAGACGGGGCGAGAACCCACCAAATTGGTGCCCCGAGTAAGCCTGCGCCACGGGGGTGGCGCCGTCGGGAAGAGAAGTGCCGGTCAACAGCCCCAGCCCGGCGGCACTGCGCAGCCGGTCACGATCAAGTCCCAAGCCGGTGGCCAGCCGGTCGTTGAGGACCAGTAAGCGCGGGTCGGGAGCGTCCTCGGCCTGCCACGGGACCGCCATCTCGCTGAGCTCCCGAGCGAAACGGTTGTCCAGGGCGAGGGCAAGCTGGGGTGTCACACTCATCTCTCGAGCGTACAGTGGTCGGGCCGTTAGCGTCAGGTATCAGTCACCCGGCGGAGCGCCTCAGCGTCTTCAGTTTCCCGGTGCCGCCCAAGCCACCAGGCGGTTCCGACGGTCACCACTGCGCTGGCGACCAGGGGGAGTGACCAGCTGAGCCAGAACAACTCGGGGTGGTACCCCAGCCCGGTGAATTGCATGATCACCCAGCCCACAAGGCCGGTGAGAAGGGCGATACCAGGGAGGAGGAGCATGCTGTGCCGCTGGTGCGTCCGGTCCACGACCTGCACGACGCAACCAATCAGCAGGGCTCCCGCGGTGACGGCCAGCAGCGTCAGCATGCTTCCTCGCCTGGCGCAGTGACCAGGTCAGAGCGCTCCGAAACCTACCCGGCGTGATTCCTCGGCACCGATTTCGACGTAACCCAGGACGTTCGCAGGGACGATCACGTGGCGTCCCTTGCTGTCGGCGAGCCGAAGCTCGGAGCCACCATTCATTGCCTTTGCCACAATGTCGGCAACTTCGTCGGCGGTCTGCTCGGAATCGAGCACAATCTCGCGGTTGACGTTCTGGATACCAATTTTAATTTCCACTGCGGTTCCTCCTGATGTAGCGGTAAGTGGGTGAAGTCCTCACTGGAACTTACTCTAGATTTCCTTCGGGAAGCGACTGATTCCGCGCCAAGCTAAACGGTAAATCAGTTCACTCGCGGCATCGATGTCCATGCTGCCGTCCGTCTCCAGCCAGTACCGCGCGCTGACCTGTGCCATCCCGGCCAGCCCGTGTCCCAGCAGGGTGGCTTCCAGGTGGGACAGGTGGGTGTCTTCGGCGATCACCCCGGCAATAGCATCGGCGAAACGCGCGTTGAACTCTTCGAGCCGGCCGCTCACATCCGGATCGTTGAACAGGTCCGATTCAAAGACGAGCCGGTGCGCCTGGCTGTCCTGGGCGATGAACTGGAAGTAGGCCCGCATGGTGGCGTGCACCCGCAGCTTGTTGTCGGTGGTGGATTGCAGTGCGTCGACCAGGAGTGCGGTGAGCTCGGCCAGATGGTTTTCCAGCAGTGCAAGATAGAGCTCGCGTTTTCCCGGGAAATGCTGGTACAGGACCGGTTTGCTGACCTTGGCTACTTCGGCGATCTCGTCCATCGCCGCGCCGTGGTACCCGTTGGCGACGAAGACCTCGTGAGCGGCGCTCATCAGTTGGCGCCGTCGCTCATCCCGGGGGAGGCGCGTAGCCCTGCCGCCTGTCGGTGCTTCTGAGCTCACGCTTCGTCTGGCCTTCGGCTAGTGGGACGGACTGTCTGTCCGCAGGAGTGATCCCTGCGGATTAGCCTCTAGTTTACCCACGGGTAACCTGGCGGGGGTACGAATGGCATCGATGAGTTCACCGGGCATACATTTGATGCATGAGCTCACCTTCAACGCCGCTCGACCCCTTGGTTGCCCCCGATGCTGACCTGTCTCGTGAGGAAACTGAGCGCTATTCACGCCACCTGATCATCCCCGGGTTCGGTCTCACCGCCCAGCAGCGATTGAAGAACGCGCGGGTCCTGGTGATCGGCGCCGGAGGGCTGGGCTCACCGGCCCTGCTGTATCTGGCGGCTGCGGGGGTGGGTACCCTCGGGATTGTCGACGACGACGTCGTCGACGTCTCGAACCTGCAGCGGCAGATCATCCACGGGGTCTCGAACCTCGGTCAGTCCAAAGCAGAGTCGGCGGCACAGAGCATCGCCGAGTTAAATCCGCTGGTGACCGTCCGCCGGCATGAGGTGCGGCTGGACAACAGCAACGCACTGGAGATTTTCGCCGACTACGATCTGATCCTGGACGGCACCGACAACTTCGCCACCCGCTACCTGGTCAGCGACGCGGCGGAAATCCTGGGAAAGCCCTACGTGTGGGGCTCAATCCTCCGGTTCGACGGCCAGGTGAGCGTCTTCTGGGCCAAGTACGGGCCCAGCTACCGGGACCTCTACCCCGATGCGCCGCCCCCCGGTGCTGTCCCGTCCTGCGCCGAGGGAGGAGTTCTGGGTGTGCTGTGCGCCCAGATCGGCTCGGTGATGGTCAATGAGGCAATCAAGCTGATTACCGGTACCGGAGTGTCCCTGCTGGGCCGGGTGCTGATCTTTGACGCGCTGGAGATGACGTGGCGGGAGGTTAGGGTCCGCAGGGATCCTGAGGCGACACCGGTAACCCGGTTGATCGACTATCAGGCGTTCTGTGGGTTGCCCGCCGGCCCGGTGGCCCCTGTGCCGTCGGTCAGCGTTATCGAGCTCGAACGGTTGCTGCGCCAGCGGAAGAACGGGGACCTGGACTTCGACCTTATCGACGTGCGGGAGCCGGGGGAGTACGCGATCGTCAGCATTGGCGGGGCAACGCTGATGCCCAAGGATTCGATCCTGTCCGGGGAGCAGGAAGTCGTCACCGAACGAGACGTTTATGTGCACTGTAAGGCCGGCAGCCGGTCTGCCGAGGTGGTGCGGCACCTCCGCGCGGCAGGTCACTCACGGGTGTTCAACGTTGACGGCGGAATCCTTGAGTGGGTCAGGCACATCGAGCCGGACAAGCCGGTGTATTAGGCCTTTGAGCCACACGTGGACGTCGTCGTCGGGATCTTGTGTGCAGCTGTGGTGGGTTGGCCCGAGCGTGGGCGTCGCGGTCGGGATCTTGTGTGCAGCTGTGGTGGGTTGGCCCGAGCGTGGGCGTCGCGGTCGGGATCTTGTGCGCAGCTGTGGTGGGTTGGCGCGGGCGCGGGCGTCGTCGTCGGGATCTTGTGTGCAGCTGTGGTGGGTTGGCGGGACTCGCACCCGCCAGTGCTGCACAATTGTTCCTGGCCACCCGCCAGTGCTGCACATTACTTTCAGCGACGCCGCCAGGCCGTGCGGGTTGTCACGACCGGGCCAAGCCGCGACAGGGGAAGGGACCGCGCCTCTATCGTCTCGCGCGCCGGGACAGCCGCGGAATGAGCCAGCGGGTTGTCAGGCGATGCCGGTCGCGGGCGGGTCCTGCCGCACCGGACAGCCAGCCTCATCCGAGCGTTCGCCCTGCACCTCAAGATCAATGCCGTACAAGGCCTCGAGGGCGGCGGCGTAGTCCTGCTGCCTGCCCTCTGCGGCCAGTTCGCGGGCACGGACCGTGGGGACGTGCAAGAGTTGGCGAACCATCCGGCGGAGCGCGAATTCGACCTCTTCAGCGGCGGCGGTGCAGCCGTGCTGGGCCCTGACCTTCTGCATCTCCGATTCGAGTACCTGCTGGGTGTGCTTCCGCAGCGCGACAATCGCGGTGTCCATCGCCCGCGAGTCCTGCCGTTCCTGAAAGGTGCGGGCGGCGTCTGCCACCAGGGTACTCGCCTGACTCAGCGCTGCGGCCTGCTCGCTGGGCGCAGCGAGCCTAACCGACTCGAGGGTAATCACTTCCACGTTGGCCAGGGAGCCGACGGCGGGGTCGAAATCGTGACTCAGCGCCAGATCGACGATGATCAAAGGCTTGTCCACCCCAGCGCGAACCTGCTCGACGTCGTCGGCCTCCACCTGGTTGTCGCTGCCGCTGCAGCCCACCACAATGTCAGCCTTGGCCAGAGCGGCCGGAAGATTCTCGGGGGTGAGGGCTGCGCCGCCACGAGTTGACACGAAAGTTTCAGCCCGCCCTGACGAGGAGAAGACCGAAATCTCGGTGCACCCTTTCTCCTTCAGCAGCGCCATCGTGGCACCCGCGTAGGCGCCCGTACCGAACACCACCACCGACTTGTCAGTAAACTCGCGGGTCAGTGACAGGTCCGCGGCGAGTTCGAGGGCCACCGACACGATGGACCGGCCCTGGCTGCCCAGGGCGGTCTGCGCTCCGACCTCCTTGGCGGTGCGGGAGGCTTCCTGGAACAAGCGGACCAGAGGCCCGCTGGTGGTGCCATTCGCCTGGGATTCGATCAGGGCGCGCCGCACCTGGCCGGCAATTTCGCGCTCACCGACCACAGCCGAATCGAGGCCGGCGCCGACGGCGAAAAGGTGGCGGGCCACGTCCTCGCCGGTGCGGGTGGTGAACGCCGAGGAAACCCAGGTTTCCGGCAGTCCCGAAAGTCCGCTAATCCGGGTGATGACGGCTGACCGTGCGGCCTCCACATCGTCGGTGGAGGCGGCATCGCAATAGATTTCGAGACGGTTGCAGGTGGCAAGGGTGACTGCCCCTGAGACGGCCGGCCCATCAGCGAGCACAACGGATGCGACCTGGTCGGCGCCGACGCTGAGTCGGGCGACGGTTTCCAGATCCACATCGGAATGAGTTGCAACCAGAGATAGTAAAACCACAGCTCTATCAGCATAGCGAAACCCGGTGATTGAACCGGAATAGGTATGCCTAAGTTCACCGGCTTCGAGCCGATTCCAGCCCTGTCTGCGGCCCTGTCGGGGTGGTGAGATTCGCCACCCCGCGGCGGCCAGGCCGGCGGTCGGGGTGCGTCAGCGGAAAGCTGGTTAACCGAAACCGGCCGAACGTGGGCACAATCGAGATATGACTTTGAGTGCAACACACCCCCTGGTGGACGGCCGGACGTCCTCCTCGCCGCTGATCTCGGCCTACCGCGGTGAGCGGCCCAGCCGGCGCCCGGTGTGGTTCATGCGCCAGGCCGGCCGGTCCCTGCCCGAATACCGTCAGCTGCGGGAGGGGACGGCCATGCTGGACTCTTGCCTCGACCCCGCGATGGCCTCCGAGATCACCCTTCAGCCGGTCCGCAGGCACGACGTCGACGCCGCCATCTTCTTCTCCGATATCGTGATCCCGCTCAAGCTGGCCGGCGTCGACGTCGACATCGTTCCCGGGATCGGCCCCGTGCTGGGTACGCCGATCCGCTCCGCCGCCGACGTCGCGGCCCTGCCCGAGCTCACCGACGAAGCGCTCGAACCGATCCGCGAGGCGGTTGCGCTGACGGTGGCGGAACTGGGGAGTACTCCGCTGATCGGCTTCGCCGGTGCGCCGTTCACCCTTGCCGCTTACATGGTTGAAGGCAGACCGTCCCGGGACCACCTCGGGCCGCGCACCATGATGCACGCCGACCCCGAAACGTGGGCGGCACTGACCCGCTGGGCGGCTGACGCATCGGGAAAGTTCCTGAAGGCACAGCTGGAGGCCGGCGCCAGCGCCGCCCAGCTGTTCGATTCCTGGGCAGGGTCCCTTGGCCAGGCCGACTACACCGCTCATGTCGCCCCGGCGTCGGGCCGTGCCCTCGACTTCGTGCGCGGCCTTGGAGCCCCCCTGATCCACTTCGGTACCGGGACCTCGGAGCTGCTGGTGGCGATGCACGACGTCGGCGTTGACGTGGTGGGAGTCGACTACCGGCTGCCCCTCGACGAAGCCAACCGCCGCCTGGGCGGAACCGTGCCGTTGCAGGGCAACATCGACCCGGCACTGCTCTCCGCGCCGTGGGAGGTGCTCGAAGCCCACGTCCTCGACGTCCTCAGGGCGGGCGCCGACGCCCCCGGCCACGTGGTCAACCTGGGCCATGGGGTGCCGCCGGAAACGGACCCCGCAGTGCTGACCCGGATCGTTGAGCTCATCCACTCGGTGGCACCGTAACCATGCCGCACCGCAGCAGCGCCTCACGCCCAACGGCCGCTCCCTCGGTGGTAGTGATCGGCGGTGGCATGGCCGGGCTGACGACCGCCCGCGAACTGGTCAAACGCGGCCTGGCGGTTACCGTCCTTGAGCGTTCGGGGACGTTCGGCGGCTGCGTGGCCGACCACGAGGTGGCGGGGCTCCGGCTGGACAGCGGGGCCGAGTCGTATTCGACCCGCTCGGACACGGTTCCGGCCCTCGCCCGTGAACTCGGTCTCGGTGAGCAGTTGGTTACCCCCAACCCGGTGGGGGCCTGGATCCGTTTCCCTGGCAAGGACCCCCAGCACAGTGCCATGCCGCTGCCCCGCAGCGGCATCCTTGGCATCCCCGCTGACGTCCTCGACCCCGAGATCGTGCGGGCGATTGGCAGAGCGGGGGCGCTGCGGGCGTCGCTGGACAGGGTGCTCCCGCTGGGCAGCCTGTACAAGGACGAGGGAATCAGCCTCGGCGAGGTGGTGCGCGCCCGGATGGGCGTCGACGTTCTGGATCGCCTGGTTGCGCCGGTGGTCGGCGGGGTGTTCTCGGCTGACCCCGACGACCTCGACGTTGATTCGGTGGCGCCGGGTCTTCGCATGATGATGAAAAAGCACGGCTCGCTGGGTGCGGCAGTCGGTGCCATGCGGGCGGCGGCCCCGGCCGGCTCAGCCGTCGGAGGGCTGAGCGGGGGCATGGCACAGCTCGCCCGCGTCCTGACCGGTGAACTGCGGGCCGGCAAAGCGGACCTCAGACCGGACAGCGAGGTGCTCTCCCTTGCCAGGGCGGGAACCGGTTGGTCCGTCACCACGGCTGACGGGTCCCTCACCACCGATGCGCTGGTGATGGCGGTGGACGGTCCCGGGGCGGTTGACCTTCTCGGCGGTGCCCTGCCGCGTCTCCTGGCCGACCGCCCACAGGCCGTGCCGGGTGTGGCATTGGTGACCCTCGTCGTCGACGTACCGGAACTCGACGCCCACCCCCGGGGCACCGGGGTTCTGGTCGCCGCCGGGGCCGAAGGGGTCAGCGCCAAAGCGCTCACCCATGCCACAGCGAAGTGGGCCTGGCTTGCCGATCAGGCGGGGCCGGGAAGCCATGTGCTGCGGCTGTCCTACGGTCGGGCCGGACAGGTGGGCGACGAGGTGACCGACGACGCAGGCCTGTACCGGGCCGCGCTCGCCGACGCCTCGACGCTGCTGGAGACCACCATTGACGACGCCGACGTGGTGGGCTGGACCGTGGTCCGCTGGGACGGGTCGCTCCCGCACGCCTCGGTGGGTCATCGTGACCTGGTGGCACGGGTGCGGGCGGCCGCGGCCGTTGAACGTACCCTCGAGATCACTGGCGCCTGGCTGGCGGGAACCGGTCTGGTTGCTGTCATCGACGACGCCAGAGTGCGCGCCGCAGCGCTCGCCGACCGGATCGTCCCGCGTGCCAGCGACCCGACCGGTTTGTGATTTGCACTACTTTCTACGCGCAGTAGAACTTCAGATTTCGGTTTGCTCCTCATCGCGGGGCAGACTAGTACCATGAGTGAGCAAACCCGCACGGAGCACACGCAGAATCCTTCAACTGTCGCCGCAGGCGACGCCGCCGTCGAGCAATTCTTCACCCTCTGGACAGTGTTCAAACGGAGCGCCGTCACTCAGGCCTCGGCCACCGGATCCCTCAACGCCGTCCTGGCATCCCTTCACACCGACGGCGCAACCCTGCGCGGCTGCTACGACGTGTCAGCCATGCGCGAGGACGCTGACGTGATGGTCTGGCTGCACGGTTCCCGGCCGGAGGTACTGCAGGCCGCTGTCAGGGAGATCCGCCGGACGACGGAATTCGCCAACACCGAGATCGTCTGGTCGGCCATGGGCGTCCACCGCGACGCCGAGTTCTCGAAGAGCCACAGCCCTGCCTTTTCCCGCGGGGTGGCGCCAGCCGAATGGGTCTGCGTCTACCCCTTTGTCCGCTCCTACGACTGGTACATCCTGCCGTCCGAAGAGCGACGCGAAATGCTCTACGACCATGGCATGAAGGGCCGCCAGTATCCGCAGGTCCTCTCGAACACGGTGTCGTCCTTCGCCCTCGGCGACTGGGAATGGATCCTCGCCCTTGAGGCACCCGAACTGGTCGACCTGGTGGACCTGATGCGTCACCTGCGGGAGACCGAGGCCCGGCGGCACGTCCGCGACGAGATTCCTTTTTACACCGGACGGCGGATTGGTACCGCCGAGATTGCAGAGGTGCTCCGATGACGGCTCAGGCCTTTCACCCCCTTGACGGTGTGGACGACAACGGGCGGATGGTGCCCAAGGATTACGACGCCATCATCCTCGCCTCCTTCGGCGGACCCGAAGGCCAGGAAGACGTCATTCCGTTCCTGCGGAATGTCACGCGGGGCAGGGGGATCCCCGATGAACGACTCGAAGAGGTCTCCCACCACTACCGCGCCAACGGTGGCATCAGCCCCATCAACGCGCAGAACCGCGCGCTCAAGGCCGCAATGGAAGCCGAGCTGGCCAGCCGTGGCATCAGCCTGCCGGTGTACTGGGGCAACCGGAACTGGGCCCCCTTCATCGCGGACACTCTGCAGGAGGCGTACGACGCCGGCCACCGCCGCGTCCTGACCGTCACCACCAGCGCCTACTCCTGTTACTCGAGCTGCCGCCAATACCGGGAAGATTTGGGTATGGCCCTGGTCGAGACCGGGCTGGAAGGCAAGCTCGAAGTGGACAAGGTCAGGCAGTACTTCGACCACCCCGGTTTCGTCGAGCCCTTTGTTGAGGGCGTAACCCAGGGTTTGCAGGCCCTGCGCCAGAAGCTGAGCGACAGCGGCGGGACCGAGGCGCCGATCCACGTCCTCTTCGCCACCCACTCGATTCCCACCGGTGACGCCGACGCCGCAGGTCCCCGCGTTAACGGCGAAGCCGACGGCGGCCCCGCCTACGCCGAAGGCGCCTACGTGGCGCAGCACCTCGCCACGGCGCAGGCCGTCCTGGACCGGGTGCCGGAATCCGCCGGCGTCGACTGGTCCCTGGTGTACCAGTCACGGTCCGGCGCCCCGCACGTGCCGTGGCTGGAACCGGACATCAACGACGCCATCAAGGACCTGGCCGCCGCCGGCACCAAGGGCGTCGTCATCGTTCCCCTGGGGTTCGTCAGCGACCACATGGAAGTGAAATGGGACCTGGATACCGAGGCCCTTGAGACCTGTGCCGACCTGGGGGTCCTCGCCGAACGGGTGCCCACCCCCGGCACCCACGAGAAGTTCGTCGCCGGTCTGATCGACCTCGTCTGCGAACGCACAGTAGCCAACAACATTGCCGACCGGCCCTCCGCCACGCAGCTGGGTCCCTGGTTCGATGTGTGCCGCCCCAACTGCTGCGCCAACCGTCGGGGCCCCAAGCCCACAGTTGCTGCAGCCGACTCGACTGTTGGACTGCCGGGGACAGCCCCGGCGTCGTGACCCAGCCGCTGCGGGTCGGCACGCGCGCCAGCGCACTGGCGCTGACCCAGACCACCACCGTCGCCGAGCGGGTCAGCGAACTCAGCGGACTCGCTCACGAGTTGGTCCGGATCCGCACCGAGGGGGACACCCACAAGGGGTCCCTGACCCAGATCGGTGGGACCGGCGTGTTCGTTGCGGCGCTGCGTGACGCACTGCTCGATGACCGGTGCGACCTCGCCGTCCACTCCCTCAAAGACCTTCCGACGACTCCCGCCGAGGGACTGACGATAGCGGCCATCCCGGGGCGAGCCGACACCCGGGACGCGCTGTGCGCCCGGGACGGGCTGACCCTGGCCACCCTGCCGGACGGTGCAACCGTGGGAACGGGATCCCCCCGCCGTGCCGCCCAGCTCCGGGCCGCGAGGCCAGGGCTTGAGGTCATCGACATCCGGGGCAACGTGGACACGCGGCTGGGCCGGGTCGCCGGTCTGACGGACGCTGGCCCGGGTGACCTCGACGCGGTGGTGCTCGCCGCGGCCGGCCTCATCCGGTTGGACCGCGAAAACGTCATCACCGAGCTCATCGACCCCGCAGTCATGCTGCCCGCTCCCGGCCAGGGGGCGCTCGCCGTCGAGTGCAGGACCGGTGACTCCCAGGAATCCACGTTCGCCGTTGCTCTGAAAGGCTACGACCACAGCACCACGCGGCTTGCAGTGACCGCCGAGCGGGCGGTGCTCCGCCGACTCGAAGCAGGCTGCAGCGCCCCGATCGGTGCCCTCGCCACGGTCATCGACGGAATCCTCGGACTGCAGGCGGTGGTCTGCAGCCTCGACGGAACCAGGTTGCTCCGGTTGACGCGCTCCGGCCGTGAGCTGACAGCCGACGGCGCTGACGCGTTGGGCGTGGGCCTCGCCGAAGATTTGCTCCACGCCGGCGCCGCGGCCATCGCACCGCTCACCGTCGGATGACCCCAGACCCGATCCTTGGTCTGCCGCCGCTGGATGGTGTGCGGGTGGTGCTGCTGCGCGGTGCTGACCGGTCGGGTCCGGTGGTTGAGGAGTTGCGCTCCCGGGGAGCGAGCGTGCAGCTGCTGCCCCTGATAGATTTTGTGACCCCCGACGACGACGCCCCGCTCGACGCGGCGCTTGACCTGCTGCGCGAGGGCGGGTTTACCTGGCTCCTGCTGACCAGCTCCACTACAGTCCGGGCCCTGAAACAGCGCTCGGCGGCACGCGGCGAGGACCTCACCGCCGCTCTCCACCCCGGCACGCGGATCGCCGCGGTGGGCGAAGCCACGGCCCGGGCGCTGGCCGCCGAGGGTATCCGCGTCGATCTGGTGCCGGGCAGCGTGGGCGAGGGAAGTTCGGGGGCCGGGCTGGCCGCAACTTTCGCCCGGCTGACCCCCGGGGGACGAATCCTGCTTCCGCAGGCCGACCTCGCGGCCGAGACGCTCGGACGAGCACTGATCGATCAGGGCTGGGAGCTGCTGCGGGTCACCGCGTACCAGACTGTGGCCTATCCTGCGGATCCGTCCCGGCGGATCACGCCCGATATTGCGCCGGATCGTCCGGCGCCAGGCCCCCGAGGGGCCAGCCGCGCCGACACCGTCGCGGCAATCGACACCGTGACCGAGCTGGATCGGGATGGCTTTTGGGCGGCGGTCGATGCCGGTGATGTCGACGCCGTGGTCTTCACCTCACCGAGCACGGTGCGCCGGCTGTCGGACGGGGCGCCCGTCTCCTGGGCTGGCATTCTTCCGGCCGGACCGGCCGCGGTGATGATCGGTGCCACGACCGCCGATGAGGCGGCGAAGTATGGGATACCCGGCGGGGCAGTCGCCGTCGAGCCCACCCCGGCGGGGATCGCCGACGCCATCGCCGCGGCGGTGCGGGACCACCCACGATCGTGACAGGCTAAGCGCAAGAGAAAAGGAGCACCATGAGTTTCCCCCAACACCGGCCCCGCCGACTGCGGACCACCCCTGCGCTGCGACGCCTGACCGCTGAGCACCGGCTCAGCCCCGCCGAACTGGTGCTACCAGCCTTCATCCGGGAAGGCCTGACCAGCCCGCACCCGATTTCCTCGATGCCGGGCGTGGTGCAGCACACCACCGGGTCGCTCAAGCGCGCCGCCGCTGAGGCAGTGGAGCTGGGCGTCGGCGGGATCATGCTGTTCGGGATCCCCGCGCACCGTGACGCGACGGGGAGCGCTGGCCTGGACCCGGACGGCGTCCTGAACCGGGCGATTGCCGATGTCAGGGCCGAGGTGGGCGATGACCTGGTGATCATGAGTGACGTGTGTCTTGACGAGTTCACCGACCACGGGCACTGCGGCGTACTGGCAGCCGACGGCACCGTCGACAATGATGCGACGCTGGCGGTGTACGCCGGGATGGCGGTGGCCCAGGCTGACGCCGGGGCCCACGTCCTCGGCCCGTCGGGCATGATGGACGGCCAGGTGGCGGTCATCCGGCAGGCCCTTGAGGAAGCAGGGCACCAGGAGACAGCAGTCCTTGCCTACGCCGCCAAATACGCTTCAGCGTTCTACGGCCCGTTCCGCGAAGCTGTCGACTCCCAGCTGACCGGCGACCGGCGCACCTACCAGATGGACGCCGCGAACCGTCGGGAGGCGCTTCTTGAGGTCGAACTGGATCTCGAGGAAGGCGCCGACATGGTGATGGTCAAACCAGCGATGAGCTACCTCGACATCCTGGCCGACGTCGCAGCACTCTCGCCCGTCCCGGTTGGCGCGTACCAGATCTCGGGGGAGTACGCCATGATCGAGGCCGCTGCGGCCAACGGCTGGATCGACCGTCGTCGTGCCATTGAAGAATCAGTTCTCGGTATCAAACGAGCCGGGGCGAACATCATCTTGACCTACTGGGCCGCCGAACTTGCCGGCTGGCTGAAGGAGAACCACCGATGACCGTTTCAGATGACCTTTTCGCACGGGCGCAGACGCTGATGCCGGGCGGCGTGAATTCGCCGGTCAGGGCGTTCGGCTCGGTGGGCGGCACCCCCCGCTTCCTCGTGTCGGCCAAGGGCCCCCACGTGACCGACGCCGACGGCCGGGAGTATGTTGACCTGGTCTGCTCCTGGGGGCCGGCCCTTTTGGGGCACGGCCACCCGGCGGTCCTCGAGGCGGTGCACAGCGCCGCCGACAAAGGATTGTCCTTCGGAGCGTCGACGCCCGCCGAAGCTGACCTTGCCCAGCTGGTCCAGAAGAGGGTGCCCGCCGTTGAACGGCTTCGGATGGTCTCCACCGGGACCGAAGCGACGATGACCGCCGTCCGGCTGGCCCGGGGCTTCACCGGACGTAACCTGATCGTGAAGTTCGCCGGGTGCTATCACGGGCACCTGGATTCCTTGCTGGCCGCCGCAGGATCAGGGGTGGCGACGCTGGCGCTGCCGGGCTCCGCCGGGGTCACTGCCGCCACAGCCGCGGAAACCCTTGTCCTGCCCTATAACGACCTTGCTGCTGTGGACGCGGCGTTCGCCGATCACGGCGATGCCATTGCCGCGATCATCACCGAGGCGGCCCCAGCCAACATGGGGGTGGTCATGCCCGGCCCGGGGTTCAACGCGGGCCTGGCCAGGATTGCCGCCGCCCACGGAGCGCTGCTCATTGTCGACGAGGTCCTGACCGGCTTCCGGGTAGGCCCCGGCGGCTATTGGGGTCTGACCGGCGGTGCGCCCGATGCCCAGGAAGCCTGGACGCCCGACCTGTTGACGTTCGGGAAAGTGATCGGCGGCGGGCTGCCCGCCGCGGCTCTCGGCGGTCGCAAGGACGTCATGAACCACCTCGCACCGCTGGGCCCGGTGTACCAGGCTGGGACACTGTCCGGGAACCCGCTCGCGATGGCCGCGGGGGTGGCCCAGCTGACCCACGCGACAGCGGACGTGTACCGGCATATCGATGCCAGCTCCGAGGCGCTCTCGGCTGCGTTGTCCACCGAACTGGACCGCGCCGGCGTCGACCATTCAATCCAGCGGGCAGGGAACCTGTTCAGCGTGGCGTTTGGGACCTCGTCGGCGGGGGTCAGTAACTACGCCGATGCGCTGGCGCAGGAGACCTACCGCTATGCGCCGTTCTTCCACTCCATGCTGGACTCCGGGGTGTACCTGCCGCCATCGGTCTTTGAGGCGTGGTTCCTGTCCTCGGCCCACGACGACGCCGCGATGAGCCGGATCTACGACGCCCTCCCGGCTGCCGCAGCGGCTGCCGCAGCGGCGACGCCGTCCAGCTGACGCCCCACGCACGAGAACCCCGCACCGGGACGATGTTCGTTCCGGTGCGGGGTTCTTTTCGGGTGAGGGATGGTTCGCTAGGATGCGGGGGCAACGTCTCCGCTGGGCCACTGTTCCTCGATGTAGGCGGCCACCTCGGGGGAATGGAGCAGTTCTTCGAGCTTGTCGATCCGGGCGTCGCCGTCGGAAGCGGTGTTCCAGGCCAGGAAGTTCGCGTACGGGTTGCCGTCCAGGGACTCAACGACCAGGGCGTCGGTGGTGCTCAGGCCCGCATCGAGGATGTAGTTGCCGTTGATGATGGCCAGGTCGACGCTCGGGTCCTGCAGGTCATTGAGCAGCAGTTCCGGCTGGTTCTCGATGAATTCCAGTCCCATCGGGTTCTGCTCCGGAGACAGGGCGAGTACCGACGCGTCGTCGGCGATGTTCTCCAGGAGTCCGGCGTCCTGCAGCAGGGTCAGGGCGCGGGCCTGGTTGGAGGGGTCATTGGTGATCGCGATGCGACCGCCCTCGGGGATCTCGGAGACGTCCTGGTGCTGCTCGGAGAACGCTGCATAGGGTTCAATGTGGACGCCTTCACCGTGGGTGAACTCGTAGCCCTGGCCTTCGACCTGGCTCTCGAAATACGGCAGGTGCTGGAAATAGTTGGCGTCCAAATCCCCGTCGCTGAGCGCAATGTTGGGGGTGGTGTAGTCGTCGAACTCGGTAATTTCCAGGTCGAGCCCGGCCTCCTCGGCGAGGTTCTCGTCGATGAACTCGAGGATCCTGGCGTGCGGCTGGGGGCTCGCTCCGACAGTGATGGTCTCCGGGTTCGCCGGATCCAGCGAGGAGACGACGGCGGGGGCAGTGGAACCGCCGCAGGCGCTCAGGGCCAGGGAAGCAGCAACACCGGTGGCGGCGAGGGTGAGTAGCTTGCGCAATAGAACAGGTTTCCTTTCGGGAGGGTGCAAAATTGTGGTGCGGATGACGTCCGCTCGGGCGGATGGCTAGCTGCCAACCACCTGTGGGGTGGCTCGGCGACGGAGCCCACGGCCCCGCCCGGCGGTAGCAGCCGACCGGTGGTCGACCCGGCGGGCGGCCCAGTCGCCAGCAAGCTGGATGGCCTGCACGATGAGCACGATGATGACGATCACCACCACCATGACCGTGGTGTCGAACCGTTGCAGACCGTAATTGTAGGCGAGCCGGCCCAGCCCGCCGCCGCCGATGATGCCTGCCATGGCGGAGTAGCCCACCAGGGTGACGAGCGTCGTCGTGAAGGCTGCGATCAGACCGGGGAGTGCTTCACGGAGCAGCACCTTGGTGACCACCTGCAAACGGGTGGAGCCCATCACCAGGGCGGCGTCGACCTTACCCGAGCCGACGTCGCGGAGGGAGGTTTCCACCAGCCGGGCGAAGAACGGGATCGCGCCGATGCTCAGGGACACCGACGCCGCGACCGGCCCGATCGAGGTGCCGGTGAGGAGCCTGGCCAGGGGGATCAAGGACACCATCAGAATGGCAAAGGGGATTGACCGGGTGATATTGACGACGACGCCGCTAATCACCTTATTGGTGACCGGCATCGGTCGTAGCCCGTCGGGAGCGCTGGTGGAAAGGAACACTCCCAGCGGCAGGCCGATCAGCAGGGTGAAAAAGCCGGAAATGCCAACCATCTGCAGGGTTGCGACGAACTCTTCGGGCAACGCACGGGTGATACCGGGATTGGTGAACAGCTGGTCGAGGAAATCCATCACGCCACCTTCGCTGCTACGCCGCGGGACTGCAGGTACTGCACCATGTCATCAACCGGCGCCTGTTCCCCCACCTCGATGCGCAGGCGGCCAAAACGGCTGTCGGCGAGGTTCTCGACGCTGCCGGCCAGGACATTAATGCTCAGGTCAAAGCGGCGTCCGAGATCGGACAGGACCGGACCGGATGCGACGTCCCCGGCGAGCAGCAACTCGAGGGCCGGCAGGGGCCCGGGAATGTGGGCGGGCAGCGGCAGTAGTGCCCGGGAAAGCTTGCCGTCGAGTTTGGCGGCGACGTCCTGCAGGCGCCCGTCTTCGACGACCCTCCCGTCTTCCAGTAGGGACACCGAATCGCAGATCCGTTTGACCACGTTCATCTCGTGGGTGATGACCAGGACTGTTAACCCCAGTGTGTCGGTGAGGTTGTGGATCAGATCCAGAATGTCGTCCGTCGTTGAGGGGTCAAGGGCGGAGGTGGGTTCATCGCAGAGCAGCACATCGGGATCCGATGCGAGGGCGCGGGCGATACCGACCCGCTGTTTCTGGCCGCCCGACAGCTGCGACGGATAGGCGTCTGCGAACCCAGCCAGTCCCACCAAGTCAAGGAGCCGCGCGACGGTCGACTTGATGTCTGCCTTGGGGGTCTTCACCAATTCCAGGGGGTGTGCGACGTTTTGTGCGGCCGTGCGGGAATCCAATAGGTTGGCATGCTGGAACACCATGCCGATCCGGCGGCGCGCTGTCCGAATCTCCGAATCCTTGACGGCGGTGAGCTCCCGCCCGTCGATGGTGACCGATCCCGAGCTGGGACGATCCAGCAGGGTCAGGCAGCGGACGAGCGTTGACTTTCCTGCCCCGGAGTGGCCGATGATGCCGTGGATCGACCCGCGGGGCACCGTCAGGCTCACGCCGTCCAACGCCGTAATGGTGCGGGCGCCCTGGCGATAGGTTTTGCGCAGATCGGAAACGGTGATCATGGTCCCTCACGGTTGCTGGAGGCGGCCGGATGGTTCGACGCATCACGGCTCGCGGGCGCACTGGCCTACGCCCAAACTATCTTCACACGCATGAAAGAAATGACTGAACTTTAGTGCCGAGCATCACGCCCGGGGCTTCACCGCAGCGTTTCCCGCCTACATATCGAAGAATCTGCGAATCGGAGCCGCCGGTGCGGTCCGATTACGAGGCGATGGCGGGCCAGCGACCTTCAACCACTGCGGCCGGGTCCTCGCGCCGCAGATACTCCTGGAAACTTGCGGCCTGACGTGCCGCCCACACCACCTGCGATGCGTGCAGCACCCCAGCCGGATGCTGCAGGTGCGGAAACCGGGCGGCCAGGACTGCAGCCACCTGGAGGGTAGCCAGCACATCGGCCGCCGAGGTGTGCGCGTTCTCGAAGACCACCCCGTAGTGCTCGCACATAGCTGTCAGGGTCCGTTTTCCACGCCGAAAGCGATCGGCTTGCTTGTCCATAATGTAGGGATCGAGGACGGGGAAGGGATGAGGTACCGGCACCGAGTGCCGTGCCCCTTCGCTGGCCAGCACAGTGAAGTCATAGCGGGCGTTGAAAGCGAGGACAGGGATTCCCGCCGCGAACAGTCGCCCGAGGACCGCGGCAAGCTCGCGGACAACGCGGTCTACGGGTTGGCCCTCGCGCCGGGCACGTTCTGTGCTGACACCGTGGATTGCTGCGGCCTCGGCGGGTATATCAATACCCGGGTCGGCGAGCCATTCATGCTGCTCCAGAACGGAACCGTCGGCGTCGACAAGAAGTAGTGAGGCGGTCACAATCCGGGCCTCCGACGGGTCCCGGCCGGTGGTCTCGAGGTCGAAGGCCGCGCGGGGGTGGTTCTGCCAGCTGTCCATGTTTCGACGCTATCCGTTGGCTCCGACATTTTGCGGGAGGTCCGTCCGGCTAGGCTGGAATTCATGTGTGAGGATTTCGCCGAGGCGGTCTATGAGGTGGCGGGGGTGATCCCCCGCGGCTCAGTGCTGTCCTACGGGGACATTGCCGAACTGCTCGAATGTGCCGGGCCCCGGCAGGTCGGCGCGGCCATGTCCAGGGCCGGCGAGGGAACACCCTGGTGGCGGGTGGTGCGCGCCAGCGGACTGCCTCCGGCCGGTCACAGCATCCGGGCGTCCCCGTTTTACGAAGCTGAGGGGACACCCCTGCGCGCCGTCGGGCACACCAGAAACGACACCTCTCCTGACGACGGGTACACGATCGATATGGGTGCGGCACGGTGGAACCCCACGGCTGAGCAGCGGGTGGTCCTCGACGCGATCCGCTCGCAGCTGGCTGAGGTTTCCGGGTTCCCGCGCAGAATGTCAGAGCCCCATGATGGGCTTCAGGCATGAGTCTGAAACCGCGATTGGTCGTTGCAGCCGATCCTACGATCGGGCGGCCCGCCTCGTCCGCTCCGCTGCTCAGCCGTGACCAGCGGACCGTAGTTGAGCTTGGGGCCGGCAGCGGGCCGGTACTGGTACTGGGCGGTCCCGGAACCGGCAAGTCGACTGTGTTGATTGAGGCCGCAGTGCGGCGGATCAACCACGAAGGTCTCGACCCGTCCGCCGTGCTGGTGCTGGCTCCATCACGGCTCGGCGCGGCCCGGCTCCGCGACGCCCTGACTACACGGCTGAACCGTAGCCTCAGTGCCGCGCCGGCGCGGACCTGGGCATCCTATGCGTTCGACCTGATCCGCAGGGCACGGATCGAAGGGCGGCTGCCCGAACTGGCCCGCAGTCCCCGGCTGCTTTCCGGGGCGGAACAGGATCTGATCATCAAGGAACTCCTGGACGGGCACAACCGGCCCGGCGCGGCGCCGCTCGGCTGGCCCGAGGGATTAGGCCTTGCCCTGGGGACCCGGGGTTTTCGGCAGGAAGTGCGGGAGCTCTTCGACCGGGTCAGCGAGTACGGAATGCACCCCGCCGAGCTGGCTGAGCTGGGGAAGCGCTTCGACCGTCCTGACTGGACCGCCGGGGCACGGCTGTACCAGGAATACCGTGATGTGCTGGATCTGCGGATGCCGGAGGCCTTCGACCCGGCGGGAGTCCTGACAGCCGCCCGGCACCTCCTGGAGTTCGATGAGGAGTTCCTGGCCCAGGAGCGGTCCCGGTTGCAGTTGATCCTGGTGGATGACTATCAGGAGTCCAATGCGGCGGTCCACGCGCTGCTCACACTGCTGGGCAGGGACCGGGACGTGCTGGTGGCGTCCTGCCCGGACACTGTGGTCCATGGGTTCCGGGGTGCCCGCCCAGAGCTCACCGGCAGGCTGGCACAGGAGCTCGCGGTGACCACAGAGCTGCTGACGGTGGCCCTCACTGCCTCGTACCGCTTATCCGGACCCCTGGCCAACGCCTGGCAGAACGTTGCGTCGCGAATCTCCATTGTGGGAGGCGCACCGGTATACCGGACGCTTGAACCACCGGAGCACGGACCGGGCATTGTCCCGCAGTCCGGCGTCGTCTCTGCCCACCTGGTGGACTCGTCTTTCCATGAGTTGCGCTATGTTGCCCAACGGATTCTTGAAGCACAGCTTTTCGGTGGGCGCAGCCTTGCCGATATCGCGGTGATCGTGCGCACTGGCGCCCAGGTGGCTGAGTTGCAGCGCTACCTGACGGGTCAGGGAATTGCTGTCAATGTTCCGGTGGCCGAACGGGCCATCCGGGATGAACCAGCGGTGAAGCCCCTGCTGGACATCTTCGGGGTAGGCCTCGGCCAGCACACCCTCGACGCAGGGTTGGCCGTATCACTGTTGTCATCACGGATGGGAGGCGCGGGAACGCTTGAGCTGCGTCAGCTGCGTCAGAGTCTCCGGCAGGCGGAACTGGCCGCCGGACGTGGGCGCACCAGCGACGAACTGCTGGTGGAGGCTCTCACCGACCCCTCCCTGACCGGGCCTGGACTGCGGGGCGGCACTGCGGCCCGCCGGATAGCCCGGATGATCTCAGCAGGAGCATCGGCGCTGGCGGCGCCGGGGGCCAACCCCGAGACGGTGTTGTGGGCGCTCTGGGAAGCCTCGGGGTGGTCGACCAAATGGGCCGATGTGGCCGTCGCCGAGGGAGCCTCATCGGTGCGGGCGGACCGGGATCTCGACGCGGTAGTCGCCCTGTTCCAGACCGCCGAGCGGTTTGTCGACCAGGTACCGGGGGCGCCGCCTGCCCGGTTCCTCGAGTACCTGACCAGCCAGGAACTGCCCATGGATACCCTGGCGCCGCGGGCCCAGCACCAGGAGTCGGTGGCGTTACTGACCCCGGCCAGTGCCTCCGGCCGTCAATGGCCGGTGGTCATTGTGGCAGGGATCCAGGAGGGGATCTGGCCCAACCTGCGTCTCCGTGGGGAGCTGCTGGGGTCAGGTGAGCTCACCGCCCTGATGGACCACGGCGCAGATTTCCGGCGCCATCGTGACCCACTGATCCTGATGCAGGACATCCGCTTCGACGAACTGAGGAGCTTTTCGGTAGCAGTGTCACGTGCGGTTGAAGAACTGATTTGCTGCGCCGTCGCATCGGATGAGGCTCAACCATCACCGTTCCTCGACCTGGTGGATCCCCTGCCGCCGGATCAACTGGAACGCGTGCGGACCGAGGTGCAACGGCCCCTGACGCTCCGGGCGTTGGTGGCTGAACTCAGGAAGTACGCCCAGCAGGAAGCCACGTTCCCCGAACTTGCGCGCGAGGCGACCCGTCACCTCGGCGCCATGGTCAATCACTCACCCGAGGTGCCGGGGGCCCACCCCTGCGGCTGGTGGGGCCTCCAGGAGCCGTCCTCCAGCGCCCCGGTGGTGCCGCCGGACCAGCCCATCCCGGTATCACCCTCGAAGGTCGACGCGGTCCTGAAGTCACCGTTGAACTGGTTTGTGTCAGCGGTGGGTGGGGAACCCACAACGGATTTCGCCCGCTCGCTGGGTACGCTCGTGCATGGCATTGCCCAGGACCTCCCTGACGCCACCGGAAGCCAGTACGTCGAAGAGCTGCAACGGCGGTGGCCTTCGTTGGGGATGAAGGACAACTGGGAAGGACTGATTGATTTCCAGCGCGCGGAACTGATGGTCCGAAAGCTGGCCGGATACGTCATTTCCATGCGCCAGGACGGACGGTCGCTGCTCGGCACCGAGGTTGACTTCGAGGTGGACCTTGAGGTGCCGACGGGGGAGGGCTTGCGGATGGCGCGGCTGCGGGGACAGATCGATCGGCTGGAGATTGACGACGAAGGCCGGCTGGTCATCGTCGACCTCAAGACCGGCAAATCCTCGCCGTCCCTGGCAGACCTCGATCGACATCCGCAGCTGGCCTCCTACCAGGTGGCAGTGGCCGAGGGGGCCCTGACCGACGGGGAGCCCGCGGGACCGGGCGGAGCCGCGCTGGTGCAGCTCGGGACCACCCGCAAGGAAGCAGGAGTCCAGCAGCAACCGCCCCTGGCCGCCGACGACCGGTGGGCGCGGGAGATGATTGAGGAGGCGGCCCGTCTGATGTCCGCGGCACAGTTCGACGCTGTCCATGATCCGAAGCGTTCCGGGCACGGCGGGTCAGGGTGCCGGCTCCCGGAAATCTGTCCGTTGTGCCCGGAAGGCCGGCAGGTGACCGAATGACCACCACCTCCGAATCCGGCGCGGCAGGAGCCGTCCAGGTCGCTGGGTCGCCGGCCCCGCGGTACTCCGCCCGCGAGCTCGCCGAACTCCTGCACGGGGATCCATCGACCCCGGTCCAATACCCCACCCCAGACCAGGTCACCATCATTGAGGCTCCGCTGGAGCCATTGCTGGTGATTGCCGGAGCGGGGTCGGGTAAGACCAAGACCATGGCCGATCGGGTGGTCTGGCTGGTGGCCAACGCGTTGGTCCGGCCCGAGCAGATTCTGGGGGTGACGTTCACCAGGAAAGCCGCGGGGGAGCTCTCCGCCCGAATCCGCCAACAGCTTACCGCGCTGTACCCGGCGCTGGCGGCCGCAGGACACGAGGACGATGCTGGCGACAGGCTTGACCCGAGCGTCTCCACCTACCACTCCTACGCGAACGCCATTGTGCAGGACTATGGGTTGCGGATCGGCGTCGAGCGCGACTCGGTGCTGCTGGGGGCGGCCCAGGCGTGGCAGCTGTCCAGCACGGTCGTTGAGGCGTACGACGGCGAGTGGGAGCACTTCAGTGCGGCGAAGTCCACCCTGGTGAAGGCGGTTCTGACGATGGCAGGGGAGTGTGCTGAACATCTGGTGACCCCGGCGGAAGTGCGGGCGGTACTCAGGGAGCACCTGTCGGCGGTAAGCGATCTGGAATACGCCGCAGGGACCTCGCGCCGTCCAGCGCAGGCCGTGGCCAAGATGCTGGACAAACTGCGTACCCGCGTCACCATCACGGAGCTGGTTGAACACTACTCCGACGCCAAGCACTCCCGGCGGCAGCTCGACTTCGGTGATCTCGTTGCGCTCGCCGCAAGGATCGTCAGCGATGTCCCCGAGGCGGTTGAGCTGGAGCGCCAGAAATACCGGGTGGTCCTCCTCGACGAATTCCAGGACACCTCCTTCGCCCAGATGGTGCTGTTCTCAAAGCTCTTCGGCGACGGTCGGGCAGTAACCGCGGTGGGGGACCCGCACCAATCGATTTACGGCTTCCGGGGCGCATCAGCGGGGCAACTCGGCACGTTCCGCACCACGTTTCCCCTCGCGCTTGAGGGCGGCCTGCGGCCCTCGCCGGTCGCGAATCTGTCCATCGCCTGGCGGAACGGCACCAGCATCCTTGCTGCAGCCAACGTCGTCGCAGGAGAGCTTAACCGGCCGCCGAGCTGGCTCCGGACCACCGAACTGATCGTTCCACCGCTCGAGCCCAAACCCCGGGCGGGCGTGGGCGAGGTCTATCTCGGACGGTTCCTCAGCGAGGCCACCGTCAGTAGAGACGGCGCAACCGTTCCGGGCGAGGCGGCGATCCTGGCGGATCAGGTCGAACAGCATCGGCGGCGCGGCTTCGAGCGGGGGCAGGATGGCAGGCGGCTCACACCGACTGTGGCAGTGCTGTGCCGGGGCAGACGGCAGTTTGAACCCATTCGCAGAGAACTTGAGCAGCGGGGCATCCCGGTGCAGATCGTGGGTCTCGGCGGCCTGCTAAGGACCCCTGAGATTGTCGAACTGCTTGCCGTGTTGAGAGTGCTCGG
This sequence comes from Arthrobacter glycogeni, assembly GCF_054510815.1. Classification (NCBI taxonomy): domain Bacteria; kingdom Bacillati; phylum Actinomycetota; class Actinomycetes; order Micrococcales; family Micrococcaceae; genus Arthrobacter; species Arthrobacter glycogeni. The sequence goes on from NZ_JBTNDV010000002.1 coordinate 159,034, forward strand.
CGACCCGGACCGGTCTGATTCCCTGTTGCGGCTGGTTGCGGGGGCCCGGTGGCGGATCGGTCCGGCCGACATCATGGCGCTAGGCGACTGGTCGCGGCACCTGGCCCAGCGCAGGGCGTGGTTGGCATCCGGCAGCGGAACAAAACCCGGTTCGGAGCCCGGTTCGGAGTCGGGTCCAGAGTCGGGTCCAGACCTGGGCTGGGGCCGGGCGCCGGAAACCGGTCCGGCTGCCCCGACTGCAGTCCCGCCTGACACGGTAGAGCCTGACACGGTAGAGTCGGGCAGCCTGGTAGAGGCAGTTGACCAGCTCCCGCCGACGGGCTGGGTGTCCAGGAGCGGCCGTGGGCTGAGCGACGAGGGGCGGACCCGGTTGACGCGGCTCCGGGATGAGCTGCGACTGCTCAGGGATTTCGTCGGTGATGACCTCACCACGTTGATCAATGAGGTGGAACGCAGGATCCTTCTTGACATTGAAGTGGCCGCCAAACCACTGGTGGGTATCCACGAGGCCAGGCGGAACCTTGACGCGTTTGTGGATGCCGTCGCCGGGTTCAGCTCCACAGCTGAGCGCGTGGATCTTGCTGCGTTCCTGGCATGGCTTGAGGCAGCGGATGCCGAAGAGGATGGGCTTCCGGTGACCGCACTGGAAACCAGTCGCGATGCGGTGCAGCTCCTGACCGTGCATGCGGCGAAAGGGCTGGAGTGGGACATTGTTGTGGTCCCCGGGCTCAACGAAGGCGCTTTCCCGAGTGGGTCCGACTCCCGCTGGAGCAGCGGCGACTCGGCTATTCCCTGGAACCTGCGCGGAGATGCCGGCGAGCTCCCCCAATGGGACTGGGAGCAGCCGGATCAGGTGTCCTGGCTTGCCAGCGAGAAGACTTTCACTTCGGAGGCCCGCTATCACGCTGGACGGGAGGAACGCCGGCTCGCCTACGTCGCGTTCACCCGGGCGAAACACGTGCTGGTGTGCACTTCATCGGCCTGGGGCGGTGGCCGAACCAAACCGACGCCGGCTTCGACGTATCTGACCGAACTGAGGAAACTCACTGAACATCACGAACCGGGCTACACCGTCCTGCATTGGCTGCCAGAGGAGAACGAGGGGGACACCAACCCGGCCAACGCCGTGGAGGCCCGCGCTGCCTGGCCGGTAGATCCGCTGCGCTCCCGCCGGACGGGTATCGAGTCGGCCGCTGCAGCAGTCCTTACAGCAGCGGCGGGTTCCGTCATCGGGTCCGACGCCGGGCGTCCTGATGGGGTCGCCGTCCAGGGCGGACGGTGGGACGAGGAGACGCGGCTGGCTCTGGCACGGCATGCCCGGCGCGCAGGGAACCCGGAGGTGGTGCTTCCCGCCCACATCTCGGCCTCCCTCCTCGTCGAGCTCTCCGACGATCCCGCGGCCGTGGCCCGTCAGCTCCGCCGGCCGGTGCCGCGACGCCCCGGCATGGCGGCACGCCGTGGCACTGCCTTCCATTCCTGGATTGAGGAGTTCTACGGCACCAGCGGAATGCTGGATCTAGGTGAGAACCCCGGAGCGGACTCCCACATTGACGAGGCCCTTGATCTTGAGAGCATGATCGAAACGTTCAAGGGGTCGGTCTGGGCTCACCGTGTTCCGGTGGAGCTGGAAGTACCGATCGAAACGAGGGTGGGTGCCCTGGTGGTGCGCGGCCGCATCGATGCCGTATTCAGGGATGGCGACGGCAGGTGGGAACTGGTCGACTGGAAGACCGGCACACCGCCGTCGCGCGACAAACTCGCCGTGCGATCTGTTCAGCTTGCTGTCTACCGGCTTGCTTGGGCGCGGCTGAAGGATGTTCCGCTGGACTCGGTCCAGGCCGCGTTCTACTACGCCAGCACCGACACAGTGATCCGGCCGCACAATCTGGCCACGGAGGCTGGGCTGGAGGAGATCATCCGGAAAGCAACCGCTCCAGGGAAGGACTGAGCGGGCCGACCGGCCGGGCCAGCGGTCAGCTGGACTTGATAATGGGCAGCGAGGAGGTTTCGGTGTCGTCGGCGGGAACCGGTGACACCGAGAACCGCTGGGATGATGAGGTCGCTGCCGTCCTGCCGTCCTGCTCATCAGCCTCAGCGGGTTCGTCGTCAGCGTCTGCGACGTCACTTTCGACGTCATCACTGGCACGCCCGTCGTCGGTGGCTCTGCCGATGACAGCTTCATCAGGGACGTTGCCCCCGCCGTCGGCAACGTCAGTCCCCGGCTCTTCGTCCTCCTCGGGCGCCGTGCGCCCGGCGTCGTCGTCAGCATCGGCCTGGGCGGACCGGTACTCGGCCATGGCGGCCTCCTCGACCTGCAGGTCCCGGTCGAGGGAAGTCATCATGTCTTCGGCTTCGGCGATCATCTCGGCATTGTCCATCGCCACACCCCGGACCAGCCACTGCGCCAGGGCAAACTCGGCGGCCAGTGCTGCACGGCGCATGAGATGCGGGTCGGCGGCCTCCGCCCGCGCGAGAACATAGGCCCGGTGCACGTCCTCGGCGAACCTTGGGTTGGTGGCGGCCAGCAGCCAGGCGAAGTCGTCGGCAGGGTCGCCTACCCGGAGATCGGTCCAGCCGGTGACGGCAGCGACCCGTCCAGCCGCGATCAGCAGGTTGTCCTCATGAAGATCTCCGTGGACCACCGTCGGATGGAACCGCCAGAGGGTGACATCCTCCAGCGCATGCTCCCATCGCCGCAGGAGGTGTGCGGGGATCCGGCCCGTGATGGCAGCCTGATCCAGTTCGTTCAGTTTGCGCTGCCTGAATTCGTTCGCCTCGTAACTCGGCAGGTCAGCGTTGTGGACCAGGAGTGGCGGCAAATCATGAATGGCCGCCAGCATCCTGCCCAGTTCTGTTGCCAGTCCGCCGCCAGAGGCAAGGTCGTCCAGTTCGCGGGGGGAGCCTTCGAGGTGGGCGTACACAAAAGTGCACAGCTCGCCTTGCCTCAGCGTCCCGGCGATGTGAGGCACCAGGAACGGTAACTCCGCCCTGATGGCCGGTGTAAACGCTTTCAGGGCTTGCAGCTCGGTTTCGAGCCTCATCGACGCATCAGGGTGCCGGGGGGACCGTACCCGCCACTGCTTCCCCGAATCATCGACCAGCAGCGCCGATTCGAAGTCGGCGGCATCATCAGGGACGCCCGCCACCCCCGTGGGGGTAAGCCCGGGTACGGCGGCGCTGGCAATCGCGGCGAGTTCCATGGGAGTGCGTTTCACACCCTCAACGGTAGGGCGGTCCTTCCCGGAATGGGTCGTTGCCGGTCGGCGAGTCGTCAGAAGCTGCCGACCGCCCCCCATCAACGGGTACTGAAATGTGTTTTGGGGGAGCGAGAACGTACCGTAGAACCATGAGTGAAACCCTCCGGATCCCCGCCCTGCAGTCGTTCGGATCGCTGCCCATGGCGCGGGTGGCGCTGGACCGGGGAGGAGCCCTGCGCTCTAGCCCAGCGCTCCTCGGCGAGCTGTGGGAGGCGCCCACGACACGTGTGATGTTCATCGCCCACGGACGGTCGCCGGTGATCGACGGCTCCCTGCTGCTCGTCGACCCGGCTACGGCCGATCGTCCGGCAACACCCATCTATCTGGGGCGGACGCTCGCCGACGATCCGGAGCCTGGCGGCGTTCCCGCCGGTAGCCATGTCTTCCTGGCCATCCTGGACGAGGTGGACACGGCGATTGGTGAGGAGGGGGCCTGGATGGGCCTCCGCGACGCGGCGACAGCTCTTTCGGGGCGGGACGCCAGCATTTTCGTCCAGGCTGCGGCTGTCGCCAACTGGCACGACAAGCACACTCATTGCCCCCGTTGCGGGACGCTGACCGAGGTTGTGGAGGGAGGCTGGGTGCGCAGGTGTCCAGCTGACGGGTCCGACCATTACCCCAGGACCGACCCGGCCATCATCGTCGCAGTGGTCGACGATGACGACCGGCTCCTCCTGGGATCCGCGGCCGGGTGGCCCGAGGGCAGGTTCTCCACCCTTGCCGGTTTCGTCGAACCCGGCGAATCGCTTGAGGCGGCGGTGATCCGCGAGGTCGCCGAGGAATCGGGAATCAACGTCCACTCGCCGCAGTACCTCGGATCGCAGCCGTGGCCGTTCCCTGCGTCCCTGATGCTCGGGTTCATCGCCACAGCAGTGAACACCAACCAGGTCCCCGACGGCGTGGAAATCATGGACGTCAGGTGGTTCACCCGGGCTGAGCTCGCCGTCGCGGTGCGGGACGGCGACATCACGGTGCCCACCGGAGCGTCAGTGTCCCGGGCCCTGATCGAGCACTGGTATGGCGGGCCACTCGACGTGGCACCCGCGGAGGGCCGGCCATAGGCATGGAAACAACTTTCGAAGAGAGGATCCTGGCAGGCCTCGACGACGAACAGCGCACTGTCGCATCCACCCTGACCGGACCACTGTGCGTGCTGGCCGGAGCCGGAACCGGCAAGACCAGGGCCATCACCCACCGGATCGCCTACGGCGTCCACACGGGTGTCTACAAACCACAGCAGGTGCTTGCTGTGACTTTCACCGCCCGTGCCGCCGCCGAGATGCGGACCCGGCTTCGTGACCTGTCGGCCCAGGGCGTCCAGGCGCGCACCTTCCATGCGGCAGCGTTGCGGCAATTGCAGTACTTCTGGCCGCAGGCCGTGGGAGGACCGCTTCCAGCCCTCGTGGATCACAAGGCCCAGCTCATCGCTGAGGCTTCGAGGCGGCTGCGCCTGTCGACTGACCGGGCAGCCATCAGGGATGTCGCCGCCGAGATCGAATGGGCCAAAGTGTCGATGTTGACCCCCGAGGGGTACACCGCAGCAGCGGCCGGACGGGTGGAACCCGCCGGAATGGACCTCACCACTGTGGCCCGCATCTTCGCCGGCTACGAGGATCTGAAGCTTGACCGCAACGTCATCGACTTCGAGGATGTCCTGCTGATCACTGTGGGGATCCTGCAGGAAGACGAAAAAGTCGCTGCGACCGTGCGTGCCCAATACCGCCACTTCGTGGTCGATGAATACCAAGACGTGTCACCGCTGCAGCAGCGGTTGCTGGACCTGTGGCTGGGGGATCGGAGCGAACTATGCGTCGTGGGTGACGCCAGCCAGACGATCTATTCGTTTACCGGAGCCACTTCGCGGCACCTGCTGGACTTCACCGGCCGCTACGAGGGCGCCCAGGTGGTCCGCCTGGTCCGCGACTACCGGTCAACTCCCCAGGTGGTCCGACTGGCCAACAACCTGCTCGCCGCCCGAACCGCTGAGGCGGGCCGCCACCCCGGCTCGACCAGCTGGTCCACCCCGCTGGAACTGATCGCGCAGCGCCCCACCGGCCCGGAACCGTCATTTACGGAGTGCAGCGACGATGAGGCTGAGGCGGCTGAGGCGGCACGGCGGATCACCGAACTGCTGGACAACGGGGTGCTGGCCAGCGAGATCGCCATCCTCTACCGCACGAATGGGCAGTCGGCGGCCTACGAGCAGGCCCTGGCCAGTGCCGGCATTGGGTATCAGCTGCGCGGCGGTGAACGATTCTTCACCCGGCGGGAGGTGAGGGACGCGCTGCTGCAGTTGCGGGCCGGGGCCCGGACCGCCGGATCCGACGATGTCCCCCAGCTGGTACGGGACATCCTGGCGAGCCTCGGGTACGCGCCGGTGGCCCCCGCAAGTTCCGGTGCCGTCCGGGAAAAATGGGAGTCCCTCGCTGCTCTGGTCGCCCTGGCCGATGAGTTAAGCGCCTCCCGGGCAGCCGACGGATTCACCCTCCAGGATTTCGTGGCAGAACTTGAGGAGCGGGCCGCAGCCCAGCACGCACCGACAGTGCAGGGCGTCACCCTCGCCTCCCTCCACACGGCCAAGGGGCTCGAATGGGATGCCGTGTTCCTGGTGGGGCTCAGCGAAGGGCTGATGCCCATCTCGTTCGCCGACACCCCCGAGGCTGTTGACGAGGAACGCAGGCTCCTCTATGTCGGCATCACCCGGGCGCGGGAGCATCTTGCACTGTCATGGTCAACAGCGCGCACCCCTGGGGGGCGGGCCAGCCGCAAGCCGACCCGGTTCCTCGACGGTCTGCGCCCGGCGGCCGACGGCGATCGGGCCTTCAGAACCCCGAAGGCCCGACAGAGCCGTAAGGTGTCGGCTCCATCCACCTGCCGGGTCTGCGGGAAAGTGTTGGGTTCCGGGTCCGAGCGCAAGATCGGGCGCTGCGCCGACTGCCCGGCGACGTACCAGGAAGCAACTTTTGAGGCGCTGCGGGCGTGGCGTTTGGAACAAGCCCGGGAGAATGACGTGCCCGCGTTCGTCGTGTTCACCGACGCCACCCTCGTCGCGATCGCTGAAGCACGACCCACCACTATCGAGAAGCTGGGCGGGCTGGCTGGCATCGGTCCGTCGAAGCTTGAGAAGTACGGCGAATCGGTCCTGTCAATCATCGCCGACAGTGAATAGCTGAAGGGAGAGCCCCGAAATGATCGAGCCCGCCATGAGTGAGCGGTCCCCCGGTGCACCGGGGCAGCTCGGCGCCAACCCACCGGTCGAGGTCAGGCGGTCCGCCAAACGCAGGCGGACCGTCAGCGCCGACCTGCGCGACGGCGTCGTCGTGGTCTCCATTCCGGCCCACTTCACGGCGGCGCAGGAACGGGAGTGGGTGCACCGGATGGTCGCCAAACTCCAGTCGAAGTACCAGGAGGCGGCCCGCCCAGCGAACGGTCCGGGAGACGCCGGGCCGGGCGACGGGCTCCTGCAGCGTGCCGCCGCCCTTTCCCAGGATTACCTGGCGGGACGGGGGCAGCCGGTGAGCATCGGCTGGGTCACCAACCAAAACTCCCGCTGGGCCTCGGCGACGCCGTCGCGCAAGACCATCCGGCTGTCGCACAAGCTGCAGGGCATGCCCGACTGGGTGGTGAATTACGTTATTCTGCACGAGCTGGCACACCTGATCGAGCCGTCGCACAACCGGACGTTCTGGCGGCTGCTGGAGTCGTACCCGCAGACCGAATCAGCCAAATCGTTCCTTGACGGGGTAGCTTTCGCGGCCAACCATGGACTGGCTGGCCGCGAAAGTTGAGGCGACGGACTGCCGGCTAGCGGCGGCGCCGGTCCGCGGCGAGCCAGTAGTTGCTGAAACCGGCGTCGTTGGGGTCAACGTTGGTACCGGGAGGGACGATCTCGTCGATCCGGTCCAGGGTTGCCGTGTCCAGCTCGAGGGAAGCCGCGTCGAGCTGTGATTCGAGCTGCTCCATCGTGCGAGGCCCGATGATGGCGCTGGTAACTCCCGGATGGCGGAGCACAAAAGCCAGTGCAAGGTGGACCAGCGGAACCCCGAGGTCGTCTGCTAGCGCGCCCAACTGGTCGGCTGCCTCTAGCTTGGCTGCGGTCGCCGGGTCCGTCAGATCGAACGGTTCCTTGTCCGACCCGCGCCGCGTGGCCGGGAGGTCCTGGCCTTTCCGGTACTTGCCGCTCAGCCACCCGCCCGCGAGCGGACTCCAAACCAGGCTGCCCATCGAGTGCCGGTGGGTGGTGGGCAGCAGATCCGCCTCGACCCCGCGTGCGAGGAGCGAGTACGGCGGCTGCTCGGTCACGAAGCGCGCCGTATGGTGCTGCCGTGCCGACCACTGGGCCTCCACCACCTGGGAGGGCTGGAAGGTGGACGACCCGATGTAGCGCACCTTGCCCTGGCGGACCAGGTCATCGAGGGCTCCGAGTGTTTCATCGATGTCGGTGTGCTCATCCGGGCGGTGCATCTGGTACAGGTCAAGGTAGTCGGTGCCCAGCCGCCGCAGTGAGTCCTCGACTGCCCGCATAATCCACTGCCTGGACCCGCCGCGGTAGTTCGGCTGCTGCTTCATCCCGTTGAAGAACTTGGTCGCGATCACCAGATCCTCGCGCCGGCCGTGCTCAGCGATCGCCTTGCCCAGGATCTCCTCGGACTCGCCAAACGCGTAAATGTCGGCGCTGTCGATGAAGTTGATCCCGGCATCGATAGCGCGGCGGATGATCCTGATGGAGTCCTGGTGGTCCTTGTTGCCCCAGTCGCCGAACATCATCGTGCCGAGACAAAGGCGGCTGACTTCAACCCCGGTCCGGCCGAGTTGGGTGGTGGGCTGCGAAGTTGTCTGTTCAACCATGGGGTTTACTGCTTCCTGGGTCGGTGTCGTCGGGTGGAGTATCGTCCTCGGGCGGGTCGTCCCCTGACTGGGTCGGCTCAGTCGGTTCGGTCGGCTCATCGGTTTCGGGGGCTTCATCGAACCCGCCGTCCAGCAACCGCTGCAGTGCCGCATCGACCTCGGACTCCGAGGACTCGGCGAGCTGTCGACGCTGGCTGAACCCTTGAGGATCGTCGAGGTCCTCGGCGGTTGGCAGCAGATCGGGGTGTTCCCATACGGCGTCGCGGCCTGCGATGCCCCGCTCGGCCTGCAGATGAGCCCACAGGGTGGCGGCGTCGCGTAGTCGACGCGGTCGCAGCTCCAACCCTACGAGGGAAGCGAACGCGTGTTCGGCGGGACCGCCCGTGGCGCGGCGCCGCCGAACCATTTCCCGCATCGACGCCGACGACGGCAGATTGGCGGTGGCGGCTGCGGTCAGCTCGTCGACCCACCCCTCGACAAGTGCCAGTGCTGTTTCCAGCCGGATCAGCGCCGCGTCCTGCTGGGGGGTCCGGCCAGGCATGAAAACACCTTCGGAGAGTGCCGCCTGCATCGATTCCGGGTTGGAGGGATCAATGTCGCGTGCCACCTCCTCGATCTTGGACATATCGATGTGGATGCCCCGCGCATAGCTGTCAACAGCACTCAGCAGGTGGCCCGCAAGCCACGGCACCTGGCTGAACAGCCGGGTGTGAGCTGCTTCCCGGACAGCGAGGAACAGCCTGACTTCCTGCTCGGGGATGTCCAGGCCCTCGCCGAACGCTGTCACGTTTGCGGGGAGCAGGGCCATCTGGCCCTCGGCCAACGGCAGGCCAATGTCGGTGGAACTCACGACGTCCTTCGACAGGGCTCCCACCGCCTGGCCCAGCTGCATGCCGAACATGGCGCCGCCGAGATTCTGCAGCATCGACGACGCGCCGCCCATCATGGTCTTCATTTCTTCGGGCAGCTGCTCGGTGATGGCATCGGAAAGCGCCTTCGCTATGCTCTCCGCCACCGGCTCGGTAAGTCGCTTCCAGGTGTCCATGGTTGCCTCGACCCATTCGGCCCGGGACCAGGCCCGGCCGAGCGTGTTGGTGGAGGGGAAGTCGGTGACCGGGTCAAGCCACATTTCGGCGAGTCTCAGCGCCTCATCCACGTCGCGGCGTTGTTGCGGGGTGACTGAGGGGTCGCTGTCGGCAGCGGCGACCCGGCGGGCGTGCTCGTGGGCGAGTTGCCAGTTCACCGGCCCTTCACTCTGGGCAGCGAACATTGCCTGGACCTGCTGCATCATCATCGCCATCGACTGCGGATCGGACGGGAGACCGGCGGCCTTGGCCAGCTCCTGGGGGTCCATTCCCTGCGCGCCGCCACCCATCAGGCGCGCCAGCATCTCGGAGAGGGGGTCCTTGGGGGTGTCGCCGTCGTCGTTCGACGGATCTGACGGGTTGGAGGTCACTGATACCACTGGTCCTGGAATTGGCTGCTGGAATTGGCTGCTGTAGTCCTCATAGGTGGGCTGCGCCGACAGCCGCTGAACAACTAGTGCTGGCACTCCCACGGTACCCGCCGTCGAGCGAAGATGTCTTTAACGCGCTGGACCGTTCGCTGAGGGCAAAGCAACCAGGCCGTTACCGATGGGTGCCGTGGGTTCCCTCAGGAAGTACGCTGGAGAGGCTCAGCGGCGCGTGGTCGGGCGGAACACCCAGCATCGCCACGCACCACCAGCACCTGCGCAGTGTCTGACCAAGAGAAGGTTTCCAGTTGACCCAGTCCACCCCCGCCGACCTTTCGACGCCGCCCACCAAGACGAAACGGGATCCCCGCTTCACTGTGATGGTGGTGTCTGGTTTCCTGGCACTCCTGCTGGGCGCCGCCGCGGTTCTGCTGCCCGCTCCCTACGTGGTGGAGTCGCCAGGGCCCACCTTCAACACGATTGGCGAGATCGATTCCCAGCCCCTCATCGAGGTGCAGGGGCGGCAGACCTTCCCCACGTCCGGCAACCTCGACCTGACCACCGTGTACGTCACGGGTGGGCCGGGGACCCAACTCGGCATTTTTGAGGTGTTCAAGGCGTGGCTCAATCCAACCGAATCGGTGGTGCCACGCGAGCTGCGGTATCCTCCCGACGTCACCCAGGAAGATATCCAGGAGCAGAACGCCGTGGCCATGACCTCTTCGCAGGAGTCGGCGATTGCTGCGGCACTGGCACACCTGGACATTGACTTCGAGGAGGAACTTTCGGTCGCAGGGCTGGTCGACGACGCTGCCGCGGCGGGAATCCTCGAAGAGGGCGACGTCATCAGCTCGGTGGACGGGACCGAGGTCACCAACATTGGCGTCCTCAGGAATTCCTTGAACGCAGCAAACGGGGAGCCGGTCGATCTCGGGCTGGTGCGCGACGGCGGTGAGGTCACCGAAGCGGTGACGCCCAAGGAATCGCCGGGCGGGGACTTCCAGCTCGGGGTGGGACTGGTAGCGAACTTCACCTTCCCCTTCGACATCACCATCGCCCTGGACAACGTGGGCGGGCCGTCGGCCGGGTCCATGTTTGCTCTGGGGATCGTCGATCTGCTGACCGATGGCGAACTCACCGGCGGCAAACATTTTGCCGGGACAGGCACCATCGACTCGGCAGGCCAGGTGGGACCGATTGGCGGGATCAGGCAGAAACTTGCCGGCGCCCGGGAGTCGGGAGCCGAAGTGTTTCTCGCCCCGGCAGCCAATTGCGGCGAAGTGCTCGGACACGTCCCGGACGGCCTCCAGGTGGTCCGGGTGGAAACTCTCGACGACGCGGTGAACGCTGTCCGTACGATCGGCGCGGGCGACGACGCCGCTGCCGCCCTGCCGACCTGTGAAGCCGGCTAGGCCAGTCAGGATACGCCCACCCCAACGCACCTCGGCGTCGAGTTTGGACACAGTTTGATGTCGATCTGGCCTCCGGGGGCTTGGACCGGAACGAAATTGGGCTGCCCAGACGTGTTCAGGGCAGAATGGAAAGGCATGGAACTGCCGTGTCGTGCCGCCGATTCGGGCGGTGCGATCGCGGTTTCCGTGATCCAACGGATCCAACGATGAGGTAAATGTGACTTCCGGACCAGACCGGCCGTTCGGCAGCAGGCCGAGCCAAACCAATTCCACCAGCACCAAAAGACGTAGCCCGCTGATCCCGACGTTAGTTGTGCTGGCCGTCCTGGTCATCGCTTTCGTGTACGTCTCGCAGGTCTACGCGGACGTCCTCTGGTACAACCAGCTCGGATTCCTCGAAGTGTTCGTCACCGAGAACATTTCCCGCGTCGTCCTCTTCGCTGCAGCATTCCTCATCATGGGACTCAGCGTGTACTTCAGTTTGCGGCTCGCCTACCGTTCCCGCCCGATCTATGCCCCGGACAACGCAGTCCAGGACAACCTGAACCGCTATCAGGCCCAGCTTGAGCCGATCAGGCGCCTGCTGATGCTCGGCATCCCCGTGGTCCTCGCAGCCTTCGCCGGGACCGCTGCCGCCTCCCAGTGGCAGCCTGTGCTGTTGTTCTTCAACCAGGAACCGTTCGGCGAGACGGACCCCGAATTCGGCCTGGACATCGCCTTCTACGTCTTCACCCTGCCGTTCCTGACCTTCCTGATCGGTTTCCTGATCAGCGTGGTCATCATCAGCACCATTGCCGGCGTCCTGACCCACTACCTCTACGGCGGCATCCGCCTCGAGGAAAAGGGACTCTTCACGTCCAAGGCAGCCCGCATCCACATCGCGGTCCTCGCGGCGTTGTTCCTGCTCCTCCAGGGCGTGAACTACTGGTTGGATCGGTACGCCACGCTGACCGGCACCGGCGGGCGCTGGGATGGGGCCCTGTACACGGACGTCAACGCGGTCATCCCCACCAAGGCGATTCTCGCCGCAGCAGCGATCATCGTCGCTGTCCTGTTCATCGTCTCAGCGGTGATCGGGCGCTGGCGGCTCCCCATCATCGGCACCGCGATGCTGATCATCACGGCAATCCTCGCCGGCGGCGTGTACCCTTGGGTGATCCAGCGTTTCCAGGTGGTGCCCTCCGAGTTCAGCAGGGAAGAGCCGTTCATTGAACGGAACATCGATCAGACCCGTGCGGCCTACGGGCTGGACGAGGTTGAGGTGAACCCCTATAACCCGGAGGACATTCCCGCGCCGGGCGCCCTCAATGAGGACGGCGAAACCACGGCGAACATTAGGTTGCTCGACCCGAACCTGGTCAGCGACGCCTTCAGTCAGCTCCAGCAGTTCCGTCAGTATTACCAGTTCCCCGAAACCCTTAACGTCGACCGGTACGAGATCGACGGCGAGATCGAGGACACGGTGATCGCTGTCCGTGAGCTGAACACCGCCGGTGTGCCGGAAGGCTGGATCAATGAGCACGTCCTGTACACCCACGGCTACGGCATCGTTGCCGCCGCCGGTTCGTCCACCGAACCAGATGGTCGTCCGTCGTTCATCCAGTCGGGGATCCCGTCAACGGGCGCCCTCGGCGACGAGAGTACCTACGAACCCCGGATCTACTTCGGCGAATCATCTCCGCTGTACTCGGTGGTGGGAGCCCCCGAGGATTCGAACCCCATTGAGATCGACCGACCGCAGAGCGAAGAGTCCGATCAGCAGTCGCGCAGCACCTTCCAGGGCAGCGGTGGCCCCGACGTCGGGAACATCTTCAACCGGTTGGTCTATGCGCTGAAGTTCCAGTCGACCGACCTGCTGTTGTCGGACCAGGTCAACAGTGACTCCCAGATCTTCTATGACCGGGATCCGGTGGAACGGGTGGAGAAGGTTGCCCCGTACCTGACCCTGGACGGCAACAGTTACCCGGCGATTGTCGACGGGCGGGTCAAATGGATTATCGACGGGTACACGACCACCGCCGACTACCCCTATTCGACGCAGCAGGAACTGGCGTCCGCGACCCAGGATTCCCTGACTGCCGAGGGACTCGCCACTCCGCTTCCCGCGGAGCAGGTCAACTACATACGTAACGCGGTGAAGGCAACCGTCGACGCGTACGACGGCTCGGTGGACCTGTACGCCTGGGATGAGGAAGACCCGATTCTCAAGGCGTGGCAGAACATCTACCCGACGTCGCTGCAGCCGTTCAGTGAGATGTCGGCCGATCTGATGTCGCACGTCCGCTACCCGGAGGATCTCTTCAAGGTGCAGCGCGAACTGCTTGCCCGGTATCACGTCACCGAGACTGAGCCGTTCTACAGCAACAATGAGGCCTGGAGCGTCCCGAACGACCCCACGCTTGACGGCGACATCAGCGTGCCGCAGCCCCCGTACTACCTTTCGCTTCAGATGCCTGAGCAGGACGGAGCAAGCTTCTCGCTGACCACCCCCTTCATCCCGTTCGTTCCCGCGGGGCAGGAGGCCCGGAACGTGCTGTACGGTTTCCTTGCTGCCGACGGCGACGCCGGCACCGGCGAGGCCGGCGTCAAAGCCGACACCTATGGCACCTTGAGGCTCCTTGACTCGTCCGGTCAGGACTCGGCGGTCGGTCCAGGACAGGCAGCCAACCTCTTCAACTCGGACACCACCGTGTCGCAGGAACTCAACCTCCTGCGCCAGGGCGCCTCCGAGGTGATCAGCGGTAACCTGCTGACGCTGCCGATTGGTGGCGGTGTGGCCTACGTGCAACCCGTGTACGTGCAGTCCTCCGGCGACTCCTCCTTCCCGGTCCTCCGGCGGGTGCTGGTGAGCTTTGGCGAGGAGGTTGGTTTCGCGCCGACCCTCGCTGAGGCGCTCGACCAGGTCTTTGGCGGGGACTCCGGAGCTGTCACCGGTGACAGCGACAACGTCGGTGAGACACCAGAGGATCCTGCTGCACCGCCCGTTGAGGGCGAACCGGCCGAGGGCGAGCCCACTGAGGCTCCCACCGCGGCACCCACCGAGCCAGCAACCGGTGGCACCGATGATCCGGCAGCGGATCTCCGGGCCGCCCTTGAGGACGCCAACACCGCCATCGTTGACGGCCAGGAGGCCCTCGCTGACGGCGACTTCGCGGCCTATGGTGAGGCTCAGGACCGCCTGAGTGACGCACTGGCGCGGGCCCTGGACGCCGAGGAACGGCAGTCAGGGGCCGCACCAGCCGGAGAATAGGGCAGCATTTAGCCGCCCGATTCCCGTCGATTTGCACTATCCACCCCGGGGCCGTAACGTTGAGTTTACGCCGCGGGGTGGAGCAGTTCGGTAGCTCGCTGGGCTCATAACCCAGAGGTCACAGGTTCAAATCCTGTCCCCGCAACGAAAAAAGATCCCGACCAGTTACTCACTGGTCGGGATCTTTTTTGTGTCGGCACCAGCACCCTTCCCGGCTGTGTCCTACGTGCCGCGCAGGTCCTGGTAGGCGGAGAGCGCACGTTCACGGGTTTCTGCGAGGTCGACCACGGGGGAGGGGTAGCCCGCCGGGGAGTCGGCGTCCTTCCACGGTTCATGGATGTTGCCGGCGTCTCTGAGTTCGGGAACAAAGCGTTTGAGGTAGGCCCCTTCCTTGTCGAACTTCTTGCTTTGCGTCACGGGGTTGAAAATCCTGAAGTAGGGGGACGCATCGGCACCCGATCCGGCGACCCATTGCCAGTTGGCTGGATTGCTGGCTGAGTCGGCATCCACCAGGGTGTCCCAGAACCACTGTTCCCCGACGCGCCAGTCCACCATCAGGTTCTTGATGAGGAATGATGCGGTCGCCATCCGCACCCGATTGTGCATCCAGCCGGTGTCCCAGAGTTGGCGCATCCCCGCATCGACGAGGGGATAGCCGGTGCGGCCGCGCTGCCAGGCGCCCAGTTCACCCGGTGTCGGTGTCTGCCAGGTGAATCCGTCAAAGTCCCGCCGGTAGTTCTGGGTGGCCAGATCGGGGTTGTGGTAGAGCAGTTGCCAACAGAATTCCCGCCAGCCGATCTCCGAGCCAAAGACCTGAACGTCGTGGGCAATTGATCCGGGGGTCGCCGACTTCGATGCGTGCCAGACCTGAAAGGGGCTGATTTCACCGAACCGCAGATGGGGTGACAGCCGACTGGTGCCCTCGACCCCCGGTAGGTCACGGTTTCCGGCGTACCCGGCCACCGATCCGTCGAGGAATTCGTCGAGCCGGTCCCCGCCGCCGGCTTCGCCGGGCGTCCACTGGTCCTGAAGCCCACCGGACCAGTCGGGTGCTGTCGGCAAAAGCCCCCAGGAGCCAAGGTCCTCCGACGGTAGGGTGGGGCCCGTCAGGCGATCAGGAGCAGCCAGCGGGGTTCGGGGCTCCGGCTGGTCCCGGCAGGCCCGCCAGAAGGGCGTAAACACCTTGTAGGGACCACCGGCGCCGGTGGTGACCTGCCAGGGTTCGAATAGCAGGTTCGCTTGATAGCTGGTCGCCTCAACGCCATTGTCGGCACACCATGATTTGACCGAGGCGTCGATGGTCCGCTCGGGGCGGGCGTACCGGCGGTTCCATACCACCCGCTCCGCTCCGGTTTCTGCAACGAGCCCGCGGATGACGTCTTCGCCGGGGCCTGATCGCAGCACGAGCTGCCCGCCGAGCTCTTCGATGGCGTTGGATAAGGCAGTGAGCGAATGGTGGAGCCACCACCGGGTGGCGCCACCGAGCGGGCGGATTCCGTCGCTTTCTTCGTCGAACACGAAGCAGATGATGAGGTCCTGGGTATCGGCGTCGAGTGCTGCAGCCAACGCCGGGTTGTCGCTGAGCCGAAGGTCGTCGCGGAGCCATACAAGTGTGGGTGCCATGAAGGCCAATCTACACAAAACCGGCGCCACCCGATGAGGGTGACGCCGGCGTGAGGGCCTGTGAACCGGGTTGTTACTGGCCCGGCTGGTACTCGTCGGTGTCGCTTCCCTGCCCGATGGCCGAGGGGGCCCGCCCGCTGGAGCCGCCGGACTTCAGGGCCGCCAGGCGCGCCTCGACCTCGGTCTGCTCACCGAGATCCTCGAGGCTTTCAAACTGTGAGTCGAGGCTGGAATTGGCAAGTTCGGCCTGACCCAGCACCCGTGCTTCCTCTCGGCGGATCTTTTCCTCGAACCGCCCGACCTCGCTGGTGGGGTCCATGAAGTCGATGCTCTTTACAGCATCGTGGACCTGCTGCTGGGCCTGCGCGGTACGGGACCGGGCAATGAGCTCGTCACGCTTGCTGGTGAGCTCGTTCAGCTTGCCCTTCATCTGGTTCAGACCGGTCTTCAGCTTCTCAACGATCTCTTCCTGCGAGCCGATCGTCGGTTCTGCGCCGCGGGCTTCGTTCTCGGAGGTCATCTGGCGCTGGATTGCAACCTTTGCCAGGTTGTCGAACTTCTCGGCGTCAACCGTGTCCCCCGCATTGCGGTACTCGTCCGCTTTCTTCGACGCGGAGAGAGCCTTGTTGCCCCAGTTACGGGCGTTGTCTTGATCTTCCTTGTAATCCTCCTGCAGCATCCGCAGGTTGCCGATGGTCTGGGCGACTGCACTTTCAGCCTCAGCGATGCTGTTGGTGTAGTCGCGGACCATCTGGTCCAGCATCTTCTGCGGGTCCTCCGCCTGATCCAGCAGAGAGTTGATGTTGGCCTTGGCCAGTTGGGTGATACGTCCGAAAATTGACTGTTTTACCATGGGTTTGCCTTTCGATTCGCCGATGTTCTGGGTCTGCCCTCACCTGCGGGTGAGGAAATTACTGGTGGTGTCGCGGATCAGAAGTCGCCGCCGCCGCCGCCGAAGTCGCCGAAACCGCCACCCCCGCCACCGAAGCCGCCGAAGCCGCCGCCACCGAACATGTCGCCGCCTCCTCCGCCTCCGTCGCCTCCACCGCCGCCGAAGAGCCCGCCACCGCCCCCACCGTTGAGGATGCCGCCGAGGAGGATGCCGCCGAGGAGTGCGCCACCCATCCCGCCGCCCTGGTTGCCTCGGCCGCCAAACATGCCGCCACCGCCAAAGCCGCCCATGCCGCCACCGAAGCCGTCAACATCCTGCTGGGCGATCTGTGCTGCCTGCTCAGCGAGGGCAGTAGCCTGCTGGGCGTGGGACAACGCTGCCACCGGGTCGTCCGACTGGATCTGCACCGCGTACTCGAGGTTGCGCTCTGCTTCGGCGAGCCGGGTACGGGCCTCACTGCCGACACCGCCGCGACGCGCCCGGATGTAGTCGGACGTGCCGGAAATCCTCGACTGGGCGGCCATGATGGCGTGCTGCAGAGCCTCGCGGGCGCGCTGCGTCTGCTCAGACTGGTTCCTGACACCGCCGAGGGCGGCATCGAGCTGGGCGTGCGCTGCTTCGGTGCGCTGCAGCAGGGCGACGGGGTCAACCCTCCCACTCGCCGATTCGGTCCTGACGGTGGTGAGCGCCGCGTCCGCCGCCGCCACCGGACCGGCCAGGTCCTGATGCTGGCCCGTGCCGAGCATGGCCTGCGCCTGGGCAAGGTCCTGGGTGGTATCAGCTACCGAACGGTCCAGCTCTTTCTTGGCTGCATCCAACTCGGTGGCCCGTTTGCTGATTGCCTCAAGCAGCACCGTCGTCTGGTGAACGCTCTCCTCCGCCGCGCGGACCGCGATCACCGCCGACCCGGTATCCCCGGCGCTGAGGTGCTGTTGAGCCGACTTGGCGGCGCTGTCAACGAATGTGAGCCGCTCGTTGGCTTGCTCGACATTGTCCTGCACCTGGGAGGTAGCCGAATCGGCGTAGTTCTGCTGCAGCTGACGCAAGGTCTGCTCCGCGTCGGCCACCCGGGTTTTGACCCCGTCGGCTGAGGCCTGAGCGGCCGCGAGAGCGGCAGGGGCGTTACGCTCCAGCTCGCGGAGAGCATCAAAATCAGTCTTATGCTCCTGCAGGGACCCGTTGACCGATTCGCACCGGCGGATGATGTCACCGAGCCAGGTGCGCTGCTGTTCCTCGGTGTCGGGGATGTGGTCGTCGAGCTGCTGTTGTAGCTTGAAGGATTCGCTCATGTGCTGTTTCGCTGCCGCGATGTCGTCAACGAAGGGTTGGACGGCCGCGTCGCCATACTGAGCCTGGGCGAACCCTACTTCCTGTTCGCTGGACTTGATGGCGTCGTCGGCGGCGATCAGCAGGCTGCCGGCTTTCTTGCGCAGCTCCTCCACGCTGAGGGCTGCTAGCGGGTCGAGTACTTCGCCGTCCGGTCCGCGGCCCGGACCGAAGTCCTTGGACTCGGCTGGGCCGCTGGTGAGCGACTTCTTTCCGCGGGATCGCAGGAAGAAGAATCCACCGATGCCGGCCAGTGCCACCAGGGCGCCCACCAGGATGACGGCCCCGAAGCCGCTACCGCCGCTGGCGGACCCATTTTCGCTGCCGTTCCCGGAGCCAGCCGACTCGCCGGCCAGGATGTCGGTGACGGCGCCAGCGGCGGCAACACCCGCGCCCGCCCAGTCGTCTACCTCCAGTTCGGGAATGATGTCGGAATTGTAGGCCTGGGGCAATGCGTCACGAACAGGGCTGGAGCCGACCGCTCCAAAGGTTCCGTTCCTGGTTTCGACGGCGACAGCTAGCAGGACGTCAGCCTCGCCAAGGTCGCTCGATCTGGCAGTCGCCGCCGCCCAGTCGTCGGGATCGGTCGGGTTCGTGAACGTGTCGACGAAGATCACGCGGAGCCGATAACCCTCGGCATCCTGCAGCTGGGCGATCGCGTCCTCGACCTCGGCCAGGCCGGCCGCGTCAAGGACACCCGCGTCGTCGATCACATTCTCCGCGCCGAAATCAACTGGGGGCGCGGCGTACGCTCCAGGAAGTGTGGTCAAGGGCAGCAGCAGTGCGGCGCTGACGCCTACTGCCGCTGTAAGGCGCCTGGTGCTCGATCGCATTCAATACCCTTCAGAAGTTTCCCCGAAATTCCCGTTGACGTGCGGTAACGGCTGGCAGCCAATGCCGCCAACGCGTTCACACGCCCATTTTGAAGTCTAGGGCGCGGTAGTGGGGCAGTCCACCTACCCGTATCTGCCCCTAGCGAAATGCCTGGCAGCGGGCAGCTGATTTTTGCTGGAAACGACGCACCCGAGGAGAATGATGGAGCAGAGCCTCGCATCCGGTTGGCTCACAGTATTCATTCAGCGAACATCCGTCAAAGGTCCAGAATGGTTTGGCATAGTTCGATGCATCGAGACGAAAGGCTTTCCGATGACTGAAGACAACACGAACGGGTTCGAGCGGAACATCCCACCCCATCCCCAGACGCCGCCATCCCATGGTTGGCAGGATTCCTCACGTCCGGACGATGGGCGCAACGGCTCGGCAGCTTACGACGACGGTTCGTACTCCAGCGGCGGATTCTACGGATCGGCGCTCCCCCCGGCGGCTCTCCCTCCGAAGCGGGACAAGAAACGCGTGGGTACGGCGACCCTGGTCAGCGGAATGCTGGTCGCTGGTCTGCTGGGCGGCACCGTGGTGGCTGGGGTCGACCGTTTACTGGGAGATCAAGGCGGCGTGCCGGCGTCGACGAACCAGCCTCAGTCGGTGGTGGTCAATGACACAGAGACGGTCAACGAGGTCACCGGCGCAGCGGTGAAGGCTTCTCCCAGTGTCGTCACCATCGCCGTGAGTGGCGCCGGCTCCGGCGGTTCGGGGTCCGGCATTGTTCTCGATAAGGAAGGGCACATCCTCACGAACACCCACGTTGTTACCCTTGGTGGCCAGGTGAGCGACGCCGCAGTGGAAATCCGTACCAGTGACGGCAGGGTGTTCCCCGCCGAGATTGTTGGCACCGACCCGCTGTCGGATCTCGCAGTGATCAAGGTCGACGGGCCCGACCTGCAGCCAGCCACGCTCGCCGACTCCGATGCGCTGAACGTCGGCGACGTGGCCATCGCCATCGGTGCGCCGCTGGGCCTCAGCGGCACAGTGACCGACGGCATCATCTCCACCCTGAACCGGACGATTAGCGTTGCGTCGTCGGCAGTCCCCGAGGAACTCTCCGATGCCCCGGCCGAAGAAGAGGGTGACGGCTTCAACTTCCTTCCCCCGGAGGGCACCGAAACACCGCCGACCCAGCCGCAGGGCTCCATCTACCTGAACGTGATCCAGACCGACGCCGCCATTAACCAAGGCAACTCGGGTGGTGCGCTGGTCGACGCCGACGGCAGCATCATTGGCGTCAACGTTGCGATCGCCTCGGCGGGATCAGCCGAAAGCACAGGCAACATTGGTGTTGGCTTCTCCATCCCGATCAACTACGCGCAGCGGGTTGCCCAGGAAATTATCGCCGATGGCAGCGCCTCGCATGGATTCCTGGGTGTATCGGTCTCGCCGTCCGCCTCCGAAAACACCGATGGTGAAACCTCCTTCTCCGTTGGCGCCGAGGTGGCCGAGGTGACTGAAGGGTCGCCGGCCGCGATTGCCGGGCTTCAGCAGGGCGACATCATCACCAGCGTCGCAGGCCAGCCGATCAGCGACCCGCGCGGCCTGACTGCTGCTGTGCGGATGCAGGCCGAGGGAGAAACCGTCCCGGTCGAATTCCAGCGCGATGGCGAGCCTCAGACGGTTGACGTGACAGTGGAGCAGGCCGAGGGCTAACCGGCGATACCAGCGAAGCCGAGCAGGGCGGTCATCCCGAGGGGAGGCCGCCCTGCTCCGTATCGGGCCGCCGCCGTCGGGCCGCCGCCGATATGGTTAGCTAGGGCTAGGGCAGATCCGAAGACGAGGAAGGCAGTAATGGACGACGCATCGCACGCAGGCCTGGACATAGTGGTCCTGGTGAAGCATGTGCCAGACGCGCAGTTTGACCGGCACATCAGTGGTCAGGACCGGACCACCGACCGAAAGGAGAGCATTCTCTCCGAATTGGACGAGTATGCTCTCGAGGCAGCACTGCAACTGGTTGAAGCGCACGGCGGCGATGCCGCGGGACACCGGATCACCGCAGTGACGATGGGCCCGTCCGGCGCGGTCAGCGCGGTCAAGAAAGCCCTCCAGATCGGGGCGCATGCGGGCGTGCACCTCTGCGACGATGCCCTCGCGGGATCCGATGCCGCGGGAACTTCCCGGGCGCTCGCCGCCGTCGTCGCCCATCTCGGCACAGTCGACCTGGTCATCACCGGGATGGCATCCACCGATGGTGAAACCTCCCTGGTGCCCGCTCAGCTGGCGGAACGCCTCGACCTGCCCCAGGTCACGTTCGCCTCATCGCTCGACCTGCAGCGGGCGGCGGGCACCTGGTCACTGACCGCACGTCGGGACGGGGACGTTTACTCGGAAACCGTTGAGGCCGCCCTGCCAGCCGTGGTGTCGGTTACTGATCAGATCAACGAGCCGCGGTACCCCAATTTCAAGGGAATCATGGCCGCAAAGAAGAAGCCCCTGACCACCCTGTCCCTCCAGGACGTGGGAGTGGACCCGGGCGACGTGGGGTTGGCTGGCGCCTGGACGTCCGTTCACGCCGCAGACCCGCGTCCTCCCCGCAGCCAGGGAACCATCATCAGCGACGACGGCGACGCCGGAATCCGGCTGGTTGATTTCCTGGCAGCGCAGAAGCTGCTCTAGGCAAGCACCCTCATGTCGTACTCGACTACCGCGAAGGGGCCAGCGTAATGGCTACAGTTCTTGTTTTGATTGATCACCCGGGTGAAGCCCTGCATAAGAGTCACCGGGAACTGCTGACGATCGCCAAAACCATTGGCGAGGCTGTTGTGGCGTTTGTTGGTGACCTGCCGGACGCCGTGGCACAAGAGTTGGGCGCCCGGGGAGTCCGCACCGTCTATCGGCCCACGGCCCCTGACATCGGGGAGTTTCTGGTGGCCGGCAAGGTCGCTTTCCTTACCGCAGCGGTGCAGGCTGCGGAGCCGGTCGCCGTGTTGCTGGGGAACAGCGTCGAAGCCAAGGAGATCGCCGCCCGCGTCGGTATCCGGCTCTCGTCGGGGGTCATCACCGACGCCGTCTCCGTGGGTGAGGATCTGACTGTGACGAAATCGGTGTTGGCCGGGTCCTACGCGATCGAAGCGAAGGTGACCACCGGGACCCCGCTCATCACGGTGAAGGCAAACATCGTTGAGGTCCCACCGGCGGGGGAGGGCGACGTCCCCGCCGTCGTCATGGTGGAATCCGTGACACCCGCCCACACGGCGCGGATCACTGGGCGGACGGCAAAGCCGGCCAGTGGACGGCCCGAGCTTACCGAGGCGAGAGTGATCGTGGCCGGCGGGCGGGGGGTCGACGGCGATTTCGGACCGGTCGAGGACCTGGCCGATGCGCTGGGCGGTGCTGTCGGAGCCTCCCGTGCGGCGACCGACGCAGGGTGGATTGAACACTCGGCGCAGGTGGGTCAGACCGGGAAGACCGTCTCGCCGCAGCTCTACATCTCGGCGGGAATCTCGGGAGCAATCCAGCAGAAGGCTGGCATGCAGACCGCCAAGGTCATTATTGCCATCAATAAGGACGCCGACTCGCCGGTGTTCGAGATCGCCGATTTCGGGATCGTGGGTGATCTGTTCAAGGTGCTGCCCCAGGCGACGGCCGAGATCATCAAGCGAAGGTCATAACCGACGTGCCGATCAGCTTTGGCCCGGACAACCACCGGATCACCCGTGTCCTGTGTTTCGCGGCCCACCCTGACGACATTGACTTCGGTGCCGCCGGTACGGTGGCGCAATGGACGGCGGCAGGAGTCCGGGTGGACTACTGCATTATGACCGACGGCGACGCGGGCGGGTTCGACGCCGTGCAACGCGACACGATGGTGGAGCTGCGCCGAAGTGAGCAGCGGAGTGCCGCCCGGCACGTGGGGGTAGGGGACGTCCACTATCTCGGTGAGCGTGACGGGTTCCTTGCCGTATCCGCTGACCTGGTCAAGCGGGTGGTGGAGGTGATTCGGCGGGCCCGCCCCGACGTGGTGATGTCCTTGCATCCCGAACGCAACTGGGACAGGATCCAGAAGAGCCATCCGGACCACCTCGCCTGCGGCGAGGCGGTAACCCGCGCTGTGTATCCTGCGGCGGAAAACCCTTTCGCTTTCCCCGAGCTGGAGGCGGCCGGGCTGGCCAGTCACAAAGTGGCGTGGCTTTGGCTCTACGCCGGTCCCACCCACCTCGAGAACCACTTCGTGGACATGACAGACACTGTCGACGACAAGCTCCGCGCCCTGCATTTCCACAGCAGTCAACATCCTGACGTTGACCGGATGGATGAGGTGGTGCGTCAGTTGTTGCAGGAGAACGCTGCACGGGGCGGGCTCCCGGCGGGACGCAGCGCTGAGGTTTTCCAGGTGGTACCGGTCAATTCCGACCAGACCATCGCCGGGTTCTAAGCCAGGCCGCCATCAGGCTTCGAAGGGGATCTCGGCAACAAGCGGAAGGGTAGGCCGTTCGGATCCGCCATCTGGCTCAACGGTGATGGCGAACCCCATCGCCGAGCCGAGACCCTCAACCGTGGTGACCAGGGAGTCCTCGACGTCGTCGCCAGTCATGGTATTGACGGATACCGGGCTGGAACCGTCGGTGGGAACCCGCCACATTTGGTAGACCTTCCCTGCTGGTGGAGCTGGCACCTCATTGAGTGTGATCACTGCGGCGTCCTCGTCCCGCGACAGTTTCAGCTCGGCGGTGCCGCCTGCGGGGATGGTGAAGGTGGTCGACTGAAGGTCCTGTGCCCGCAATACTTCCTGCTCCACAGAGGTGGGCTGAAGGTTCTGTGCCACACTCACACCGCCCACGGTGATCACCACCGCGGCCGCAGCCGCGACCAGCCAGCGCCCCACGGGCGTGGTCCGGCGCCGTTTGTCGCGTCGTTCGGCCAGTTCATTCGTGGCAGCGGGTTCACTGCTGTTGACGTGTGCGGCGGCGTGGGTACCCGGAGCTAGCAGTTCAACCGGTAACTGGGCCAGAATACGATCGAGGAGGGCTGGAGGCGGCGCGATGCCATCGATCACGTAGGCGCGTGCCAGAGTCTCCTGGGCGCCGCGGACTCGTTCGTCAAAGGCTTCCTGCTGTGCCGGGCTGGCACTGGAGATGTAGTTCTCGATCGAGGTCTGCTCCGTGTCGCTCAACGCATTCAGGGCGTACATTTCGGCCCACTCAATTGCCCGGCCATCAGCCAGATCCTGCTCAAAATCATTGGCTGAGTCATTAAACGTGTGGTCCTGCATCTAGTTCACCCCCAAACAGGTTTTGAGTCGGAGTAATCCATCGCGGATCCTCGATTTGATGGTTGGTATTGCGACGTCGAGCTTCTCGGCAACCTCGCGGTATGTCAGGCCGCCGTAGTAGGCGAGCTTCACCGATTCCTGCTGGGTTTCGGTGAGCGTGTCAAGGCACTTGACGACCGTCTCCGCCTCGAGTCGCTGGGTGACCGTGTCGACGACGTCGTCGTGATCGATGTCCTGCATGGCGGCACCGTAGCGCGCCTCACGGTCTGTCGAGCTCTGCTCCGACCGGACCTTGTCGACGGCCCGCCGGTGGGTCAGCGTCATCAGCCAGGCCATCGGCGACCCCATGTCGGGGCGGAAGCGGTCGGCGAGGTTCCACACCTGAAGGTAAACCTCCTGGGTGGTGTCCTCGCTGAGTTCGGGATCGATCAGGACCCGCCGCGCCAGTCCGTACACCCGTCGGGACGTCTGTGCGTAAAACGCGGCAAACGCTTCCTGATCTTTTGCGGCTACTCGGAGCAGGAGATCAGTCAGTGTTGCAGCGGCATCGGGTTCAACGGCGAATCCTCTCGCTGCTGAACCGGCTGGGGTAGCTCTGCTGGCTCGTGGCGTTTCCATATACTCCAAGCATAAAGCGCCCCGCCTGCGAATCGGTGCATGCGACCGCCCGGCGCGGATCAACTGGTCAGTGCCTCCCATATGCCTTGTCATCCCTATCACCGTCCTGATTTGTGTTCCGAGGACAGGGCCTTCACCGACCGGGTGGCTGACTTAGCGACGCGGACAGATCATGTTTTGCTGTCACTAATCATTCGGAGCAGGCTTCGCTTGGGATGGGAGCGGAAGCAAAATGTTCCCGCTGCGCGGCTAGTCGGCGGTCTCCGCGACAGCGACCAGGGAGCCTCCATCGAGGACAAACCCGTCGCCAATCCGGTCGATGAACCGGCACCGGATCCGTTCGACGGTTGCGGGGTCTGCTGGCAGGAGGTGGCGGAACACTGTGCCGTGAACCACCGACCATGCGGTTTCGCCGTCCAGGGGCACCTCAAGGGGAATGGTATCGACTCCAGCGGTGCTGAACCCGGTGCCCAGCAACCAATCGCCGAGGTTGTCAGCGGACGCCAGCCGGCTGATGTTGGCCATCTCCCGCTCGAACCGGGAGGCGCCCCGGCCGGGCGCCTCGGCGGAACATGCTTCCTCAAGCAGTTGCCGGAAGCCGGCGTGGGCACCGGCATCCCAGGTGCTGAGGGCGATCCGCCCGCCGGGCCGCAATTGCCGGGCCAGACCCGCTGTGCCCGCAGCCAGGTCAGCGAAATGGGTCAGTCCGTAGCAGCACAGCACCACGTCGTAGGGGGCGTCGGCGGTCCACCCGGTCACCTCCGCCGTGTTGAACCGAATGGTGGTCAGCGACATGGCATCGGCTTTTGCCCGCGCCAGGTCGAGCAGTACCGCGGACGGGTCAAGGGCGTCGACCACTCCATCGGGCCCCACCGATTGGGCGGCGGGGATGGTACTGGCACCGCTGCCGCAGTACACGTCGAGGACACGGTCGCCCAGCGCAATGTCGGCCGCCGCGGCGACGGCGTTCCCCATCGGATTCCACAACGCGGGAGCCAGACGTTCGAAGTCCGCGGCGCCGGGGGCGAACACTTCTTCGGCGGGGCGTGATGGCATGGAGGCTCCTTGTGCGGGTGACATTAGCGGGCGGTGCCCTCGAAGCTGTGCTGCCGCCAGGCTTCGTACAGCACAATCGACGCAGCATTGGCGAGATTCAGTGAGCGCCGGGAAGGGAGCATGGGCAACCGGACCCGTGCGGTGACGTGTGGGTCCTGTTTTACCGTCAGGGGGAGGCCCACCGATTCAGGCCCGAACAGCAGGACATCGGTGGGCCGGTAGCTAATGTCGGCGTAGGATTCCTCGCCGTCCGAGGTGAACGCAAACACCCGCGCAGGGGCGAGAGCAGCCCAGGCGCTCGATAGGTCCTGATGGACCCGTAGCACCGCCAGATCGTGGTAGTCGAGCCCGGCGCGGCGGAGCTTCGCGTCGTCGAAGCTGAACCCGAGCGGTTCCACCAGATGCAGCTCGGCCCCGGTGACCGCAGCCAGCCGGATAGCGTTGCCGGTATTGCCGGGGATCTCGGGGGTATAGAAGAGGATGCGGAACACGTGTCAATCCTAACGCCCGGCGTACTGCAGTAACCGGTCCAATACCGGTAACTGCACCACGTACGGCTGCGGTCCGCCGGCGAGGAATTTTTTGAGCTCGCGAAGCAGGGTGCCGGGGTTCGCCACATGAACGCTGGTCAACGCGGACTTATCCAGTGACGGCGGGTAGTCGACGATTGGTTCAAATGGATTGCCATCCCCGCCGTGTAACGCGAGCCAGCCCTGGACGTTGCATTCGGGGAAGAGGTCCTGGACCCGCCGGACCGATTCGATGATGCGCACGTCACCGGCGATCCTGCCGTTGTGACGCAGTGCACTGCCATCCCAACGGTAGTTTCCCGGTGGGGCCTGAAGGGAATCGATCACCGCCAAACGGTATCCCGCCAGCACCGCATGGCCGGCCTCGGTCCCAGCGTCGTCGCCGAACCGCAGACCATTGACGAGCCGGGCCGCCGGGAAGCCTGCCAGGAAGCGGTGTTCGAGCAGCGCCGCGGTGCGACGCTCGCCGTTGTACCGTGAACCACTGCCGGGGCCAAGTCGTGCGAAGAACCCGGGTTGCCGGGCTGTGCCGTGGATCTGGCTGCCAGCCAGGGTCAGGGGAATCACCGGTGGGCTTTGCGGGGAAAACGGCGGCTGATAGACCGGCTGCCGTGCAAAGGCGTCGCTATCAGCTGCCCGGTCGGGGGTGGCTGCCGAGCGGGAGGGGGCGCGGGAGGCTTCCGGTACACGCTGTGCGGCGCTTCCGCCGAGGCCCTGGTCATAGCGGCGACGACGTTCGGGGTCGGCCAGGGTCTCGTAGGCTACTGCCACGTCATGGAATAATTCTGCGCTTCCGCCTGCATCGGGGTGGGTTGACCGAGCAGCTCGGCGATAGGCGTCCTTCACCTGTTTGGCCGTCGCCCCCGGCGATAACCCCAGGACGGCGTAGTGGGTCCGGTCGGACAGGTTCGCCATGGGGGCCTTTCAGTGTCGGCGGGCAAGCGTGCTGATGAATGGTGGTGCGGCGGGCAGGCCGAGGCCCGTCAGGGCAAGACTGTAGACGGTTTTCCGGCCACCGACCAAATGACCGCTGTACCTTCAACGGCGGGGAAGGCCAATGCGTTCGGTAGCATCTTCACCATGATGATCAGTGGCGAGGATTGGTACGGCAAAGTACTCCACCGGGAGAACTACGCGGGGTCGCAGTTCACCGACTGCGACTTCACCGAACTCCAGACCACCGGGTCCACCTTCAGCAAATGTGTGTTCAGGAATGTGAAGTTCAATGTATCCACCCACACCGATGGAGCGTTCGACGGCTGCCGGTTTGAGTCCTGCAGTTTTTTCGATTCAACGTTCATCGGGTGCCGGCTGACCGGCAGTACCTTCGTAAACTCGACCCTGGTGCCGTTGAAGGTCAGCGCCGGCAACTGGTCCTATGTGTCGTTCGTGCGCGCCGACCTGACCTCCGCGGACTTTTCGGAGGTGGTGCTGACCGAAACCGACTTCACCGGCGCCAATCTCACCAAAGCCTCACTGCGGAACTGCCGGCTCTCCAACGTCGAGTGGGGTGGCGCCCCGCTCCGCGATGCCGACCTGCGCGGCAGCGAACTGGGGGAGCTTTCGATGGACAACCTGCAGTTGCGTGGCGCGGTGATCGACGTCGCGCAGGCCATGAGCATTGCCGAGGCACTGGGCGCCGTGATCCGGTGAAACTGGCGGTCGCGATCAACCCCGCGGCGGGGGCCTGATCCGCGCAGCAGGCGGGAACCATCGCGGTGGCGGAGCTCCGCGCCCGCGGCCACGACGTCGTCGTCGTGATCGGATCGTCCTATCAGCAGCTTCTCAAGCTGGCCTGATCGGCGGAGTCCAGCGGCGGGGTGGACGCCCTGATTGTGGTGAGCGGTGATGGGATGGTCCGGCTGGGCGCGACCGTGCTGGCGGGTGCTGTGGTGCCGCTCGGGATTGTGGCCACCGGCACCGGAAACGACGTCGCCCGGATGCTCAGGTTGCCGCTGCAGGATCCGCTGGCCGCAGCCAGCATCATCGACAAGGCATTGCTTGCACCGCCGCAACGTATAGATCTCGGAAGAATCCGGAGTGACGCGGATCAGGGTGTAGCCCAGTGGTTCGCTGGCGCCTGTTCAGCAGGATTCGACGCCATAGCGAACGCCCGCGCCAAACGGCGGTGGAATGAGGATTACCCCCGGCGTATCGTGCGACGACGGCGTGCTCGATCTGTTGGTTGTCTCCGCAGTCTCCCGCCTCAAGCTGGTTGCAATGCTGCCCAGGCTCTTCGCTGGCACCCACGTGTCCCACCCGGCGGTACGGATCGAGCAGGTCCGATCGGTCAGGGTAGAGGTAGCCGGGGTGATGGCCTTCGCTGGCGGCAAACCGGTGGGCGCGGCACCCTTGCAGATCGACGTCGTTCCCCACGCTCGGGGAGTACTCGCGCCGGCCCTCCTATCACCCGGGGTGGGAGCAGGGAAATGAAGTGTCGGGCCGAAGCCGCTAGAATTGGCTGATGCCCGTGTACCTGGACCACGCGGCGACCACGCCTCTCTCGGCGCCCGCGCTCGCCGCACTCACCGCTGAACTGAGCCGCAACGGCAACCCTTCGTCGCTGCACGGCTCCGGTCGTCGCGCCCGCAGGGTGGTCGAGGACTCAAGGGAGTCGCTCGCCGCTGCCGCCGGAGCGCACCCCTCCGAGGTGATCTTCACCTCCGGCGGCACCGAGGGGGACAACCTCGCCGTCAAGGGTCTGTACTGGGCCCGGCGCACCGAGGATCCGCGTCGACGGAGAATCCTGTGCTCCGCCATCGAGCACCCGGCGGTGCAGGACACCGTCGAATGGCTCGCCAAACATGAGGAAGCACTGGTCACCTGGCTCCCCGTCGATGCCGAGGGAATCCTCTCCCTTGACGCGTTGCAGGCCGAGCTCGACGACGACCCCGGCTCTATCGCGTTGATCACCGTGATGTGGGCCAACAACGAGATAGGGTCCGTTCAGCCCATCGAGGCGGTCACCACAGCAGCGGCCCGGCACGGCATCCCCGTGCACTCGGATGCAGTCCAGGCCTTCGGGTCCCTCCCGGTCTCGTTTGCCCGCTCGGGCCTCGCCACCATGGCGGTCAGCGGGCACAAGATCGGCGGGCCGGTGGGTGTCGGCGCACTCTTCGTCGGCAGGGCAGTGACGCTCACCCCCGTGCAGCATGGCGGCGGTCAGGAACGCGATGTCCGGTCGGGAACCCTCGACGCGGCAGGAATCGTTGCCTTCGCTGCCGCTGCGGCCGACGTCACCAGCACCCTCGCCGGGGAATCCGCACGCATCGCCGACCTGCGGGATCGCCTGATCGGCGTCGTCGAAGCAGCAGTGCCGGAGGCGGTCCTCCGAGGGCACCACACGCACAGGCTCCCCGGGAACGCCCACTTTACCTTTCCCGGTTGCGAAGGGGATTCGCTGCTGTTTCTGCTGGACCTGGCGGGGGTTGAATGCTCCACCGGTTCCGCCTGCACGGCTGGGGTGCCGCGGCCGTCCCACGTTCTGCTCGCGATAGGTCTGACCGAAGCGGAGGCCAGGGGGGCCCAACGTTTCTCCCTCGGGCATACCTCGACCCCCGAGGACGTTGAAGCTCTCGGAGCAGCACTGCCTGAGGCCTACCACCGGGCGCTGCAGGCCGGGATGGCCGGACATGCCTCAAGCATCCAGACAGCTGGAACAGGTTTTCGATCGTGAAGGAACACTCATGAAGGTACTCGCAGCAATGAGCGGCGGGGTGGACTCCGCCGTCGCCGCAGCCCGCGCCGTCGAGGCGGGGCACGACGTCGTCGGCGTTCATCTCGCGCTGTCCCGCATGCCCGGGACGTTGCGCACCGGCAGCAGGGGCTGTTGTACCATCGAGGATTCGCGGGACGCCTGGCGTGCCTGCGATATTCTGGGTATCCCCTACTACGTGTGGGATTTCTCCGAGCGGTTCAAGGAGGACGTGGTGGACGATTTCATCGCCGAGTACGCCGCCGGCCGCACCCCCAACCCCTGCATGCGGTGCAACGAACGGATCAAGTTCGCCGCGCTGCTGGAGAAGGCCCTCGCGCTGGGCTTCGACGCCGTGTGCACCGGCCACTACGCGAAGGTCATTGAGGACGGTGACGGTAACCGTGAGCTGCATCGCGCAGCGGATTGGGCGAAGGACCAGTCCTACGTGCTCGGCGTCCTCACCCACGAACAGTTGAAGCACTCACTGTTCCCGCTGGCGGAGACCCCGTCAAAGGCGGAGGTCCGTGCCGAAGCGGAACGCCGGGGCCTGTCGGTGGCGAACAAGCCCGACAGCCATGACATCTGCTTCATTCCCGACGGCGACACCCGGGGCTGGCTGGCCGAGCGCATCGACATGACCGAGGGGGCGATTGTCGACACCGACGGTGAGCAGGTTGGAACGCATCCGGGCGCCAACGCCTTCACCGTGGGACAGCGTCGCGGCCTGAAGCTGGGCACCCCCGCCGACGACGGCAAGCCCCGCTTCGTCCTGGAGATCCGGCCGAAAGAGAACACAGTGGTCGTCGGGCCGGAACGGATGCTGGCGGTGGACCAACTCCGCGGCATCAAAGTGTCCTGGGCGGGGCTGCCGATCGACGCCGTCGTGAACGGCATGCAGTTCGACTGCATGGCGCAGGTACGCGCCCACGGTGATCCGGTGGACGCTGTGGCCTGGCTGGAGGACGACGGCGACGGGCAGGCGGAACTCGTGGTCCGGCTGACCGAACCGATGCGCGGCGTCGCACCAGGCCAGACGGTGGTGCTGTATCAGGGAACCCGGGTGCTCGGACAGGCGACCCTCGACTCGGCACGTTCACTGGAACGCCCTGAACTTCAGCCTGCCACCTAATTATGTCGACGCTGGATTAGTCGGCGGTCTGTACCTGATGTTTGACTGGGTGCATGACTGAATCGAGCAGCGGCTACAACCCGGCGGCGAGCTCGCTCGCTGGGCAGGTACAGCCCGAGGTGATGGCTGAACTGTTATCGGTGCGGAGCAGTATCGACAATATCGACGCGACACTCGTCTACCTTCTGGCGGAGCGATTCAAGGCGACGCAGCGGGTGGGAATACTGAAGGCTGAGCACCAGTTGCCGGCCGGTGACCCTGACCGTGAGTCAGCCCAGATCACCAGGCTGCGGGCGCTGGCCGAGGAAGCGAACCTTGACCCGGCCTTCGCCGAGAAGTTCCTCAACTTCATCATCTCCGAGGTGATCCGCCACCATCAGGCGCTCTCCGAGAACCGGCGGCCAACCGAGGACAGCAGTGGAGCCTAGCTCCGCACAGGTCACCGCAACGGCTCTCGGCGACTGGCCGGGAACCGACCCGCTGGAATCGGCGAGGGTGGTGCGCGGCGAACTCGGTGACCCTCACCTGCCCCATCTGGTGTCCCTGCCGCAGCGCGGGGTGGGGAGCGACGCCGTGGGGCGCACCGCCGCCATCCTGGTGGAGCTGCCGGTGGATCTGCAGCCGCACGGCTGGCGTCTGGTCGACCGGGCAGGTAAGGACCACCGCAGGGCGGTGTCGGCGCTTTCGACTGACCTCAACGTCCTCGGGGACCTGATTGGCGCTGAATCCGGGCCATCCCCGGCGTTGAAGATTCACTTTCGGGGACCGCTGTCCCTCGCAGCAAACCTGCACCTGCACAGCGGGGAACGTGCGCTGCTCGATGTGGGCGCCCGCCGTGAGATCAGGGATTCCCTGGCGGCCGGGGCAGCCGACCTCATCACCAGGATCGGCTCGGTGGCGCCGGGCGCCCTGGTGCAGGTCCAGTTGGACGAGCCCGAGATTGCCGACATCCTGGCGGGTGGCGTACCCACCGCGAGTGGCTACCGGACCCTGCGTGCGGTGCCCGATCAGGAAACCGCCGACGCCTGGGATGCTGTAGCCAACGCCGTCCGCGGTGTCGGGGCGGGGACCGTCGCGGTGTCCTTTCCCGCCGACCGCGCACCCCTGGACGTGCTGGCTACCAGCACAGTGACCGCCGCTGCACTGCCGGTGGCGGGGCTGTCCATGGCGCAATGGGAACAGCTGGCCGCGCATCTTGAAGCGGGTGGCGAACTCTGGGCGGGAATTGTGCCGAGGCCGGCCGCCGTTCCCGGGGTGTCGGCCCTGGCCGGTGCCGTGCTGACGCCGTGGCGCATGCTGGGTCTGCCCCTGAGCCGGTTGGCTCAACTGCGGCTGACCCCCGACGCCGGACTGGACGGCGTCTCACCGACCGCTGCCGCTCACGTCCTGCGCCGCCTGACCCAGGCGGCCGACGCGCTGAACCAGGAGGTGGGTGGGGCCTAGCTGCGCCGCTCCCACCGGAGGGGTTTAGCCCCGGGGGGCAGGACGCCGTCGAAGTCGACCAGATGGTAGTCAAACGCTCCGGCGTACACCAGCAGTGTGCCCAGTTGCCGGTGGATTACCTTGGTCTGGATCCGGAACCGGCCGGCGTCGTCATCCCACCACTGCTCCATGTAGGCCTGGGCGCCGACGATGTCAGGGACCGGCAGGCGCAGCGGGCCGGCGAAGACGCGGGTCCGGGTCGACACCATGCGCATTCGGCCC
Source organism: Arthrobacter glycogeni (assembly GCF_054510815.1). Classification (NCBI taxonomy): domain Bacteria; kingdom Bacillati; phylum Actinomycetota; class Actinomycetes; order Micrococcales; family Micrococcaceae; genus Arthrobacter; species Arthrobacter glycogeni. The sequence continues at coordinate 191,929 of NZ_JBTNDV010000002.1, forward strand.
CCGGGGGTGACCGAGCAGGTGAGGTCCGTCAGTGTCATCCGGTGCGCCCCCACGTAGTCGAGGAGTTCCCCTTGCTCTTCCGAGGTGGTGTCCTCGAAAAGACGGTCAACTCCCGGAAAGTGCAGCACCCGGCGGGCGGTCAGCGACGACCGGCCGAATGGGTCGGTGTGCGGGTAATTGACAATGTGGAAGCGGATGTTCGTTCCGTACTCGGGGAAGAATGAGTTTTCTGCGGCGGCCAGCCTGAAGAACGGGCGGACAAACCAGGCAGGGCAGCCCGCCACCTCGAAGGTGCCGCTGCCCACGCCGGCCTGGCCTGCGCCAGCGTGCAGGCCGAAATAGTCCTGGAGTTCGGGTTGCAGCCGGTCGAAGTCGGCGCCCAGGGCGCGCTGGTAAATGGACTGCATGTTAGAGGTCCCACTTTCGTCGTTCACTGAGCCAGTCGATCAGGATTCGGGCGGTAAATCTTTGGTGGGTGCGCAGTAGGGGACTGGTGGCCAGCTCCGGTTGCGCTGCGCTGGTGATCATGTAGGCGGCGAGTATTGCCAGCCAGGCATCGATGTGGTCGGGGGCGGCTCCAGCGCTCAGCGGCGACTCCGCCAGCCAGCGGTCGACGTCGATCCCCGCGTGGTGCGGATACACCAGCAGCGCCACCCAGTCTGCCCAGGCAGGGCCGGTTGACAGAAAGTTCCAGTCGCAGAAGAGGGCCCGTGCTGGTTTCCGGCCGGCGGCGCGAATGATGATGTTGTCGGCGCGGAGGTCGTTGTGCAGGACTGAGTCACCGGTGAGGGCTTCCCTGCCGTGCAAAGCCACCTCCTGTAGGTCTCCCAGCTGTGCCGTGGTGAGCCGGGGTAGGTAGGGGAGAGCCCCGCCGTTCCGGGCGAACTGCCCGAAGACATCGGTGGCTGGCCGGTCCCCGAAAAACTCGTCGACCATTGACCCGCCGGACAGGCCGGCAGGAAGGTGCCGCAGTGCCGATTGCACCACGAGCAGCGAGTGGTGGACCGCGCCAAGGTCAGCGGCTGTCCATGGCCGGCCCGGCATGTACCCGTTGACCGCTTCAAAACTCAGCAACTGCCAGTCGATTCCCTCAACGGTGAGCCGGTCTGCGGAGCGCAGCAGCGGGATTGGAAGACCGGTGGGGAGGTTCGTCAGGACCTCCGCCTCCCGCACATAGGCAGCGAAGATGTGGCTGTCGGTCGAGGGTGCGGCCTTCGCGAACAAGGTCCGGCCCGCGCCGGAGAGGACCGCTGCGAAACCGTTGGTGAATCCGCCGCCGGCCGCCGCGGCGGACTCCACCGGAGCGTCGAGCACCGACGCGAAGTGCTGGCAGACCGCCGTGGGCAGTGCCGTCCAGGGCAGGCGGCGCGCCGTCTGCGTGTAATCCACCAGTGTTGCCGGCAGCATCAGAGTCGTCCCGCCGCTTTGAGCCGGATATACATGTCAGCAAGCAGCGGCGGGAGCTCATGCGGGGCTGCATCGACCACTTCGGCGCCGAGCTGGCGGAGCTGTGCTGTGACCGCCGCCCGGTCAAGCAGCGCCCGTTCGGCCGCCGCCGCCCGGTACACATCGGCCGCCGACCGGCGCTCGCCGCGCATCTCCTCCAGTCGCGGATCGCTGACCGAGGCTACCACCACCACATGCTGAGAGGTCAGCCCGGCAAGAACCGGCAGCAGGCCCTCCTCCACCGATCCGGAATCGAGCGACGTCAGCAACACGACCAGCGACCGGTGGGACGAGATGGAACGCACCTGGCCGGGCACCCGCGACCAGTCGGCTTCAATCAGTTCGGCGTCCAGCGGAGCCATGGCTCTGACAAGGGAATTGAGCAGGTTTCCCTTTGCCGCAGAGTCGACCCGGGCGCGGGGGCGACGGTCGAAGGCCAGGAAATCCACGCGATCGCCGCCGCGTTGCGCCAGGACGGCGAGCAGCAGGGCCGCTTCCATGCTGGTGTCCAGCCGGGGTTCGTCATCGATCCGGGCGGCCGAGGTACGTGAGGTGTCCATCACGATGACAACCCGCCGGTCACGTTCGGGACGCCAGGTGCGCACCACAGTGTCCCGGCGGCGGGCCGTGGCGCGCCAGTCGATGGAGCGCACGTCGTCGCCCCGGACATAGTCGCGGAGTGAGTCGAACTCGGTGCCAGCGCCGCGGATCTGCACAGCAGCCCGACCGTCGAGCTCGCGCAACCGGCGAAGTTTGGAAGGCAGGTGTCGCTTGGAATGGAACGGGGGGAGCACCCGGAGCAGGCCCGGCGCCGGGACGCTGAGCTGCCGTGCCGCAAGCCCGAGCGGGCCGAAACTGCGGAGCGTCACGTGCTCAACGCGCAGGTGCCCACGCCGCTCGGGGAGCAGCGTGATCACGAGCTGCCGGGATTCCCCCGCGGGAACCGAGACGTGCTGGACCGCGTCGATGGCGCCTGCCGACGGCTGCCACGCTTCGCGCACTTCGGCCCGCAGCCGGCGTCGTGAGTAGTTCCGGACCGTCAGGGTGCTGGTGCAGGTTTCGGTGAGCCGGACGCTGTCGGGCAGGGTCCGGCTCAAACCGGCCCTGCGCGGAGAAGCGGCAAGCGCGAGGTCCAGCCCGGCGGCGGCCACGAGGGCGGCAGCCCAGATCATAATTGAGACCGCGCCGGGATACAGCGCCACGGGCAGTGTTCCGAGCAACGCCGCAAGCACGAACCGTCCGGTGATGGTCATCCAGGACGGCCCTAGCGGGGGACGGGGACGGTGGCGAGGATGCCCAGCAGAACGTCATCCACGTCGACGCCGTCCATCTCGGCTTCGGGCCGCATCGACACCCGGTGGCGTAACGCCGGGAGGGTGAGGGCCTTCACATCATCGGGCGTCACGAAGGTGCGCCCGGAAAGCCAGGCCCACGCCCGGGCGGTGTTCAGCAGCGCGGTGGCGCCGCGCGGGGAAACACCCAGCTGGAAAGACGGCGCGGTCCGGGTGGCCCGCACCACGTCGACAATGTAGGCGATCACCTCGGGGGCGATCGCCACCGACGCCACCGAGCGGCGGGCGTCGGCCAGGTCCTGTGCCGAAGCCACCGGGCGGACTCCCGCGGCAGCGAGGTTTCGTGGGTCGAAGCCGGTGCTGTGCCGGCGGATTACCTCGATTTCGTCGTCGCGGTCCGGCACCGAGAGGGTGAGTTTGAGGAGGAAACGGTCCAGTTGGGCCTCCGGCAGGGGATAGGTCCCCTCATATTCAACGGGGTTCTGGGTGGCAGCGACAATGAACGGGTCGGGAAGGGCACGAGAGACTCCGTCGACCGACACCTGCCGTTCCTCCATCGCCTCCAGCAGGGACGCCTGGGTTTTGGGCGGTGTCCGGTTGATCTCGTCAGCCAGGAGGATATTGGTGAACACCGGGCCCTCCCTGAAGGTGAACTCCGAGCTCTGTGCCTCATAGATGAGAGATCCTGTGACATCGCCCGGCATCAGATCCGGGGTGAACTGGACCCGCTTGGTGTCCAGGTTCAGGGCGGCGGAGAGGGTGCGTACCAGCAACGTTTTCGCCACCCCGGGGACACCCTCCAGCAGGACATGCCCGTTCGCTAGCAAGGCGATCAGCATCCCGGTCACTGCCGCATCCTGACCCACAATCACCTTGGCCACCTCCGAACGAACGTTCAGGAGGGCCTGGCGTTCCGGGCCAGCGGCTGATACCGGTGAGTCTTGGTGAGTCGGAAACTGGTGGCTCATCTCGCGTCGATCTCTTTCTCTAGGGCGGCAAGGTCTTGGCTCCACCGCACGAGGTGGGCGTCGGAAGTGGGCGCGTCGGTGCGCAGGAGTTTATCCAGGTCAGCGGCCGGCCGGGTGGTGTGCCGCGCCGCGGCGTCCACCACCGCCGGCACTGAACTGGTGGCTGGCAGGCGAAGCCGGGAGGCGAGCCGGAGGAGCGTGGCGGCGCGAAGATTCGCGGCGGCCCGGTCAACTGACGACGAATCCTGATACAGCCGGGCCCGCCCTTCTGCCGTCTCCGCGGCGCGTACCAGCACGGGGAGCGGCTCCGCCACCAGGGCACCCAGCCGCCGTCCCCGCCACAGCACTGCCAGCAACGCGGTGCCCAGGAGCCACAGCATGACCGGGTTCACCCAGTCGGGAAGCAGAGTGAGCGGGTCGACGGGCGAGTCGCTGATGGCAAGGTCGGCCGCGGTCGGCTGATACCAGACCACGACCGGGCTGATGCCGAGGGTGCGGAGGGCCAGGGCGGCGTTACCGTCCCGATCGATGGTCTCGTTGCTGAGGATGCTTCCGTTGCCCAGCGCGACGACGGTCTGGTCGGCGGTCGTAGCATAGGAGCCCGACGGCGGACCGCCCAGCGCGGTGGCAGGCGGGAAGCAGTTGGCGTCTGCCCGGTAGGCGAAACCTCCGGCGGTGATACTGCCGGCGGCGACAGCATCGGCAACCCCGCAGGCAGCCGGTAACGGTAGGTCCTCCGCGTCGGGAATCAGCCCCGCCTGCCGGATCTCCGGTGCCAGCGCGCCCAGCACGAGGCTGTCCGGCTCGATCAGTACCAGCCGGTCAGCCAGCCCGTCCAGGGATTCCAGCTGATCGGCGTCGAGCCAGGAATCGGGGTCGTGCAGCAGCAGGGTGGCGCCTCCCGATGTTGCTGCCGCGGCGGCCTCAAGGGATTCCGCCCGAATCACCTTCACGCCCCGCTCCCCAAGGACCTCGGCGAGGGCCATGGCTCCCGCTGGCGCGGGGTTGACCGGGGAGAGCACGCCGCCGTCCTGCCCCGACCGGCCCAGGAACCCCACCAGCACCACTGCGATCAGCAGGATCCCGAGGGCCAGCCAGGGCCCGGTGCGGCGCAGGCGGGTCGCGGCCGTCTGCCCCGCGCTTCCGCCGTCGCCGGTCACTTCGGTGCCGCTGTCTTCGGTGCCGGCATTCTGGGCGCTGATGTTTGGGGCATTCTGGGAAGCCATCAGCGGGGTGCCACCAGATCCGGTGGCGACGGGTGCGCAGCCGGGCGGGCACCAGATAGCACATCGTCGATGGCGGTGGCCCGTAGGTAGTCGGAGCCGTCTGTGGACCGGTTGCCATAGTGCACCTCGTTGAACCTGTCGGCCAGCCACGCCGTCCCATCGCCCGTCGGGCCGAAGGCCGCCCTAAGCTGGACCCCGGTCTCTGCGGCCGTACGGCCAGGCTGGCGGTCGATGATTCCCCGCTCCTCGGCGGACCGGATGACCGCCCGCAGCCGTTCGGTGAGAGCAACGTCCCACTCCTGGGATCCTGCGGCAGCGGTAGCGAGTTGCCGGTGCTCGCCAGCGGTGAGCACGGTTGTACCAGTGAACACTCCCGCCGCCGGTACGGTCCGGCTGGCATTGAGGCGGGGTTTGATCAGCCACACCGCCGCCGCAACCACTACCGCCGCACCAAGGACCAGCACGAGGGTGCCGGGACCGGCCTCCAGAGGCCGGAGCCCGGCGAAGATGGACCCCAGCCATTCGAGGATGGCCGTGGCGATGCGCTCCAGAAAGTTGGGTCCGGCTTCCTGGTACCGCCCCTCGGCCAGTTCGTCGACGAGCCATCGATGTGCTTCGTCGTCGTCGGGCACCACAGCGCTGTGACTGACGAACGGCACGGTGGTGGGAATCGCTCGGATCAGCATGGCTGCGGCCGCATCAGGCTCAGGCGCCGTGGACGGGCGGGGCTGGTGGACCGCCGGGGCGGTGCCCAAACTGCTGTCCGCCGGGGTTGGCTGACTGGCCCGGGATGGGAGTGAACCGACCGGCGTGTGCTTCCTCGTGTTCGCGGAGCAGGACGACGTCGAATCCCTCGCGCCGAATCCGTAGGTCAACATACAACAGGGCGGTCACTCCGGCCTGGAACGCGTAGCCGATGGCGCCGAAGACCGCGGTGATCAGCTGGGCGACCAGAAGGATGGGAAGTGAGGCCATCAGCTCTTCCCCCAGCGCAGCGGGGGAGTCGCTGAAGGACACGAACTGGGTGGCGAGCAAGCTCAACGGGGTGGAAATCACCGAGGTGATGATCGACACGATGATGCTGGTCAGAATGAGGATTCCGAAGGTCCGCCACCAGTTGCGGGTGGTAAGTGTCCACGACCGGCGCAGGGACGTGAGCGGTCCGGCGCCCTCGAGCATGAGCACCGCCGGAGCGAGCACGAACTTGATGCTGAGCCAGATGATCAGAGCCAGCGAGGCAAGGAACCCGAGCACGATGATCCAGATCGCGTCCTGGCCGAGCACCGCGGCGAGTAGCCCAGCGACTACCACGAGGATGGCGAGGCCGGCGACGATCATGAGCAGGAGGAGGAACCCCAGCCCAAGCAGGGGCAGGATCCGCCGGGCGGCCAGCTTCCACAGTTGCACAAAACCGGTGCGCTCGTTCAGCACAGCGCGGGCAATCGGGATGACCAGCACCCCCTGGAGGACAAGGACTCCTACGCTACTGAGCACCATAATCGCTGTGCCGACGGAAATTGCCGATGCGGCGAGTCCAGTGATTTGATCCAACGAAGGGTTGTTCGGGTCAAGCTGGGCGAGCGAGCCGACCAGTCCGACGGTCAGGAGCAGGATCAGCACTGAAATCAGCACCTGGAACAGGATTGCCGTGCCAAATGTTGCCAGCGGGTTTTTCCGGCAAGCCTGGAACGCGCCGTCGAGTATCTCGCCAAGACCCAGGGGTCGCAGCGGAATGATGCCCGGCTTGGGTGGCGCCTGGTAGCCGCGGAACTGCCCGTGCGGGACACCCTGCCAGCCAGGCTGGGCTCCCCATTGGGGGGCCGGGGGAGGCTGCTGTCCCCACTGTGCCGGCTGGCCCCATTGGGCATTCTGGCTGGGTGGCTGGGTGTGTGGGCCGGGTGCGCCGTCCCGCGAGCGATCGGCTGGTTCACCGTCGTGCGGATTGTTGCTCATCCTGTCCCCCGGTAACTTTCGATCGTCTCGTGATCCCATCTCCTAGAACTATAGTTACCGGGAGGGTTTTCGGGGAACTCGTTTGTGGTGGGGCGCGCGGAGCCCGGGCCGCAGTACAACATTGCGGCAGCAATGGGAGACTATGGAGATATGAAGGCACGCATTCTGGTCGTAGACGACGACGAAGCACTGGCCGAGATGATCGGCATCGTACTGCGCAACGACGGATTCGATCCCGTGTTCTGTGCAGACGGTTCCCAGGCACTGGAAATCTTCAGGAGCTCCAAACCCGATCTGGTGTTGCTCGATCTGATGCTCCCCGGTATCGACGGTATCGAAGTGTGTCGGCAGATCCGCAACGAGTCCGATCTTCCCATCGTGATGTTGACGGCAAAATCCGATACCTCCGACATTGTGCGGGGGCTCGAGTCCGGGGCCGACGACTACGTGCCCAAGCCGTTCAAACCGGCAGAACTGGTGGCCCGGGTCAGGGCACGGCTCCGCCCGGGCGACCAGAAGGCGCCCGAGACCCTGCGAATTGGCGAAGTCACCATCGACGTGGCAGGGCATTCAGTAGTCCGTGCCGGCGACCGTATTTCGCTGACCCCGCTGGAGTTCGACCTGCTGGTGGCTCTGGCACGCAAACCGTGGCAGGTCTTCACCCGGGAACTGTTGCTCGAACAGGTGTGGGGGTACCGGCACGCAGCCGATACCCGGCTCGTTAACGTGCATGTGCAGAGGTTGAGGTCGAAAATTGAGCGGGATCCCGAGGCGCCAGAGATTGTGCTGACGGTCCGCGGCGTCGGATACAAGGCAGGACAGGGGTAGGTTGGAGCGCGCTTCAGCTCGGGTTCGGGGCAGGCTCAGCGACCTGACGTCGCAAGTCCGGTCCTGGATCCGGACGATGCTGTCGCGTACGGCCCGGCAGTGGCGCCGTTCGCTGCAATTCCGGACAGTGGTCTCCACCCTGCTACTCACCGCCCTGGCCTTCGCTGCCGTGGGCGCGTTCCTCTCCAATCAGATCGCCAGTGGTCTCTACGAGGAACGCTTCGAACAGTTCAAGGCTGAGTCCAGCAACGGGCTGACTGAAGTGGGGGCGATCTTCAGCAGCGCGTCGACGACCGACCGTGATTCGACCGCGCTGCTGGTCCGGGACACCTTGCCCAGCCTTGAGGGTGGGGGCGCCGATGCCCCCCGCCGCTTCATTTTGGCGTTTGTGCCAGGCCAGAGCACCGAGATCTACATGGCTCCGTTCGGCAGTGACGGCCTGCAAGAATCAAGCGCAATCCCGCCAGCGATGGTTGACGCCGTGCGGTCCGGACACGACCAGTATTGGTCGGCCACCTCGTTCGTCGAGTCAGGCGAGTTGGTGCCCGGACTGGCGTTCGGCACCAAGGTGACGCTGCCGCCAGCCCAGACCGAGTACGCGCTCTACCTGATTTATGACCTGTCGTCGATGCAATCGACTCTGGATTACATCCACGGGGTGATCTGGATCGCCGGCACCCTGCTGCTGCTGATCGTTGGGGCTATCGCGTGGTTCGTGACCCGCAGTGTGGTGGGGCCGGTCAGCCACGCGGCGGTGGTTTCCGAGAAGCTGGCATCCGGTCAGTTGGAGGAACGGATGGATGTTAAGGGTGAGGACGAGGTGGCCCGATTGGGCGCGTCCTTCAATCACATGGCCGAGAATCTTCAGGACCAGATCACTCAGCTTGCCCGGCTGTCGCAGATGCAGCAGCGCTTCGTATCAGATGTTTCCCATGAGCTTCGTACCCCGCTGACCACCGTTCGAATGGCAGCCGAAGTGCTTCATGACGCCCGGGCCAACTTTGATCCCATCAATCGTCGCTCAGCGGAGATCCTTTACAACCAGGTGGAGCGGTTCCAGGCGCTCCTCGCTGATCTGCTGGAAATCTCGCGGTTCGACGCTGGTGCGGCGGTGCTCGATTCCGAGTCGGTCGACATTTTCCAGGTGGTCCGGCACGTCATTGACGGCGCTCAACCACTCGCGGACGCGTGCGGTTCCGAGCTGTCAATCGTTTCACGCGAGACTGAATGCCTGGTCGAGGGGGATCCCCGCCGGATCGACAGGATCCTGAGGAATCTGGTGGTGAACGCCCTCGAGCACGGTGAAGGGAAGCCGGTCACCATCTATATCGCTTCCAACCCGGACGCCGTAGCCGTCGCCGTCCGGGACTATGGCATCGGTATGACGCCGCTCGAGGCGTCACGGGTTTTCGACCGGTTCTGGCGAGCGGACCCAGCCCGGGCGCGCACCACCGGTGGCAGCGGACTGGGCCTGTCGATCGCCACCGAGGATGCCCGCCTGCACGGCGCCTGGCTGCAGGCCTGGGGGTCTCCCGGCAAAGGTGCCTGCTTCCGTCTGACCCTGCCGAAGGTGAGCGAGTCGGTGCTCAAGGTGTCGCCGCTGCCCCTGCCACCACGCAAGGGCGGGCTACCCGAGCGACCGGCGGTCGCGGCGTCCCCTGAGTCGGCACAGTCGAACACGATGGTCAAGGAACCCCACGATGCCCGTTAAGCGCCGATCACCGGGTCAATCCCTGGTGTTCCTCCTGTTGCCGTTGCTGCTCGTTATCAGCGGATGTTCGTCGATTCCCGTCTCGGGACCGGTCGGTGTCGTTACCGTCGGATCCGGCACCTCTGATCCGCTGATCTTCAATCCGCTGGGACCCCGCCAGGACGCAGAGCCGGAGTCGCTACTGCGATCCTTTGTCACGGCCGGGACGGGGGCCGAGGGGGACTACGAAATTGCCCGCGACTATCTTACCGAGGAATTCGCGAGGGAGTGGCAGCCCGAAGAGCGCATCATCATCTACACCTCGGATCCGCAGATCTCGACAACTCCCACTGAGGGAGTGTTTCAGATTCAGCTTGAGGTTGAGGGGACAATCAACGCCGAAGGCATCCGGACAGGTGCCGAAGCCACGACCACTGAGACTCTCACCGCGGAGCTGGTGCAAAACGCTGACGGCCAGTGGCGTATTACCGCGATTCCTGACGGCATCATGATCTCCTCGACCGAGGCGGACCTGTTGCTGGAAACCTACAGCCTGTACTTCTACAGCAGCTCCTTCGAGCACTGGGTACCGGACGTCAGGTGGTTCGTCAACCGGGCCGCTATCGCCGCGAACATCGTCGAGGCGATGCTCGAGGGCCCAGCGCCCTACCTGCAAGGATCGGTGACCAGTGCGTTCCCTGAAGGCACCACCCTCGGCGTCGAGTCCGTACCGATCGTCAACGGCACTGCAACAGTCGACCTGTCAGCTGACATTCTTCAGGACACCAGCGACCTGATCCGCCAGCAGATGCAGCAGCAGTTGCGAGTCAACCTGGCAGGACTGAACACCGTCAATTCGGTGCAGATGACGGTGGGGCAACCAGTCTTTCTCGGTGACGAAGTGCCCCATCCAAACCTCATCGTCCCGGTGGGTGACCCGCCCGTGGGCAACGAGCAGATTGTGGTGTCCGGGAACGAGTTGTTCCTCTACCAAACCGACCAAACCGTCCCGATCGACGGTGTACCGTCGGTAGCAGCCCTGGACCCCCAGGACCCCGCGATGTCCCTGAACGAATCGGACTTCGCTTTCCTCAATGGGAACCGCACCCGGCTGTACACCACCGGGCCAGATCAGGAAATCTTGCTCGCGGTGACTGGCAGGAATCTGACTGCACCGAGCTTCGATCCGAACAATTGGGTCTGGACGGCCAGCACTCCTTCCGACGGGCAGGACTCCACTGTGTCTGCCATTCCGCCCGGTGGCACCCAGGACAATGCCGTGTCGGTGACCGCCCCGTGGCTGTCCGAGGCCGAAGTGCTGGAACTGCGAGTGTCGAGGGACGGCTCCAGGGTGCTGGTGGTGACCGAACAGGACGGCGTCAGTCGAGTGCTGCTCGCCGGTATAGTGCGCAACAATGACCGAGCGCCACAGAGTCTGGGCACCCCCCGGGAGCTTTTCGCGGGCGGCCCGGTGACCACAGCCAAGTGGGTAAACGAGGACACGGTCATTGTTGCTGCGACTTCCGCGGAGGGCGAGGTTACCGCTGAGTTTCTCGGCCTCGATGGGACGGCCGAGGCGTTGTCGCCGCTCGCCGGCATTACCCACCTCAGTGCGGGCACCGGCCCCACTGCCATCTTCGCCGCGACGCCCGAGGGGGTCAGGAACAGGGTCGGGGACACCTGGTCGGACGAGCCGGTTGAGGGCGTCCAGGATCCGGCGTTCCCCGGCTGATCGGCACCCCGGCGCCCAGGAGTGCTGGCTGGCCGTAGCCGGCTGGCTGACGTTGTCCACATACGCCAGGAATGCCCGCGTACCCGCGCGGCGAACTGGCAGAGTCGGGCCATGCACGGTTCCCGAACCCCTTCGCCGTGGGCTGGCGTCACCGACTACCTCGACACTGCCCGGCTGCGGCCGACGGTGCAGCGAGCCGCCGACGCCGTCCGCGACTTCTGGTCCCTCGTGTTCCCCGCCGACTGCGCCGTGTGCGGGGCCTCTGCGGCACCGCTGTGTCCCGGGTGCCTGAGGGAAATCCGGAAGGCCACCGTCCAACCCTTCGGTGCTGAAGGGGGTGCCCCGGCATTACCTCAGGCCCTGATGCCCGGGGTCACGGCGCCGGCATCCGGATTCGGTGACCCGCTGCCGGTGACAGCGGCGGGCCACTACCGGTCGTCGCTTGCACGATTGCTCCTGGCCTACAAAAACCACCACCGAACAGCTGTGGGTCGGCCACTGCAGACGGCACTTGCAGGCGCCCTGCACACGGCCGTCGCGGAGTTACGGGAGCGCGGCGCAGCTACCCAGATCCTCCTGGTGCCGGTGCCAGCCAAGGCATCGTCAATGCGCAGGCGCGGCTACGATCCGCTTGGACTGCTTCTCGACGGACTGGCACGGCGCGGTGAACTGCCCGCTGGATCCCGTCCCGCCCGGTTAGTGGGGTACCGGGGTGTCGCCCGGTCGGCGGCTCTGGCCCTGGCTGGCCACCGTCGTCGTCCGCAGCTTCAGAAGGGTTTGGGGCTTGCCCAGCGACGCGCCAACGTCCGGTTCACCATGACCGTGCGGAGCCGGCGGGACCCAATCCCGGGGGCGGTCTGCCTGGTCGTTGACGATGTGCTGACCACCGGGGCCACGATCGCCGAGGTGACCCGGGTCCTGCGGCTCCATGGAGCGCACGTGGCAGGGGCGGCGGTGGTCGCCGCGACCGAGCCGCCGTCGCGCACCGAATGAAACTCGCGGAAAAAAACAACCACTGGAGGATGAATATCAGGGGCGGGTGAACTAACGTGAGGTATGGGTATCTCGACGAACTTGGATATCCGTCGACAGCGGCTGGATGCACGACTCCCCGGCCGCTGTTGTGTCACCTAAGCGATTTTGGAGGACACCATGGAGTTTTTGATCAGTGGTCGAAATCTGTCAGTTTCGGACCGATTTCGGGAGTACGCCGAGGAAAAAATCGACAAGATTGAGCAGCTTGGCGACAAGGTGCAGCGGCTAGAAGCTAAAGTCACCAAGGAGCCGAGCGCGCGCAATGCGGACAGCTCACTCACCGTCGAACTCACTGTTCTGGCCAAGGGGCCTGTGATCCGGGCTGAAGCGTCAGCGGCTGACAAATTTGCAGCCTTCGACCTTGCCTATAGCAAGCTTCTTGAGAGACTCCGCCGTGCCAGAGACCGGCGGAAGGTCCACCACGGACGCCACACCCCTACGGCCGTCCGCGAAGCCACAGCTGATCTTGAACCCGCCAGCACTACCGCCCCGTTGTACCTCGAAGTGCAATCCACCGAGGCACCACCTGAGCCCAGCGGCAGCGTCGTCGACAATTATGAGATTGAAAATGACATTCCAGCGGGCGACTCGCCAGTGCTGATCCGCCGGAAGGTCTTCTCCGGCACACCGATGGCCCTCGAGGACGCGGTCGACAACATGGAACTGGTGGGACACGACTTCTACCTCTTCGTCGATTCGGCAACCGGCGCTCCCTCGGTTGCCTACCGCCGACAAGGGTGGACCTACGGCGTCATCACCCTCGACGCCCGGTGCGCCGAGGGAACCGAAGACCCGCGCGAGGAACTTCTCGCCTACCGGGCTCGGGAGGCTGCAGCCTCGATGTAGCCCGTTCTGGGGATGCACCCCAGTAGGGTCGAAGGATGACCACCGTCCTTACCCTGTCCCAGGCCCGGCGTATTGCGCTTGAGGCCCAGGGATTGGCTCGGGTAAGGCCCACCGGCCCCGCCACGGCGCGGCAGTTGGGCCTTACCTTCAATCGCCTTCACTTGCTACAGATCGATTCGGTCAACGTGCTGGCCCGCAGCCATTATCTTCCGTTGTTCGCCAGGTTAGGACCCTATGACCGGGGCCTCCTCGACCGCCTTGCCAGCACCCCGCCGCGCCGGATGGTCGAGTACTGGGCCCATGAAGCCAGCTTCATCAGACCGGACCTGTTCCCCTACCTGCTCCCGTTGCAGGAGCGGCGATGGGTCGGCGCCAGTGCGGTACCCGTTGACCTCAGGGAGTCACTTCGCGCCCGGATCCGTGCGGTGCTGGCCGTTAGCCGTCCACTGACCGCACCCCAACTGCAGCTCCGGGTGGGTCACACGGAAGCCCGGAACAGAGACCATTGGGGCTGGAATTGGAACTCGGTCAAACGCGTCCTTGAAGACATGTTCGAACGGGGACAGGTGTCGGCGGCGGAGCGCACTGTGTCGTTCGAGCGGCGGTACGCGCTGACTGAGCGTGTGCTGCCTGACTCCTCGGCCGTATCAATGAACGTGGATCCCGACGAGGCACGACTGCATTTGACCGAGTTGTCGGCCCGCGCGCTGGGCGTGGGGACCGTCAGGTGTTTTGCCGACTATTTCCGCCTGTCCCTCAAACCGACGTCGACGGCGATCGAGGCGCTGGTCGCCAGCGGCGCCCTTGAGCCCGTCACCATTACGGGGTGGAACCGGCCCGCCTTCCGCCACGTGGCCTCGGTGCTACCCCGGAAGGCTGAGGGAAGGGCGTTGCTTAGCCCCTTCGACTCGATGATCTTCGAGCGCCGCAGGCTGTCGGAATTGTTCGGGTTCGACTATCGGATCGAGATTTACACCCCGGCCGCGAAGCGGCGCTACGGCTATTACGTGCTGCCGTTCCTGTTGCGCGACACGATGGCCGCCCGGGTTGACCTCAAAGCGGATCGCGCCGCCGGTAGGTTGCTGGTGCGCGGCAGCCACAGTGAGCCTGACGCACCAGCCGATACCGCAGTCGAGCTGGCGGCCGAGTTGCGGCTGATGGCGTCCTGGCTGGACCTCGACGCTGTGGTTGTCGAAGAATACGGTGATCTGGCTGCGGCCCTGAAGCTGGCAGTTTCCCTCCAATAGTGGGGGCTAACGCCGCTGGTTAGACAGGACAAGACGTCTCTCCCGTAGACTGAACACGCCAGATTTCGGCGCACCTTAGATTGGGAGCAAATACCAGTGCCATCACTTCTTGAACGAGTCCTCCGCACCGGCGATAAGAAGACACTCAAGAAACTCCGAAACTACGCTGACGCCATCAACGTCCTCGAAGACGAGTTTCGCGAGATGAGCGACGACGACCTCCGGGGCGAGGCCGACAAGCTGAAGCAGCGTTTCGCTGACGGGGAGACTCTTGATGATCTGCTGCCTGAGGCGTTCGCCGCCGTCAGGGAGGCGTCAAGCCGCACCCTGAAGCTGAGGCAGTTCGACGTGCAGCTGATGGGTGGCGCTGCCCTGCACCTCGGCAACATCGCCGAAATGAAGACCGGCGAGGGCAAGACCCTGGTAGCCGTTGCCCCAGCGTTCCTCAATGCCCTGTCCGGCAAGGGCGTCCACATCGTCACCACCAATGATTACCTGGCCGAGTATCAATCCGAACTGATGGGACGGGTTTTCCGGTTTCTGGGAATGACCTGTGGTTGCATCCTCTCCAAGCAGGACCCCGCGGTCCGGCGAGAGCAGTACAACGCCGATGTCACCTACGGCACGAACAACGAGTTCGGGTTCGACTACCTGCGCGACAACATGGCGTGGAGCGCCGCCGAATTGGTGCAGCGCGGCCACAACTTCGCGATTGTCGATGAGGTGGACTCCATCCTCATCGATGAGGCGCGCACCCCGCTGATCATTTCCGGACAGGCCTCCGGGGACGTCAACCGGTGGTACACCGAGTTTTCCAGGGTGGTCAAGAAGCTCACCGTCGACGTCGACTATGAGGTCGACGAGAAGAAGCGCACGGTCGGAGTGCTCGAGGACGGCATCGAGAAGGTCGAAGACTACCTCGGCATCCAGAACCTTTACGAATCAGCCAACACCCCGCTGATCGGATTCCTGAACAACGCGATCAAGGCCAAGGAACTGTTCAAGAAGGACAAGGACTATGTGGTCCTCAACGGTGAGGTCATGATTGTCGATGAACACACGGGTCGCATCCTGGCCGGTCGCCGCTACAACGAAGGCATGCACCAGGCCATCGAGGCAAAAGAAGCGGTCGAGATCAAAGCCGAGAACCAGACCCTCGCCACTGTCACCCTGCAGAACTACTTCAGGCTCTACGACACGCTCTCGGGTATGACAGGTACCGCCGAGACCGAGGCCGCAGAGTTCATGGCCACGTACAAGCTCGGCGTGGTTCCGATCCCCACGAACCGGCCCATGGTGCGTGCCGACCTGTCCGACCTGATCTACAAGAACGAGATTGCCAAGTTTGACGCCGTCGTGAAGGACATCGTTGACCGTCACGAAACCGGCCAGCCGGTTCTGGTGGGTACCACCAGCGTGGAGAAAAGCGAGTATCTCTCTAAGCAACTGGCCAAGGCTGGTATCCGCCACGAGGTACTTAACGCCAAGAATCACTCGCGTGAGGCGGCCATCGTTGCCCAGGCCGGGCGCAAGGGTGCCGTCACGGTTGCCACCAACATGGCGGGTCGCGGCACCGACATCATGCTTGGTGGCAACGCCGAGTTCAATGCCATCGTTGAGTTGGAGAAGCGGGGCCTGAGCCCGGCTGACAACCCCGACGAGTACGAGAGTCAGTGGCCCGATGCCCTGAGCGCCGCCCGGAGTTCGGTGGAATCCGAGCACAACGAGGTCAGGGAACTCGGGGGACTGTACGTCCTCGGGACCGAACGGCACGAGTCGCGCCGGATTGATAATCAGCTCCGCGGCCGTTCCGGACGGCAGGGCGACCCCGGCCGATCACGTTTCTATCTGTCCCTGACCGACGATTTGATGCGGCTCTTCAACTCGGGAGCAGCGGAACGGATCATGAACTCGTCGACCATGCCCGACGACGTCGCACTGGAATCGAAGCTCGTGTCCAAGGCGATCGAGAGCGCCCAGGGCCAGGTAGAGGGCCGGAACGCGGAGCAGCGCAAAAATGTTCTGAAGTACGACGACGTCCTGAACCGCCAGCGCGAGGCGATCTACGGCGATCGACGCCGCATCCTTGAGGGCGGCGATCTGCATGAAAAGGTCAGCTTCTTCCTCGAAGATGTGGTGACAGCGATGGTTGATGAAGCCACCGCGCAAGGGCATGGCGACGACTGGGACTACGAGCAGCTGTGGACCAACCTCCGGACGCTGTATCCGATTAGCCTGACCGTCGAGGAGGTCCTTGAGGAAGCCGGGGGTCCATCGAAGGTCACCAGGGAATTCCTGCACTCCGAGATTCTTTCCGATGCAAAGCTCGCCTATCAGACCCGCGAGAAGACCCTCGGTGAGCAGACCATGCGGGAGCTCGAGCGCCGGGTCGTCCTCTCGGTCATTGGCCGCAAGTGGCAGGAACACCTGTACGAGATGGACTATCTCAAGGAAGGCATCGGGCTTCGGGCCATGGCCCAGCGAGACCCGCTGGTCGAATACCAGCGCGAAGGATTTATCCTCTTTCAGGCGATGATGGAGGCGATCAGGGAAGAGAGCGTGGGTTTCCTGTTCAACCTTGAGGTTGAGGTGGCGGCCCCGGCGCCTACCGGACTTCCAGGGGTGGTCGATGGGCGCGGGTTAGTGCAGCGCCCCACCATCAAGGCGGCAGGACTAGACGCTCCGGAGAAGCCAGCCACCCTGAACTTCTCGTCTCCCAATGCCCAGGGCGAGGTCGAGACGCGGGTGGAGCGCAGCTCCGCCGCAGCCAGGACGGCCGAGGCGAACGGAAGCAGCCGGGCAGAAGCCCGGGCCGCCGCCAAACGCAAGAAGAAGTAGTTTCTAGCCAATTTCCAATGCGGTGACCTTCCAGTGCCCGCGCCGATGCTCCAATTTGAGAGCGACGGCGCGGGCTCTATGGTTTTCACAGGTCACCGCAGAAGCCTCGTACACTTGTGCGCTCACGCGGCAGGTCCGGACTGAGAGTACTGAAACGTTGCGATGCAACAGACGGTCGGGGTGGCTGCTGGTCGACGTCCCGCGGTTCAGACTGCGGGTGAGGTTGGCGCGAAGGTGGAGCCGTTCATAACTGGGAGGGTCCAACCAGTCAGCCATTTGCTGTAGAGGACGGGATCCTCCGAGCACCTCCAGCGACGCTTGCACCACCGCGCGGACAATCCGTTGCACCTGGGCAGTAGTAGCCGCTTGCTCAGTGGGCCGATTCCCAGCTGGGCCGTCCGCGACAGGGGTCGGGCGGGGGAGCTGGATTTGGATGGTCATGATGATCCTCGCGGCGTCACCGGATAGAGGGAGGTACCCGCAGCACCTGGCCGGGAAGCAGCAGGTGGGGGTCGTCGCCGATAGTCTGGCGGTTTTCGCGGTGCCAGTGAGGCCACGCCGCAGCGATCTCGACGTCGGTGGCAAACGGCCCAAGGTGTTGAGCCGCGATAGTCCACAGCGAATCGCCCGGGGTCACCACCACCAGCGCTGGACTTGTATCAGTGGGAGGGCTGGCGGCGGGCCGGCTTTCGGGGCCGAGTAGCGGTCTGCCGTCAACAGGACCCGGGACAGGTTTCCACTGAGGGCTAACCGCTGTTGGGTCCTGATCCGGTTTTGCTTCCGAAGCGCCCGTGGCGTCATCGGGGGCCGGCTGAGACACGGCGATGGCCGGGTGGCCGGACATTCCGTGGGCCGTCGCTGCCGGGACCCCGCCGACGAGTTGGAGCCCCACGACTGCCGCGGCTAGCCGTTTCATGAATGCGGGGGTGAGGATTCCCATCCACCGGGCGGCCCGTTGCTGGCCCATCCGATCGAGCACTTCGCTAATGAAGGCTAGCGCCAAGGCAATCGACCACCAGCCGACTACAGCGATGCCTGCCGCCGAGGCTGCCAAACCAAGCAGTCCCTCCATCCGCTGATAGCCGGTGAGTGGGCCAGCGCTGGCCAGGATCAACTGGCCGGATACGAGGAGCAGGATTCCGAGCAGGCCTATCAACACTGCCAACGATGTTGCGTGTAAGCCGTTCATAGCCTCTCCAATGGGCAGATTGTCGAAGGTTCAGTTTGACGCGATATAGACCATTTGAT
This sequence comes from Arthrobacter glycogeni, assembly GCF_054510815.1. Classification (NCBI taxonomy): domain Bacteria; kingdom Bacillati; phylum Actinomycetota; class Actinomycetes; order Micrococcales; family Micrococcaceae; genus Arthrobacter; species Arthrobacter glycogeni. The sequence goes on from NZ_JBTNDV010000002.1 coordinate 210,278, forward strand.
GCATTTTAAGCTCTTTAGAGTTTCTTTATACACCAGGGGTCTCTTTGATGTCTATAGCTTGACCGGTAGTCGGCACGCGTTTAGGCTGGCGCGGTGCGATGGGATGCTTTGTTCGAAGACCTCGAGGCGCAGTTTGCCGCGGCAGACCTGCTGGCTGCGGAGAGTCGGATCGCCGAGCAATCACGGCTGGAGCTTGCGGCAGTGACTCTGCTGGACCGGCTGAGGGGACAAGAGGGAGCCGCGCTCCGGGTCCGGGTGCGAAGTGGAGCAACCTTTACCGGAAGTCTGCGCCAGATGGGATCGGAGTGGCTGGTGCTGGAAATCGGGCTAGGTGCGGCTCTCATCCCGCTTGACGCTCTGAGAGCCATTGAGGGCGTGGGGCGCCGGGCGGCCGCCGACCATTCGGTGGTGACGACCAGGCTCGGGCTGGGGTCGGTCTTTCGTGTGTTCGGCAGGAACCGGACCCTGCTCACTATCCAACTGGCTGACAACGGCGCCCGGATTGACGGCACGGTTGACCGGGTCGGAAAAGACTTCCTCGAGGTCGCATCGGTGCCGTTGGGAGAACAGCGACGGCCCCGCAACGTTGCCGGAGTGGTGCTGATTCCTTTTGCCGGTGTGGAGGCGGTGCTCTCCCGGTCCTGAACATCCTAGGGACTGCTGGTCTCCCGTGCTGCGCCGAAGGACCCATCCCGGACCGCGGCAGCCGACTTCTCGTAGGCTCGGGCAATGAACTCCTCGAGGACCTGCGACTCCACCCGCCACTGTCCGCGGCCCCCAATCTGGATCGCCGGCAATTCACCGGACCGGACCAGAGCGTACGTCTGCGACGACGAAATGTTCAGTACCTCGCCGACATCTGCGAGGGTCAGGAACCGTTTATCGGCCACGTTCTTCCGCCTTCCGTTCCACTGTCCGCAGAACCTGTTCGTCTACCGGATCATCCCTTCCAATCTTGCCATTATCCGATGGGGTTTATCCGAATTATCCACAGGTTAGGGGCCATTTGGTTGGCAGGGATGTCATTTGGCGCTGTGGTGAACGAGAATTGCAGAGCCACATCAAAACTATTCACGGCTCGTGACGGTTGGGCGGCCGTGGAGTCTGTAGGAGGCCGCATGAGTTCATTGGCTGCCACCCCGGGGGAAGACGAGCCACCGGTGCGGCTCAGTAAGCCCTCGTGGAAGGACCCACGGCTTCTGGTGGGGTTGTTGCTCGTCTTTGCATCGATCGCGGCGGTGACGGCGCTCGTCGGGAACGCCGACCAAACCACTGACGTCTATGCGGCCCGGGCAGAGATCCCCATCGGGAGCGGGGTTACACCCGAAAACCTCACCATCGTCGCTGTCCGGCTCGGCGACCTCCAACCGGCCTATCTGCGTGTCGCTGAAGGTATTCCGGAGAATCTGGTGGCTATCAATCTGCTGCGGGCGGGTGAACTGGTGCCCCGGGCCTCGCTTGGCGCTGCCGATGCGCTGAACCGCAAACCGATCGGTCTTGCCGTGGACGACCCCCTGCCCACCGGCACCACCACCGGTTCGCGGGTCGATGTCTGGGTTTCCCTTGAGGGCGAGGATGGTACTTTCGAGCCTCCCACTCAGCTACTCGAAGCGGCCGAGATATCCGAACTCAGGATGTCCGAATCGGCGTTGGGCGGGGGCAGCGGGTCAACCTTGGTCCACGTTCTGGTCGGCGACGAACGGTTACCCGAACTCCTGGATGCGCTGCTGAACGAGGCGAGGATTGCCATTGTCCTCAACCCCGGCGGCTCCGCGTGAGCCTTCCCGTGGTGACCGGCGGGCAAGCGGCCCGCGACTGCATCACGAGGCTGGAAAGGCTGAGGGGGCCTGTCACTGTGGTTCGCTGGTGCGCCGACCTCGCCGAGGTGATTGCGGTATGCCAAACGGGACTCGCCCGCGCCGCCATCGTCTCAGCGGATGCCGGGGAACTCACGGCCGCCCTGATCGAACGGTTCAGGACCGCCGACGTCGCAGTGGTGGCCCTGGTGAACGACGACGAGAACCGGCAGCGTCTCGACGCGCTCGGCGTTCGCTACACAGTAGTCGACGTCGATGCGGCTACCCTCGCGTCAATTGTCGAAGCAGCCGTGGAGTTGGCCGCGGAGCGGCGACGTCTCTCACTGAACCCCGCCGTGGGAGGGGCCGGATATGCCGACCCCGCAGTGGCGCTCGACGCTGGATTGGTGGACCCGGCCGAACCCGGCGACGCAGGTCCGCTGTCCCCCGGGGCCGGGGAGATTACCGCGGTCTGGGGGCCGACTGGCTCGCCGGGGCGGACCACCGTGGCAGTGAATCTCGCCGCTGAACTTGCAGCCAATGGTCGGTCGGTGCTGCTCATCGACGCCGACACCTACGGCGCCAGCGTCGCGGCGTTCCTGGGCCTCCTTGATGAGTCGGCCGGACTGGCTCATGCCTGTCGGCTAGCCGACCAGGGTTCCCTCGACCTAGCTGGGCTCCACCGCAGTATCACCCGGGTCGCAGTGAGGGGCTCCCGCCTGGGCGTCCTGACCGGGGTGACCCGAGCCGACCGGTGGACCGAACTGCGGCCCGCGGCCCTGACCCGAGTCCTTGAGCTGTCCCGCCAACTCGTCGACGTGACAATCGTTGATTGTGGATTTTGCCTTGAAGCCGATGAGGAGCTGAGCTTTGACACGGTAGCCCCGCGCCGGAACGCTGCAACCCTGTATTGTCTTGACGCGGCAGACACGGTTTTCGCTGTAGGGGCCGCCGACGCCGTCGGAATGCCCCGTCTGATCCGAGCGCTCGCCGACCTTGAGGCAGCCCTTCCAGCAGCCACACCACGGGTGGTCCTGAACAAGGTACGGGCGGCGGCGGTCGGGCGCGGACCCGAGCGGCAGCTCCGTGAAGCGTGGGACCGGTTTGGTCCGTCCCAGCCAGTCGAGGCTTTCCTGCCCGCGGACTTCACCGCCGCTGATTCGGCGCTGCTCGGAGGATCAGTGCTACTGGAAACAGCGCCCCGTTCACCACTACGCACCGCCATCGCGGCACTGGCCGGTGTACCGATTGAACAATCGCGGCGCGGCCGCGTTGGAGCAGTCCACAACGAAGTGAAGTTTTCCCGCAACGGCGTTAGGCTCATGGGTAAAGGGCCGCAAGGGAGCGGCCTTTAATTTCGTTTATGGAGGCGTTTTCATGTCGTCTGGATCCAGCACGACGGACCAGTCAAGTTCCGACACTTCAACCGGTGAGTTCATCAGTCACTATTATGAACATCTCGCTGAAGAGGACGCCAAGGCACATACCGCTGAAGCGCTCGAAGAGCGTGCTTTGAGGCATCGCGGGCTCGCCGAAAACCGCCCGTCCGGCGAGGCAGCAGTCGACATCTTCGATCAGTCCGACGCCAGTGTCATCATGATCGTCACCGATGACATGCCCTTCCTGGTGGACTCGGTGACTGCCGAACTCGTGCGCCATCAGGTGGCGATCCGCCTCGTCATGCACCCCACCTTTATCGCCACCCGCGACCGGGAGAGCGCTGCGCTTCACAAACTGCGGCGGGTACCGTCCACAGCAGGGGTGTCAAGTGGCGACACGGCGGCCCTCCCCAACATCTCCCATCTCATCGCCGACGGGGACGTGGCAACCCACATCGAGTCCTGGATCGCCGTCGAGGTTGGACGGATCCTCGACGACACCCGGCGCCAGGAGATCATCGCGGGACTGAGCAGCATTCTCAGCGACGTCCGCGCCGCCGTGGAGGATTGGCCGGCCATGCGCAGCAAGGTCAGGGAAATCGCGGCGTCCCTCGACACGGTTCCGGGCAGTGCCGAGATCCCGGATCTTGACCAGGCGCGCGAGTTGCTGACCTGGCTTGACGCAGGCAATTTCACCTTCCTCGGGTTCAAGGAATACGACCTGGTGACCGACGACGACGGCCAGGATGTGCTCAGAATTGCTGACGGAAACGGCCTTGGCCTGTTGCGGCACCCAGTGGGCGGTCGCCAGGTCCAGCAGCTGACCAGTGCAGGGAAGGCCAAGGCCCGCGAGAAGCGTGCCCTCGTCATCACCAAGGCAAACTCCAGATCGACGGTTCATCGTGCGGCTTACCTCGACTACATTGGCGTGAAACGTTTCGACGCGCAAGGAGACGTCAACGGGGAGCGGCGGTTCATCGGGTTGTTTGCGACGAGTGCCTACACGGGCTCGGTGCGGGGAGTCCCCATTGTGCGCGACAAGGTCAACGCCGTCCTGCTGCAGTGCGGATTCCCCTCCGACTCGCATTCGGGTAAGGACCTGCTGTCCATCCTTGAGACCTACCCCCGCGACGAACTGTTCCAGATCGAGGTCCAGGACCTGATTACCACGGCCATGGGCATCCTGCGGCTCCAGGAGCGACGCCGGACGCGGCTGTTCCTGCGACCAGACATTTACGGCCGCTTCATGTCAGCACTCGTCTTTCTTCCCCGCGACCGCTACACCACCGGGGTGCGGCTTCGGATTGAGCAGGAACTCAGGCAGACCTTCAAAGCCGAGTCGATCGACTACGAGGCGAGAATCAGCGAGTCGGCTCTCGCGCGACTGTTCTTCCGCATCCGGCTGCCCCGGGGCGTGGAGGTGGCCCAGGTGGAACCTGCCGAGCTTGAACAGCGTCTCGTCGGTGCTGCCCGATCGTGGTCCGAAGGTATCGATGAGGTGGTGCGCAGCCGATTCGATCGGCAGACTGCCGAAGCCGTATCCGGCCTATGGGCTGAAGCGTTTCCCGCCAGCTACCGGGTCGACTTCGAGGTCGAGGATGCGCTCAAGGATATTGAACGGTTTGAGCGCTGCGAAAAGAATTCCCCGACGGCTCCGGTCATGCACGTCTACGTGCCGGAGGGTGCTGGCGAGCACCTGGAAGAGGACGCCCGACTGAAGCTCTACCTGACCGAGCCCAAAAGTCTTAGCCAGATCCTCCCTTTCCTGCACAACCTTGGGCTGGAGGTGCTTGACGAACGACCCTTCGAGATCGAGCGGTCCGATGGCAAGGAGTTTTTCCTCTACGACCTGGGCCTCAAATACCCGGCCGGTATTGACCCGGTGAGCACCGGACGCCTGTTGGAGGAATCGTTCGCCGCCGCGGTGGCCGGGTCCTCAGAATCTGATCCCTTCGACCGGTTGGTGCTCCGTGAGAACCTGCGGTGGCGCCAGGTAGTGATTCTGCGCAGCTACGCCAAGTACATGCGGCAGATGGGCAACACCAACTCCTACGGGTTCGTCGCCGACACGCTGCTGGCTAACGCCGCGGTCGCCCGCGCCCTGGTAATGCTTTTCGAGGCACGGTTTGACCCGGACCTAGGCGACGAGGACCGCGTCTCCCGCACCGACGGTGCACGGCAAGCAGTGGAGGCCGGGCTGGAAGAAGTCCCGACTCTCGACGCCGATCGGGTGCTGCGCACCTTCGGTAACCTGATCGGCGCGACGCTCAGGACCAACTACTTCCAGGACAAGCGTCATGTGAGTTTCAAGTTCGACACGTCAGCCATCGACGGAGCCCCCCACCCGCGTCCCAAGTACGAAATCTGGGTGTACTCACCGCAGGTCGAGGGTGTCCACTTGCGGTTCGGCAAGGTTGCCCGTGGAGGGCTCCGCTGGTCGGACCGTCGGGAAGATTTCCGAACCGAAGTGCTCGGTCTCGTCAAGGCGCAGACGGTCAAGAACGCTGTCATCGTTCCGACGGGTGCGAAGGGCGGCTTCTTCGCCAAACAACTGCCCAATCCCGTGGTGGACCGTGCTGCCTGGTTGGCCGAGGGGCAGGCGAGTTATCGCACCTTTATCAGGGCGCTGCTCGACATCACCGACAATCTGGTGACCGGCGACGACGGCGAAACGGTCGTTCCGCCGCCCCGGGTGGTGCGTCACGATGGTGATGATAGCTACCTGGTGGTGGCCGCCGACAAGGGCACGGCAGCGTTCTCGGACATTGCGAACGAACTCTCAGCCGAATATGGATTCTGGTTGGGGGATGCGTTCGCCTCCGGAGGCTCGGTGGGCTACGACCACAAGGCGATGGGCATCACCGCCCGCGGCGCCTGGGAATCGGTGAAGCGGCACTTCAGCGAGTTCGGCGTCGACACGCAGTCCGAGGACTTCACTGTGGTGGGCGTCGGCGATATGAGCGGCGACGTCTTCGGTAACGGGATGCTGTTGTCCGAACACATTCGTCTCGTCGCGGCGTTCGACCACCGGCATATCTTCCTCGATCCGACCCCCGAGGCGGGGGCGTCCTACGCCGAGCGGCGCCGGTTGTTCGACCTGCCACGATCGAGCTGGGAAGACTACGACGCCTCCCTGATCAGTGCGGGCGGCGGAATCTACCCGCGGCAGGCGAAGACCGTCCCGATCTCAGTGCAGGTTCGCATGGCCCTTGGCCTCGCCGAGGGTGTCACCACCCTGAGCCCACCCGAACTGCTCCGCGCCATCCTTTCCGCGCCGGTGGATCTGCTCTACAACGGTGGCATCGGCACCTACGTCAAGGCGTCTTCGGAGACCCATGCGGAGGTGGGGGACAAGGCTAACGACGCCATCCGGGTCAACGGTAACCAACTGCGCGCCAAGGTGGTCGGCGAAGGCGGAAACCTCGGGATGACCCAGCTGGGCCGGATCGAGGCAGCCCTTGGCGGTGTCATCCTCAATACCGATGCGATCGACAATTCGGCTGGCGTCGACTGTTCCGACCACGAGGTAAACATCAAGATCTTCGTTGACCGGATGGTCACAACCGGGGCGCTGCCCGCCGGGGAACGTGCCGGGTTCCTGCACTCGATGACTGACGAGGTGGGCCGGCTGGTCCTGAAGGACAACGTCGACCAGAACGTCCTGCTCCTGAACGATCGTCGCCGTGTGCTCGAATGGAGTCCCAGTTTTGAACGGCTGATGGACTGGCTCGAGACCAATGCCGACCTGAACCGGGAGCTCGAAGCGCTGCCCACCACAGAGGAGCTGCGGGCCCGGGTCGAATCCGGCCAGGGACTTACCTCGCCTGAACTGTCAGTCTTGGCGGCCTACGTCAAGATCGAACTGACGAAGGCCCTGACCAGCAGTGACCTGACCGACGACCCGTGGTTTGGCAAGACCCTCAGGGAGTATTTCCCGCGGCAACTGGCCGAACGCTTCGACAGCCAGCTCGACACCCACCCGCTGCGTCGGGAAATCATCTCGACGGTGATCGCCAACGACATGATCAACATGGGCGGCATCACCTTCGCCTTCCGGGTCATGGAGGAAACATCGGTTACGGGGCCGGTGATTGCCCGGGCGTTTGTCGCGTTACGGGAAATCTACGACCTCGACGAACTGGTGGCGGCGCTGGGCGAGCTCCCCGCGAGTTTCCCCACCGATCGGTGGTCAGCGGTCCACCTAGATATGCGCCGGCTCCTGGACCGGGCAGTCCGCTGGTTCGTCAACAATGTTGGCCAGGGAACCTCAGTGGCTGAGGACGTCGCGACGTTCAAACCGTTGATGGATCCCCTGCGCACCCACCTGGTGGACTACGTCCGCGGCAGTGACAGGGAACGTGTCCAGCAATGGTTTGCCCGTGCCGAGGAGTGGGGTCTGCCCGACGATATCGCGCGCCACTGGGCTGAACAGTTTGAGTCGTTCGGGCTGCTGGACATCGCGTTGATCACCCAGCAGATCAACGAACCTGTCGAGCGCATCGCCGTGGTCTACTACGCCGTCTACGACCGGTTCGCAGTGGACAACCTGTTGGAACGGATCACCACCCTCCCGCGCAGGGACAGGTGGCAGGCGCTTGCCCGGGCTGCGTTGCGTGATGACCTGTACTCGACTATCGCCGATATGACGGTGTCGGTGATGAAGGCCTCGTCCACCATGGTGGGTGCCGAGGCGGGGGACCGGCTGCACGCCTGGGAGCAGCAAAACGCAGAAATGCTTGAGCGCGCCCGGCACATGTTCATCGAGGTCAACCGCCTGGAACGCGACGACATGGCATCCCTGTCGGTAGCACTCCGGCTCCTCCGGTCTATTGTGCGACGGTAGGGCGGGAAGCACGTGGCAATTTTCACCGATCCGATCCGGGAGTATGCCCATTTCAGGCCGGGCGACGCGGAGTGGCTGCATCTTCTGGTAGGGGACTGGCAGATGGTCGCCGACCTGGCGTTCGCCGACCTGGCGCTGTGGTTTCCTCTTGACGACGGCGGCTATGTGGCCTTGGCCCACGCCCGGCCGTCCACCTCCCACACTGTTTTCCATACCGACTTTGTGGGGGAGCAGATCAGAGCCGACCTGCTTCCGCTCGTCGACAAGGCGTGGGGTAGCCAGCAGATGGAGCGCTCGGGGGACACGAACTGGACCACCGAAATGGCCATGCGGGTGGAAGCCGTTCCGATGGTGCGCAACGGCCGGACCCTCGCCGTGGTCACGTCCCACATGGATCTGTCCAGCTCGCGGATGCCCTCCCGGCTGGAGCTGACCTATCGCCAGTGCGCGCATGACCTTCTTCGAATGGGTACGCTGGGGCTGTGGCCGGATTTCGCTACCCCGACGGGTTCCCGCCGCGGGGCGCCCCGGGTTGGCGATGGATTGATCCGGCTGGATGTTGAAGGCGTGATCCAGTATGCGAGCCCCAACGGCGTGTCGGCGTTCAGGCGGCTTGGCGACGTTGAAACGCTGGAGGGGAGATCCCTCGCTGAGGTGGTTACCTCGTTGCTCACTGATCGGCGGATGGTCGACGAGACGCTCCCACTGGTGGTCACCGGCAGGATGCCCTGGCGGACGGAAATCGAATCCCGGGGTGTCAGTCTTTCCCTGCGTGCCATCCCGCTGCGCGATGAAAAGGATCGATTCGGGGCGCTGGTGCTGTGTCGTGACGTCTCTGAACTTCGGCGCAGGGAAATGGAGCTGGTGTCCAAGGACGCCACCATCCGCGAGATCCATCATCGGGTGAAGAACAACCTGCAGACTGTTGCTGCGCTGCTGCGGATGCAGTCGCGCCGCATGGTGAGCGACGAAGCCAAGCAGGGCCTGGAGCAGGCTATGCGCCGGGTCGGCACGATAGCTCTCGTGCATGAAACCCTGTCGCAGGGCCTGTCGCAGAGCGTCGATTTTGACGAGCTCATTGCCCGGCAGTTCCGCCTGTCGGCAGAAGTGGCGTCGCCGACGCACGTGGTGCGCACCGAACGCGCAGGGTCCTTCGGCGAACTGCCCAGCGACTTCGCTACACCGCTGGCCCTGGTCATCAATGAGCTGGTGACCAACGCCGTCGAGCATGGGTTGTCGGAGCGAACCGGGACCGTGTGGCTCCTCGCCAATCGGCGAATGGGTGACGACGGCGATGAGATCCTCAACGTGACTGTGGCCGACGACGGCGTGGGGCTGCCCGCCGGAAACCACAAGGAGGGCCTGGGACTCCAGATCGTCAGGACCCTGGTGACCAGCGAGTTGGATGGAACCATCGAGTGGGCTCCCCGCGATGGCGGCGGCACGGCGGTCACCATCGAGTTGGGACTGCACGACAACCGCTCATAGCAGCGGATCGCCACCCGGGGGCAGCGATCCGCTGGATTAGTCTGTGAGCCGGGCGATGCCGGAGGGGCCCGGTGCCTGGGGGCTCAGCTAGGAAGCACGCCGTGCGCGTGCGGCGCGGCGCTTGAGAGCACGGCGTTCATCTTCGCTCAAACCGCCCCACACCCCGGCGTCCTGGCCTGATTCGATTGCCCACTGAAGGCAGGTGTCAACCACCTGGCAGCGACGGCAGACGCTTTTGGCTTCCTCGATCTGAAGAAGGGCAGGCCCGGTATTCCCGACCGGGAAAAACAGCTCCGGGTCTTTGTCCAGGCATGCAGCGCGGCTACGCCAATCCATGTATGATCACTTTCTCCTTCGGCCCGCCGCGATTGTGAAAACATTCACGAACGGCCACATAGTAAAGGGGCCCGTACGGCCCCCGATGTCTTCTTCCTCAAGGCTGTCACGTTAAATGCGTGCAAACAAGAGGTAACAAGCTGTAGATTGTGCGATGCGGTGAGTTATGCGTCACAGGGTTGAGCTTCTGGAGCGTCATTTGTGCTGCACGGCTGTTATTTGTGACGATGTCGGGTGCCCTGCAATGTGTCAAGACCGACGACGGTTGATCCCTTCGGTCAGGATTCGAGCAGGCCGAGCAGATACTGCCCGTAGCCGCTCTTCAGGTAGGGTACGGCGCAATCCTTCAGTTGCTCATCGGAGAGGAATCCTTGCCGCCAGGCAATTTCCTCAGGGCAGCCGATGGACAACCCTTGGCGCTTTTGCACGGTACGGATGAAATCCGATGCGTCGGTCAGGGAATCGAAGGTCCCCGTATCCAGCCAGGCGGTCCCCCGGGGCAGAATCTCGACGTGCAATTTGCCGCGCGAGAGGTACTCCATGTTCACATCGGTGATCTCGAGTTCCCCCCGGGCGGACGGACGAAGCGACGCAGCAATGTCCAGCACCGAGTTGTCGTAGAAGTACAGGCCGGGAACCGCGTAGTTGCTCTTGGGGTGTAGGGGTTTTTCCTCGAGTGACACGGCACGCCGATCGTCGTCGAACTCGATGACGCCATACGCCGAAGGGTTTGCGACCCAATAGCCGAAGACCGCGCCGCCGTCGATGTCTTTGAACCGCTTGAGTTGGGTACCCATGCCCGGACCGTAAAAAATATTGTCGCCGAGCACCAGCGCCACTGATTCCGACCCAACATGATCCGCGCCAAGGATGAACGCCTGCGCCAGTCCGTCGGGCCGGGGTTGCTGGACGTAGGTCAGAGAGATGCCGAACCTTGAGCCGTCGCCGAGTAGGTTCTTGAAATGTTCGGCATCGTGGGGGGTGGTCACCACGAGGATGTCGTGGATTCCGGCGAGGATCAGCGTCGAGAGTGGGTAGTAAATCATCGGCTTGTCGTAGACGGGGACCAGTTGCTTGCTGACCCCCAGCGTGATGGGGTGAAGCCGTGATCCTGTGCCGCCTGCCAGAATGATTCCCTTCATCACCGTATGGTAACCGCAGCGGGATCGGGTTGGCGCCGATTCCTAGGATATCGGCGCGGCTTGCGGATACATTATCCCTATGCGCAGATCATTGGTGACCGGGGGCGCCGGTTTTATAGGGTCCAACTTTGTCCGCCACCTCCTGTCGGAGACCGATGACTCGGTCACCGTTCTTGACAAGCTGACCTACGCGGGCAGTCATTCAGCGCTGGAGGGACTTGACCCACAGCGAGTGTCGATCGTCAGGGGGGATATTGTCGATGCTTCACTGGTCGATCGGTTCGTTGGGGACCACGACCTGGTAGTGCATTTTGCTGCAGAGACTCACAATGACAACTCACTAAGAGACCCGGGTCCTTTTCTGCAGAGCAACATCGTTGGCACCTACACGCTGCTGGAAGCAGTCCGGAAACATGGAACCCGCTTCCATCATGTCTCGACCGACGAGGTGTATGGCGACCTGGAACTGGATGACCCCAGCCGGTTCACCGAGACAACCGCCTACAATCCGTCCAGCCCCTACTCGTCGACCAAAGCGGCGTCGGACCTGCTGGTGCGGGCCTGGGTGAGATCCTTTGGGGTGCGTGCCACGATCAGTAATTGTTCAAACAACTACGGCCCGTACCAACACATCGAGAAGTTCATCCCACGACAGATCACCAATGTCCTGACCGGGCGGCGCCCCCGGTTGTACGGGGATGGGCAGAACATCCGGGACTGGATCCACACTGAAGACCATTCGTCAGCGGTGCTCGCAGTCATCGAGCGCGGGGAAATCGGCGAGACCTATCTCGTTGGGGCCGACGGTGAGCGAAGCAATATCGACATCATGCGGATTCTGCTTACGCTGCTGGGCCAGCCGGAGACGGCTTTCGACCTGGTCCGCGATCGGGTGGGACACGATCGTCGGTACGCGATTGATTCATCAAGGATTCGATCCGAGCTGGGCTGGACTCCCCGGTTCGTCGATCTTGAGGCGGGTCTCGCTGACACGGTCGAGTGGTACAGGGATCATGCGGCGTGGTGGACACCGGGGAAAGAGGCAGTGGAGGCTCTTTACGGGGCCGCAGGCCAATGAGCGATCCGCGGATCGACAGCACGCCCATTCCAGGTCTCCTACTCGTTTCGTTGCCCGTGCATGGGGACGCCCGCGGCTGGTTCAAGGAGAACTGGCAGCGGGAGAAGATGGTCAGGATTGGCCTGCCCGATTTCGGTCCGGTGCAGCACAATATTTCCTTCAACTCGGCGGTTGGCACCACCCGCGGGATCCACGCCGAACCGTGGGACAAATACATCACCGTGGCGTCCGGAAGGGTGTTCGGGGCGTGGGTCGACCTCCGGGAGGGTGCGGGATTTGGTGCGGTATTCTCCGCCGAACTCGATGTGGGGCAGGCGGTCTTCGTACCGCGTGGCGTGGGCAATGCGTTCCAGACACTCGACCCCGGGACCGTCTACAGCTATCTGGTGAACGATCATTGGAGCCCCCATGCCACGGACCAGTATGTGCTGGTGAACCTGGCCGACGAGACGCTGAACATTGCCTGGCCGATTCCCCTTGAAGAGGCCGAGGTGTCAGCAAAGGATCGAGACCACCCCGGACTCGGGAGAGTTGCACCCATGCCGCCGCCCACCGTTCTGGTGCTGGGCGCCGACGGTCAACTTGGTCGCGCCCTCCGAACTGCCCTGCCCGACGCCGAATTTGCTACCCGCCAGACCTTTGACCTGACCGACGACGCTTCGTACCGCAGGGACTGGAGCCGCTGCTCGGTCATCATTAACGCTGCCGCGTACACAGATGTTGACCGCGCGGAGACCACAGCCGGTCGTCGACAGGCCTGGGCCGTCAACGCCGCCGGGCCAGCGCGGTTGGCGGAGATCGCGGCAGCGCATCGGATCACCTTGGTGCATGTCTCCACCGACTACGTTTTCGACGGCGCAGAGGCTCCCTATGCAGAGGGTGCACAGCTCAGCCCGCTTGGCGTGTACGGCCAGTCCAAAGCGGCTGGCGACCTGGCGGTGCAAACTGCTGCTGGTCGTTTCTACCTCATTCGCACCAGCTGGGTGATTGGTGAGGGGAAGAACTTCGTCGCGACCATGGCGTCCCTGGCCGCCCGGGACATTTCCGCTACCGTAGTCAAGGATCAAACAGGGCGCCTCACTCTTGCCGACGACCTGGCAGCGGCGATCCTCCATCTCCTCGAATCCAGAGCGTCATTCGGAACCTACAACGTGACTAACTCAGGAACTCCCACCACCTGGGCGGACCTCGCCCGCGCCGTTTACGAACGGGAGGGGAAGGATCCAGGCTTGATCGTTGACGTGTCAGCCGCTGACTACTTCAGGGGTCGGACGGCCGCCCCCCGGCCGGACAACAGCGTGCTCGATCTGACTAAACTGGAGTCATCCGGGTTTCGGGCGAGAGACTGGAAGGACGCTCTCGCGCAGTACCTGGTCCAGGCAAGCGACTAAGCGGAACGGATGGTGTGATGCAGCAGGCCCGGCTCGACGAACCAAACCAGACCGAATGGGCGCTGAGCCAGTGACCCCCACCACGAGCCGCCCGGCACCGGAGCCGGTGACCGGCGGTCACCGGCCGGTAGGGGCCGTGGTCATCGCGGCAATTCTGCTGCTCGACGCTCTCGGCCTGCTCGCCGCAGCAGGATGGTATCTCTTCGGCCTGCTGAACAGCACCCCCACTTCGCTGGGTGGGGCCATTTTCACCATGGCCTTCCTGGTGGTGTTGGCGTTCTGGCTGCTTGCCGTCGGGTACAAGCTCCTCGCTGGGTACCGCTGGACCCGTTCGGCGGTCCTGGTGTTCCAACTGTTCATGATAGTGATCGCTGTGCCCACGTTGGCGGCTGGCATCATCGGGGTGGGTCTAGCCTTACTGCTGCCCGCTGCGGCAGCGGTGCTGCTCCTCTTTACGAAGCCGGTCCTTGCCCACACCTCACGCACCGCTGACAGTGCGTCAGTGCTATAGCCGGGCACCGAGCCCCTGGACTGGACCGGGCTAGACCCCAACCGCAACCTGCAGCTCAAGCGGCTCGCCAGCATGAATCAGGAACCCGCGGCCAGGGTGGGGCAGGGCGTCGCAGTCCAGTCGAACGCCGAAAAACTCGCCGTCGGTTGGCTGGTGTGGGGCGAGGACCATTCCCGTCCGGGCCGACCGGGCATGAGCCGCCAATGGGACCTTCGTCTGGATCGACGGGCTAGCCAGTGCGGTAAGGACGAGGCGGTGACCCGCCGCGAACAATTCGTTGAGATAGCGCTGGGCTTCCACGGAGAGCTGGTCGGCGTCGTCCACCAGCAGCACGGAGTCGGCTGGTGGCACGCCAACGGAACCCGCGCCCCCTAGATCCTTCCAGTAGGCGTCAGGGTTGGCCCCCGGACCCGGGCGTAAACAGACCATGCCGATCGGGGCAGCCGCCGCAATTCGCCCGATCAGGGTGGTGCGGCCTGAACCCGGGCCGCCAATCACCAGGAAAACCGAGCGCATGGACAGCTCCAGAAACACAACGCCCAGCTCGTCTCCACCAACACCGATTGGCACCCGCAACGGTGGGCCGCGCGTAGCAGCACCGGCGACGTCGGAGCCGGAAACCACAGCAGGGAGAGGTAAAACCCTGAACGGGGACCGCGCTGGCCGCATCACGCTGACGGGGCTGGGGCCCGAAGCCTCGTCGCGTCCCAGCGCCACCTGTCCGACGGCGCCCGCCGCCCTGCCGATCGGGCCGTGAGCCAGGCAGCGCCCCGGGAGCGCCTCAAGCGGCGGCAGCCTGGGCCACGTCAGGAGCAGCTCGTGGCCCGCACCCAGGGGAAAGTACAAGCGGTTCGGCAGGAGGGGAAACACTTGCCCCGTGGTCAACTCACGTGCACCCGAGATCAGTAGCGTGGTTCCGGCTGGAGCGCCATCACGAGCAAGATCATGCGCTAGCCCCTCCGCCCACGCCCAACGGCTGGTTCGAAGCGAGCCCACCCAGCGCCCCCACCCAGAAATGACAACTGTCACCGCTGGGCCCGCACGAGACCGGTTACCGTGGTCCTGGCCGTCGGAGAGTCGGACGGCAATGTGCTCGTTCAGGCGCGCAAGCACCCGGGCCGCCCGTTTGAGCTCATGTGCCCCGACGTAGGCGCCCACCTGCGGCGCAGCGGCCGCCCAGCTGAGGCTGCCGTCGCCGTCGAGCAGATAAAGGTGCTGGTCAGGCAGCCGCCGCACCAGCTGATCGACCAGGTACACCAGGGCGTCGGGAGTGCCACCGGCCGGGTGACCGATCAAGGCAAGGTGCGAATGTTCCTGGGGACACCACAGAAGCGGGCGCTGGGACTGCTCCTCGGGGAGGTCAAGGAGCCCCAGTCGGACCGTCCCCGGAGGGCAGACAGCGCTCTCGGGTGGAGGTAGTGTCTCGGGGAGCGGTGGAAGGACCGGGTAGTGCAGAGGCTCGGTGAGTTCCCTGGCCGCAGCATGGGCTGCGACAGCAGCCAACTGTTCAACCATCCAGGTCCCGTCCATCGGGTTGCTGTGGCCGGCCACGCGACCGGCGGACGGCGCCTGTCTGCTCAGGTGCGCTGCCAGGTCGACGACGCCCGCATCCATCCCGACATCCTTCTTCTCGGGGTAGGGTGATCCCACCTGAAACGCGGTGGGAGGCCCGGTGCCCAACCTCAGAAAGGCACGACCGGGCGCATCAACGGGGATGGCAGCAGCTGCTGCCGATCCGATGATGTCGTGCGACTCGAGGGCGGACCCAACCCGCAAAGCAATGCTGGCCGTCACATTGGCCCGGATGTCGGGGCCGAGTGCTCCCTGCGGACGCTGGGTCGCCATGACGAGATGGATGCCGAGCGAGCGTCCCAGCGTCGCGATACGGATCAAATCCCGCGCAGCATCGGGAACGTCATCTACCAACATCCGGAACTCGTCGATGACCACCACGAGACGAGGTAGTACCTGCGTCTGGGCGGCCCGCCACTCGACAATATCGCTGACCAGATGCGCGGCGAAGAGGCGCTCCCGCCGTCGTACTTCAGCAAGAAGCGATACGAGGGCCCGGGTAACAGCTGCAGAGGAGAGGTCAGTCAGCAGACCCACTGAATGCGGCAGGTCGGTGAGGGGCCGCAGTGCGGATCCGCCTTTGAAATCAATGAGGAGGAAATTTACTTCGGTGGGACCGTGGTGGAGGGCAATGGACAGGATGAGGGTCCGGAGGAGCTCCGACTTACCCGAACCCGTGGTGCCGGCGATGACCAGGTGGGGGCCCTCGGAGACCAGGTCGAATAGCAGCGGGCCGTTCAGACCCCGACCGATTGGTGCGCGGAGGCCCGGATCCGGGCGGGCCCAGGCCCGCATCACGAGCTCGGGCGTTGACGGCACCAGCTGGGTCAGACTGACACGACCGACCAGGACAGGGGAGCCAGTATCGTTCCCGGAGTCACCCACGCCCGCCGAAGGAACAGATCGACCACCCAGAGCGCGGGCAATCCGACTGAACGATCGGGTGCTCACGAGGTCCGGTCGGAAGCTGAGCTGCTGTCCGGCACCCCGGAGCTCGGCCCGGCCACGGCGGAGATCGACGCCCAGCCGGACCTCTCCTGGGTCCGGCGGGAGCTCACCTGCGGGACGGCACCCGAACCGGAAGACGCCCGTCGACCCTGTCAGCGGCAGAGTGACTTCAGCAAAGGACCCGAAGAGCAGTATTGCTACCGGGCCGGCTGCGCGGGAAGGTCCTCCCAGCGCAGCCACCGTCCCGGCCAGGATGACGCCCGGCAGGAAACGGGCCTCGGCAGGCACCTCGCCGGGCGACCCTACACAGACTGCGCCACCCGGAGCCTCGCTGAGTTGCAGGAGCAACGACCGGGCAAGACCGAGCACCTGGGCTCCCGACCCTGACACGCAGACCTCGGGTGGCTGGAATCGAGTGCTGCGGGTACCGATCTCGATGATTACCGGAACGGCGTTCAGGAGCGGGCGGGTCCAGGTGGGATCCGGTGGTTTGAGGACAAGATGGGCGGGTTGGGCTCCCTCTCCCAGCCGCAGATAGCTGGGCGCACCCACCTCCTCAGAACGGTCGATGGGGTCGACGATTAGCGGCGCGAAGGCGGCCAGCGCCCGTGACCCGGCGTCGTGAACCGCGCGCACCCTCCGGCGGCGGTCCTCCTCCGAGGCATGGGCAACCGCAGCGGTGAAATCGCGGCGGGCACGCCGCCTGGTAACCAGGGGTGCCAGGCCGACCCCCGCTGACAGCAGGCTGAACCCCAGATAGCCCCACGTCCCGGTGGTGAGGGCAAGCCCGATGCCGAGGGCCAGCGGAAACAGTGCCGCAGCCAGCATCGGCGGGGTGGCCAGCGGGGGAGTTGGCCGCGCCACCTCGAGGGGATCAGTCAGGTGCAGAACCGGGCCGGCAGGCGATGGCTGCTCCAATAAGGCAACACGGCAACGGCTTCCGCCAACCTGGATGGAGGACAGGAAAGAGATCCGGGCGGCGTTAATCCGCGAGCCGTCGACCCAGGTTCCGTTGGCTGAGGTGTTGTCGAGAAGGGTGACACTATTCGTTTCAACTGTGAGAAAGGCATGAATCTTGGAGACCTCGGGATCATCGAGCACAATGTCGGTGCCCGACCGGCCGAGCGAATACGTGCCGCGTCGCAGTGCCGTCAACTGCCCCGCGTCCGGTCCTGAGCAGACAACGAAGGTGAGACCGAGAAAACGACTCGCGGCCCGTTGGTGCCCTGCGGGCCGGGTCCCGCCCGCGACGATCACCGAGCCGTTCACCAGCGGCGCCACGCCGAAGGTGAGCGAGTCCAGGGGGCCGCCGGCTACGGTGTACTGTCCGGGGCCGTAGTCACTCTGCAGGGTGTCTATCAGTTCCAGAGGTGAACTGACGAGGGAGGTATCAACAACCAGCTCAACTGCGGGCCGTCCAGGTCCCACCGGGAGGCCCGGGGCCCAGACCAGGGTCAGATGAAGCAGCATGTGGTGATCCTTCGGCGACGGTTTACTATCTGTGCGACCGAGGCTATCCGCAGGCTGGTCTGCGGGTTGCTTCGGGAACGGGAATGTGGACAATCCCAGATCAGGCGTTTTTCCCCGAGTGCCTATAGGCTTGACTACTGGGTCCGGCTGGACATGTTCACTACCTGTTACTAGAGAAGGTCACTGTTTCGTGAAGATTGCTGTTATTGCCTTGGGGAAAATCGGGCTTCCGCTCGCCGTGCAGTTCGCGTCCAAGGGTCACGAGGTGGTCGGCGTGGATGTCAACGCGCAGGTGGTTGAGTTGGTGAACCAGGCGGTTGAGCCGTTCCCTGGTGAAGCTCATCTGCAGGAGAAACTTTCGGAACTGATTCCGTCGGGGAAGTTGCGGGCCACCACCGATTACGCAGACGCGGTGCCCGGTGCCGACGCTGTGGTGCTGGTGGTCCCGCTGTTCGTCGACGAGGACGCGAAGCCTGATTTCGGCTGGATGGATGCCGCGACGACTGAGCTGGCGAAGCACCTGACGCCCGGCACGCTGGTGTCGTTTGAGACGACGCTTCCCGTTGGCACGACCCGGACGCGGTGGAAGCCGATGCTTGAGGCGGGTTCCGGCCTGGTCGAAGGCAGGGATTTCCATTTGGTGTTCTCCCCAGAGCGGGTACTGACCGGTCGTGTCTTCGAGGACTTGAGGAAGTACCCGAAGCTGGTGGGCGGGCTGTCCCCGGCAGGGGCTGCTAGGGCTGTCGAATTCTACGAGGCCGTCCTTGACTTCGATGACCGTCCCGATCTGGTCCGGGGGAACGGCGTCTGGGATTTGGGTTCCGCTGAGGCGTCGGAGCTGTCCAAGTTGGCTGAAACGACGTACCGCGACGTGAACATTGGGTTGGCCAATCAGTTTGCCCGGTTCGCGGCGACGACCGGGATCGACATTTATCAGGTGATCGACGCGTCGAACTCGCAGCCGTACAGCCACATCCACCAGCCGGGTATCGCTGTGGGCGGTCACTGCATTCCGGTATACCCGCGGTTGTACCTGTGGAATGACCCTGACGCGACTGTGGTCCGTGCCGCGCGTGAGGCGAACGCCGGCATGCCGGATTACACGATCGGCCTCCTGGAGGGCGCGTATGGCGACCTCGAGGGTGCACGGGTGGTGGTGCTCGGCGCCGCGTACCGCGGTGAGGTGAAAGAGACGGCGTTTTCCGGCGTGTTCGCCACTGTTGATGCGTTGAAGGCCCGCGGGGCTACCGCGCTAGTCCATGACCCGATGTACACGGACGACGAACTGGAGCGCCTGGGCTTCGAGGCATACCACCTGGGAGAGCCGATTGATGCTGCGGTGGTGCAGGCCAACCACCAGTCGTACGCTGCGTTGGGTCCGGCGGACCTTCCCGGGGTGAAGGCCTTCATTGATGGGCGTCGGGTCAGCTCGGCCGAACACTGGGACGGTGTCCTGTACCGGGTCATCGGTAGGGCCTAACCTATTGGCAACTGCGCTTCACGACGGAAGAAGGACTCAATGACTTTCATAGCGGATGGTGCTGACGTCTCAGCGCGGGCCACCCTGGGTGAGGGGACCAAGGTCTGGCACCTGGCGCAGGTGCGCGAGGACGCGGTCCTCGGCGAGAACTGCATTGTGGGCCGGGGTGCGTACATCGGCACGGGTGTCCGGATCGGCGCGAATTCGAAGATTCAGAATTACGCGCTGGTCTACGAGCCGGCGTCGTTGGGTCGGGGGGTTTTCATCGGCCCGGCGGTGGTGCTGACCAATGACACGTACCCGCGGTCGGTGTCGCCGGACGGTGAGCTCAAGAGCGCCCATGACTGGACGCCGGTCGGCGTCACCATCGGCGACGGCGCGTCAATCGGTGCCCGCGCGGTCTGTGTGGCCCCGGTGACCATCGGCGAGTGGGCTACGGTAGCGGCCGGTGCCGTCGTGACCAAGGATGTCCCGGCGTATGCCCTGATGGTGGGGGTCCCGGCGAAACGGGTCGGCTGGGTCGGTAAGGCTGGCCACCCGTTGCGTCAGGAAGCAGATTCCTGGGTGTGCCCGGCCACCGGGGAAAAGTATGTCGAAGCGGGTTCAACACTGAAACCAGTAGGGGTAGAGGCATGAGTAGAGGGTTTATTCCGGCGGCAAAGCCGATTGTAGGGGACGACGAGCGGGCAGCAGTTGATGCGGTGCTGCTCTCGGGGATGCTGGCGCAGGGCGCCGAGGTGGCGTCCTTCGAAACTGAGTTTTCCGCCGTACTTCTCGATGGTCGGGCAGCGGTGGCAGTGAACTCGGGGACGTCCGGGCTGCACTTGGGGTTGCTCGCCGCGGGGGTGGGTCCGGGGGATGAGGTGATCGTGCCTTCGTTCACGTTCGCCGCGACAGCGAACTCGGTCGCCCTGACGGGTGCGACACCGGTCTTCGCTGACATTGAACTGGACCATTACTGCCTGGACATCGCCCATGTGGAGTCGCTGATCACCGAGCGGACCAAGGGCATCATGCCGGTGCACCTTTACGGGCACCCGGCGAACATTATTGCGTTCCGTGCGTTGGCAGATAAGCACTCGATTGGGTTGTTCGAAGACGCCGCGCAAGCCCACGGTGCGGGCCTGGATGGTCGCAAGGTGGGCACGTTCGGGGACTTCGCGATGTTCTCGCTGTATCCGACGAAAAACATGACCTCCGGTGAGGGTGGCATGGTGTCGACCGGCGACGGAACCATAGAACGTAACCTTCGGCTGCTGCGGAATCAGGGGATGGAACGACAGTACGAGAACGAGCTGGTGGGTTTCAACGCCCGGATGACCAACCTGCACGCTGCCATTGGGCGGGTCCAGTTGACCAAGGTGATCGGCTGGACCGCTCAGCGCAAGGCCAACGCGGCGTTCCTGGACGCCAACCTCACCGGGGTCGCCACCCCGGTGGTGGCTCCTGGTGCCGAGCACGTCTACCACCAGTACACGGTGCGGGTCGACGGCGGCGCCGCTGCCCGGGACAAGCTCGCCGCGGCGTTGAAGGAGGACTACCAGATCGGATCGGGAGTGTATTACCCGATCCCAAACCATCGGTTGCCCTCCTTCATGCGCGAAGAGGATCTTCCCAATACGGAAATCGCTGCCCAGGAGGTGTTGTCCCTGCCAGTGCACCCGTCGCTGGACCAGGAAGATCTTGAGCGGATTGTCGCAGCGGTCAACGCGTTGACCACGGCGGGGGCCTGAGCATGGCGGATCTGAAAGTCGGCTTGATCGGGCTCGGCATGATGGGCCGTCACCACGCCCGGGTGATCCGGGAAGTCGACGGCCTGGAACTGGTCGCCGTCGCTGACGCGTTCGGCGACCCGCACGGCGTCGCCGGATCCCTACCGGTGTGCGGGTCAGTCGCTGAACTCATCGCCCAGGGCATCGACATGGCAGTTTGCGCGGTGCCGACCGGGTTGCACGAGGAAGTCGGGTTGGCCTTGGCTGCTGCGGGTATCCACACCATGGTTGAGAAGCCCATCGCGTCGACCATCGACGGCGGACAGCGCCTCGTTGAGGCCTTTGAAGAAGCGAACCTGGTCGGTGCCGTGGGGCATATCGAACGGTTTAACCCGGCACTCCAGTCCCTGCGGGCCAGGATCGAAAACGGGGACCTCGGCGACGTTTACCAGATCGCCACCCGACGTCAGGGCCCGTTCCCGTCCCGGATTGCCGACGTCGGCGTCGTGAAGGACCTCGGCACCCACGATATCGATCTCACCGCCTGGCTGGCGCAATCACCCTTCGCCTCGGTGTCAGCGTTGACCAGCACCCGGTCCGGTCGCCCGCACGAAGACATGGTCACCGCGTCCTGCCAGTTGGAAAACGGTGTCATCACCTCCCACCTAGTGAACTGGCTTTCACCGATGAAGGAACGCCTCACCGTAGTCACCGGAGAAAAGGGCGCGTTCGTCGCTGACACCCTGACTGCAGACCTGACGTTCTTCGAGAACGGCACCATCAATACCGAATGGGAAGCCGTCTCCAACTTCAGGGGAGTGTCCGAAGGCAACATCACCCGCCTCGCCCTGACCAAACGCGAACCTCTCAGGTCCGAACACGAGGCTTTCAGGGACGCAGTGCTAGGCAACTCGAACACCATCGTCACCATGCGCGAAGGCCTCAACACCCTCAGAGTGGCCGAAGCCATCATCGAATCGGCCCGTGCCGGCTCAACGATAAAGCTTTAGGGATGCCTCATCGAATTCTTGTTGCGACGCGCATCTATGCCCCGGAGACGGGGGCTGCCGCTTTTCGGCTGGCAGCCATGGTGAAAGCCCTGGAAGGACGGGGCCACCACGTCACCGTGCTGACCACCTCGTCGCCGGGCGGTAAAAAGTCCTCACCGACCGTCAGCCGCTGGCCGGTCCTGCGGGATAAGGCAGGGGCGGTACGCGGCTATGTGCAGTACGCCAGCTTCGACATTCCCCTGTTTTTCAGACTGCTGACGGCCCCAGCCTTCGATCTGGTGGTCGTGGAGCCGCCGCCCACTACGGGCGTGGTCGTCCGGGTAGCCACGGCTCTGCGGCGCAAGCCCTTCGTCTATTTTGCCGCCGACGTCAGCTCGGTAGCTGCCGAGGGGATTGGGGTCTCGCCAGCAGTAGTTCGGGTGCTTCGCGCTGTCGAGCGCTGGACCCTGTCCAGGGCGCGCCGTATCCTAACGGTGTCTGAGGGGGTTTCAACCGCTGTTGCCTCCCTAGTGGGGTCTTCTGAGCGGATCGTGAACGTGGGAACCGGAGTCGACACCGACCAGTTCACTATTGACGGGCCAGCCGGCTCCGACACCGGGCGCTACTTCGTCTACGCCGGCACCATGTCCGAGATTCAGGGTGCCGGCGTGTTCGTCGACGGATTCATCAGGATTGCTGACGAATTTCCCGACGTCCGGCTGGTGATGCTGGGCCAGGGTGTGGAACTCGATGCTTTGCGGACCCGCGCCCAGGAGGCATCAGCCCCCATCGAATTCAGGGGCAATGTCAACGGCGGACAGGTGTCCGCCGCGCTGCGGGGGAGCGTCGCGGGCCTCGCCTCGGTGCGTCCGGCGCGCGGCTACGACTTCGCCTTCGCGACGAAAGCCCTGGTCAGCCTCAGCTGCGGTACGCCAGTCATCTACGCGGGTGTCGGACCGCTGAAGGACATCATTACCGGCGAACATCTTGGGGTCAGCGTCGAGTGGGACGCCGCTGCGGTCGCTGCGGCAATGCGGGATGCACTCGCCTGGCCGCGGCAGGCAGCCGAACGCCAGCGCATTTCCCGGTGGGTTGAAGAAAACTATTCGCTGACCAGCGTGGGCGAGAAGGCTGCGACAGTCATTGAGGCTGCCGCCCGCGACTGACCAACCGGTCGGGCGGTCTTACCGGGTGGTCAGCGCATGAAGGACGGCAGTGGCAGCAGCGCCTGTGCCATAGGGGACCGCTGACGTTGGTTCAGGCTGGGGGCGTTGCACGACGTCTGCAAGGGTGTCGAGGTGCTCGGATACGAGGACATTCCAGCCCAGCTCAACCGTTTCGACCCATTCGGTTTCCGGCCGGATCGTTGTGCACGGCACTCGCAACAGGAAAGCTTCCTTCTGCAGTCCGCCCGAGTCGGTAATCACGCCCGCACTGTTCATGACCGCGTTGATCAACCCTGGGTAGGCCAAGGGCTGGCCCACCCGGATCGCTCCGGTCTCCAGCTCGATACCGTGAGCAGCCGCCAGATCCACCAGCCTCGGGTGGGCAAGAAGAAGTACGGGTTTGTCCAACCGGGACAGGGAGGTGATGATCTGCTGCAGCCGCCCCAGATCATCGGTATTGTCCGGGCGGTGGATAGTGCTGACGTAATACCCGGCCGGGAGCAGCCCGGCTGGAAGCGGTTCATCCCGGGCCAACAGCGAATCCCGGGTTTTGAAGAGGACATCGGTCATCACATCGCCCACGAGCACGCTTTTGTCAGCCAGCCCCTCAGCGGCCAGATGACCCATCGCGACTTCGGTCGGCGCCAGCAGCGTATCGGAGGCGTGGTCGGTCAGGACCCGGTTGTGTTCTTCGGGCATCCGGCGGTTGAAGGACCGCAGGCCCGCTTCAAGATGGGCTACCGGGATGTGCAGCTTCACGGCGGCTAGCGCGGCAGCGAGGGTGGAATTCGTATCCCCATAGACCAGCACCATGTCGGGGCGCTCCCGCTCGAAGATCTCCTCTAACCCCGCCAGCATGGTTCCGGTCTGCTGACCGTGCTTACCGGACCCGACACCCAGGTTGTAATCGGGTGCAGGAATGGCGAGGTCCTGGAAGAACACGTCCGACATCAGCGAGTCGTAGTGCTGGCCGGTGTGGACTATGAGGTGCTCTGCCCGGCCCTTCATGGCTGCGGCAATGGGAGCGAGCTTCACGAACTGTGGGCGTGCGCCAACGACGCTGAGGATACGCATGGGTTCCACTTTAGCTGTTGCGCTTGTTGCCTAAATACAAGCCGCAACCCGATTCTCCGGTAATCTTGTGCAGGCAGAGCGCCGAGTAGCTGGCGTTGCCCCCAACAATTCAGGAGTGTTTGTGAACGTTGACCTCGTTGTCGTAGGGTCGGGCTTCTTTGGCCTGACCATTGCTGAACGGGCGGCCACCGAGCTCGGCCTGAAGGTGGCGGTCCTCGACCGTCGCCACCACATTGGCGGTAACGCGTATAGCGAGAAGGAAGCGCAGACCGGCATCGAGGTGCACCGCTACGGTGCGCACCTGTTCCACACCTCCAACGAGCGGGTCTGGGACTACGTCAGCCGGTTTACCGAGTTCACCAATTACGTCCACAAGGTGTACTCAAGCCACAAGGGCGAGGTGTACCCGATGCCCATCAACCTGGGCACGATCAACCAGTTCTTCAGGGCCTCCTACGGTCCCGCCGAAGCACGTGCCCTGATCCAGGAGCAGGCCGGGGAGCTCGCCGGAACAGACCCGCAGAACCTCAACGACAAGGGCATTCAGCTCATCGGCCGGCCGCTCTACGAGGCCTTCATCAAGCACTACACGGGCAAGCAATGGCAGACCGATCCCCGTGACCTGCCAGCGGAGATCATTTCCCGGCTCCCCGTCCGCTACACCTACGACAACCGGTACTTCAACGACAAGTACGAGGGTCTGCCCGTGGACGGATACACGGCCTGGATCGAGCGGATGGCCGACCATCCCAACATCACCGTGCAGCTCAACACAGATTTTTTTGACGACAACCACAAGTTCTCCCGCGCCGCCACCCTGGGCCAGGTCCCCGTCGTGTACACCGGGCCGGTGGACCGCTACTTCGACTACGCCGAGGGTGACCTATCCTGGCGGACCATCGACCTAAAGGAGGAAGTTCTCCCCGTTGAGGACTTCCAGGGCTGTTCAGTCATGAACTACCCCGATGAGGATACCGCCTACACACGGATCCATGAATTCCGCCACTTCCACCCCGAACGGGACTACACCAAGGACGCCACGGTCATCATGCGCGAGTTCTCCCGGTTCGCGGAGAAGGAGGATGAGCCGTACTACCCGGTCAACACCAGCGAGGACCGGTCCAAGCTGAGCGCCTACCGTGACCTGGCGAAGGGCGAGAAGTCGGTCCTGTTCGGCGGTCGCCTCGGCACCTACAAGTACCTTGACATGCATATGGCCATCGGGTCGGCCCTGTCGATGTTTGACAACAAACTCAAGCCGCACTTCACTGACGGCGCCACGCTCGAAAGCGGAGGAGTGGACGCATGAGCAACCCCGCCACTATCGCCAAAGACCACGCCACCGAGATGAACTGGCAAACCCTGCAGCGCGTCGTCCTGCCTAACCAAAGCGACCTTGACACGGCTCCGCTTTACCTGGACACGGGAAGCGCGCTCAGCGTGCAGCTCAACACGATGGATGGCAGCGTTTCTAGCCAGGGCGGGGGATCGTCGCGCGGCGGCGATTCGAAGGAAATCCATGCGGAGGACTTCAAGTCCCGGCGCTCGACCCTGGTGCGGTCCGGTGAGCGAGTCTCCTTCGGCACCTATTTCAACGCTTTTCCCGCCAGTTACTGGCGCCGCTGGACCACCGTCCAGTCCGTCAGGCTCAGCGTTGCGACCACCGGCGACGGCGGGATCAGCGTGTACAAGTCGAACGCACGAGGTTCTCTTCAGCACGTCGAGACCAAGCGGGTCACCGACTCTACTGTGACCACCTTTGACCTGTCCCTCGCACCCTTCGGCGACGGTGGCTGGTACTGGTTCGATCTGGTAGCAGGCTCGGGCCGCCTGATCCTGGACGAGGCCGAGTGGCAGGCGCCCCACTCCGTCGAGAGCCAGGGGTCGATCACCCTGGAGATTACCACCCTGAACAAGCCCGACTTCTGCCTGAACAACCTGTCGATTCTGGCCAACCACCCTGATTCGCTTGCCCCTCTAAAGGAAATCCTCGTCGTGGATCAGGGCACTCAGAAGGTTGCGGACCAGCCAGGATTCGCGGAGGTGGAAGCGGCCCTCCACGGCAAGCTGCGGATCATCAACCAGGCCAACCTGGGCGGCTCGGGCGGTTTTGCCCGCGGCATGTATGAGGCAGTCGAAAATGGTAGCGATTACGCCTTACTGCTCGATGACGACGTCGTCATCGAGCCGGAGAGCATTGCCCGGCTGCTGACGTTCGCCGATCACTGCAAAACCCCGACCATCGTCGGCGGACACATGTTCGACCTTTACAACCGGACCGTCTTGCACACCTTCGGCGAGACGGTGAACCCGTGGCGGTTCCAGCCGGACCAACCGGTGGCTGGACAGGTCCTGGGCCACGACTTCGTCCGGTCCAATCTTCGCCACACCCCGTGGCTGCATCGACGCGTCGACGTCGATTACAACGGCTGGTGGATGTGCCTAATCCCGACGGCAGTCATCAGGGACATCGGCCTGTCCCTGCCCGTGTTCATCAAATGGGACGACGCCGAATACGGACTGCGAGCCAAGGCTGCTGGCTACCCGACGGTGTCGATGCCGGGTTCAGCGGTCTGGCATGTGTCCTGGATCGACAAGGACGACCTGGTGGGCTGGCAGGCCTATTTCCATACCCGTAACCGGATGATCACAGCATTGATCCACAGCCCGTATGAGCGCGGTGGTCGCGTGGTGCGTGAATCCGGGTACATGGACATCAAGCACCTGATCTCCATGCAGTACTACACGGCGCGCGGCAGGATCATGGCCCTCCAGGACATCCTCAAGGGCCCGGAGCAGCTTCATGACGTCCTTCCTACGAAGCTCACCGATATCCGGGCGATGACCAAGGACTTCCCCGATTCCCAGGTCAAGACTGACCCCGATGCTTTCCCCGGCGCACGGATGGACAAGCCACCACGGCAGGGGCAGGGCTTCCGGGCGCCTTCTTACGCCACCCTGGTGCCTTGGGCTGCGAAGACTCTTTTCCGCCAGCTCAGCAAGCCGGTCCAGGATTCAAGCAGGGAACGCCCGCAGGCCTTTGTCGCCCACCAGGACAACAAGTGGTGGCGGATGTCGCAGTACGACAGTGCTGTGGTGTCCAACGCCGAGGGCAGTGGTGCCTCCTGGTACCAGCGCGATCCCAAAAAGTTGCGCGCGATGCTCGCCGAGGCGGGCCGACTCAACGCCGAAATCCTTCGGAGCTGGCCGCAACTTAGCGCCCGGTACAAGGCAGCTGCCGAGGAGATCACGTCCTTCGAGGCCTGGAAAAAGACCTTTGAAGAAAACTCCGAGAAGAGTGGATAGCGGTTGAGCACCAGTGAACTCACCACACCCGGCCTGGGTGCTGGTCTGCGCGACGTCCTGCGGTCCCGCTTCCTCCTGAAGCTTCTGGTTGCCAAGGAACTCAAGGTCAGGTACCGCGGTTCGGTGTTGGGAATCCTCTGGTCCTACGTCAAGCCGGGAGTGCAGTTCCTGGTGTTTTGGTTTGCGCTTGGGGTCTTCCTCGGGATGAACCGGAACACCGAAAACTATGCCATCTACCTGTTCTCGGGCATTGTCCTGATCAACTTCTTCAACGAGGCGCTCGGCAACGCTTCCCGCTCAGTGGTGGGCAACGGTGGTTTGATCAAGAAGATCTATCTGCCCCGGGAGCTGTTCCCGGTCGCCTCGGTCTGGGTATCGGCGGTACATTTCCTGCCGCAACTCCTGGTGCTGTTGGTTGCTTGCCTCGTCGCCGGGTGGACCCCCGGCATCTTTCAGCTCATCGCGGCATTGGCTGGTTTCGTGATCGTGGCATTGCTGGCTACCGGCCTCGGCTTGTTCTTTGGTGCCGCCAACGTGTACTTCAGGGACAGCGAGAACTTCGTCGACATGTTACTGATGATCGCCACCTGGGCTTCGCCAGTGCTCTACACCTGGATCATGGTCCGGGACGGACTGGCGACGGCGTTCTCCGCCGGAACGGCATCGGTACTCCTCGTGGTCTATCAGGCAAATCCGCTGACGATTGCCGTCGAGCTGTTCCATTTCGCCTTCTGGCTTCCGACGACGTCGGAAATCACCGACGCGACCATCGCCGTCCCGTCCGACCTGCTCGATATGTGGCTTCCGATCGGATTGGTCACCGCCCTTCTGGTTACTGTTCTGGGCCAATGGACCTTCCGGCGGCTCGAAGGCCGCTTTGCCCAGGAGTTGTGACCCGTGACCACCGCCATTGAAGTTAGAGGGATTTCGAAGCAGTTTGTGCTGCGCCATACCCGTTCCATCAAGGAAGCGTTTGTCTGGCTGGTCAAGGGGCGCAAGGGTGACCTCTCCCAAAAATTCCATGCCCTCGACAACGTATCGCTTGTGGTTCGCCAGGGTGAGTCAGTGGCTCTGCTGGGGCTTAACGGATCGGGCAAATCGACCCTGCTGAAGCACATCTCTGGGGTTATGCTGCCCGATAGCGGTACCGTGCGGACCCGGGGACGGGTGGCGGGCCTCATCGAGGTGGGTGCCGGTTTCCATCCTGACCTCAGCGGACGCGACAACGTGTACCTAAACGGTGCCATCCTCGGTATGACCGAACAGCAGATCGACGACCTGTTCGAATCGATTGTCGACTTTTCGGAGATCGGTCAGTTCATCGACACCGAGGTGAAATTTTACTCGTCGGGGATGTACCTGCGCCTCGCTTTCTCCGTCGCCGTGCACACCAATCCTGAGGTCTTCCTGGTCGACGAGATTCTTGCCGTCGGTGACGAGCCCTTCCAGAAGAAGTGTCTCGCCAAGATCAAGGAACTGGCTGCCGCGGGTAAGACCCTCGTCGTCGTTAGTCATGATCTCGACCTCGTGGTGCAGGTCTGCTCGCGGGGGGTGCTGCTTGAACACGGACGCATTGTCATGGATGCCCCGGTAGCCGACGTGGTGTCGAGGATGCGTGCCTAAGGGGGTCCTTCTCGGTTCGTTCGCGGTCGCCATAGGCCGAGGTGGGCGGGTGGTGCAACGCGACGAACGCCGGGAGGAACATTGCGCGTTTGAGTTTCTCATTGCCCCGCCGGCTTGAGTGTTCTCCCATAATAGAAGTCCCAGGCCGGCGGGTCACGGGTGCGACGCCGTCAGGACCCGGGCCTCCACGGGTTCCCCGGTCTGCGTGTGACGTCGTCCGGTTGTCAGCGCAGAGCTGAAAGGTGTTCGGCCCGTGTCGGCATCATGATCTGATTGAATGCGGCGAACATGGACGCAGAGAGCCCGATCAGCGGCTCGGGGTGGATTTGCGTGCCGGGATCGACCGGCCGACACGCCTGTGACAAGAACGTTCTAGGAAAAGGTGACGGCGTAACGGGTCTACCGGCAGGCAATGATTTCGTACAGCCTCGCCTTCCCTTCGCGGTCGATTAATTTGACTCCCGGGGCAGTGGCAAGGTTGTCCAGACCAGGGAACGGATGGGATCCGGCATGCACCTCAACATCGCCGAATTCGAGGGCATAGAATGCGCCCAGTTCCTGCACGGCACGGCATACCTCAGGCTGTACCGCAGCCTCATCCAGCTGGTTCATCAGCAGTTCGGCGTCGCCGGCCGCGCGGCTTGAGGCATGGGTCAGAAGAACATTTCGATCTCCAAGCGCGTACGCAAGAGAGGCTCCGGTCCACGGATTCCCGACCACGACCGCGCCCTCGGGAACTGACTGGTCCAGCCGCTCAATGAGGGTAAGTTCGTCATTGGTGATCAATTCCGAGTTGCGGTCTAGGACGTACTCCTTGCGGGCCTTCGCCTGGGCATTCTCGATAGCCTCACCCTGACCGAGGAATCCGATAGTAGTGCAACCAATGACGATCACCAGCCAGGCGGCCACCTGCTGGGTCCGCCAGTTCGTCGTCCGTCGAACGATGGCCGAGAGAATGGCGGTTCCGCCCAATACCGCCAAGGGGATGGCAGCGACGGGTAGCAGGGCGGCTAGCCGGTTGCTGTCGTTATACCAGAGGCCGCTGAAGAAGCTGCGCAGATCGCCCTTTTCAACGCTGGCAACATTGACGTACAGCAGGGCACTAGCTGCGTAGATGCCGAGCACCCACCAGTACTTGCGGTTATTGATAGTTGCCGCAAGGCCTATAAGGGTTAGCACCAGCATGATCCAGTTGATTTGACCGCGCATAGGTGCAACGGCGAGAGCCTCACCGACGGCGTGAGTGGTACTCAGGAATGGTGCCCACAGAGAGTTTTGCAGCGACGGGCGAAAGGAAATCCAGAAGTAGTAGGTAAACGCCACGTAAGCCATGAACAAAGCTGGGCGAGCGAGGTGGCGGTACCATGGGGCGCCACGGCGGACCAATTGCCGGGTGGTGCGCCATAGCACCAGGCCAGCCAGGGGGACGGCGAAGAGGAAGAGGGCGATCATGGTGCTCGGGTGGGAGAGGGCTATCGCCGGCAGAACGGCCAGCAGCCCGATCCCCGCCAGAAACCGGCCATTCAAAGGATCCTGGACCACACCCAGCATGGTGCCGGCAAGCCCTATTCCCACGGGGAGAAGGGCAATCGAGAGGAGATACGGGTACAGGACGCCGAAGTCCACCATTAGGTAGGGGAAGGTGGGGTACGCGGCCGCCAGGGCCCCGGTCAACAGGATCGGCAGGGGCTTTTCCCCGGCAATACGGGTGACCATAAATAGGGCCGACAGTGGCCAGACGACGGCGCCAATAGCGATATTCGTAGCGTTCACTGCAACAGCAATCGGAGCACCGCTGGTGAGGGCCACCAGGGTGATGAGGTCATGCCACGCCGCAGGGTAGAAGCTGAACCCCGTTCCGCCGTTGGTGAGGTTACCCAATGTCAGGGAAGACCCGGATCCGGTGTCGAGAATGTAGCGTAGCGAGTTCAGGTGGAAAATGTTGTCGTAGGACTGGGAGATATTCTCTGGACCGACAAACATTTCGGCGAACCGAGCCCCGATGATCAACGCGGGAACGGCAACGGCCAAGGCGCATAGGCCAGCGGTCAGTAGCCCAGCCCTGGTGGGGCGATACACGAGGACTAGTTCCCGACCCCGGGAACGCTGCCAGAGGAATCGAATCAGCAGTCCGCCGGCGGCAGTCACCAGGGTCATCCCGATCAGGACCGCGGGAGACCAAGGAATGGAAAGGAAAGGGGCCAGGATCGCGCCAACGGAGGCCAGGGAAACAGAAATTGGTGCCGCGAGGGTCACCGAGGTGAGCCCGCGGGCACCGCAGGCCCTTGCCACCAAAAATCCCGGCACCGTCAGGATGACCACTGCCATCAGGATGATGGGGGCCGCCTGCCACCAACTCATCAGTACTTCACCTTTTTCTGGGTCATCGCAGTTATGTCCGGGGAGCGGTAAGCCGTTCCACGACGGCCCGAATCACCGTTTCGTCTGTTGCGCTGCTCAGCTCCGGCGCCGCAATATGGGAGTTCCGCTTGAACTGGGAGACTTCGGCCTCTGTGAGCGCGGACAGGGTCCTCGCGAGGTCGTCGGCCGTGAAGCCCCGGGTCACTGCGCCAAGCCGATGGTCCCTTATCAGTCTAGACGTCTCGGGTGACGGGCTGAACACGATCGCCAACCGTGCCTGGACGAAGTCGAAAAACTTGTTCGGGAGCATCAGTGCGTGGTTGGTGGTTCGTGGCGGGAGGCTGAACACTCCCACGTCGTACCCGTTGAGGGTGGCAGGTAACTCATCAGGGGACACCGCGTCGTGGAAAGTGATCCGGTCAAGTGTGCCGGCAGCGGCACGCAGTGAGTCCCAGTACCTGCCACCGTCGCGTGCCTTGACCAAATAGAGGTCAAGGCTGAAACGCTCATCAAGCATCTTAACGGCTTCGATCATTCCCTCAAGATTCCGTCCGGGGACCGCTGCACCGCTGTGCACCAGGCGGATCAGCCCGGGCACCATGGCCGACGGCTCCAGTTCACGCAGCGGGCCGGCGTTGCGCACCACCTCCACCGGGCAGCCGAACCGCTCCGTATACAGGCGGGCGATGGAGTCGTTGACAGTGAGGACCGCGGCGGAGAGAGGCAAATAGGTCCGGCACACCCAGGTCATGTAGGGCTTCACCAGCAACTTCCAGGAGAGCACATGGGACCGCTCCTCGGGTGCCCACTCATGCATGTCACCGAGGACTGGAGCCGTCCCAGCGACAGCGTGGGCCAATGGCAGCGCGCGCGCCTCGTTGGCCACCACCAAATCGAATCGCGTCTCCCCGATGAGCTCACGCGCCTGTCGGACGGCAGGCGCCTGTTGACCAGCAGTATTGAAACGCCGCAGGGCCAGACCAATCACACCCTTAACCGTCTGGGGTAGGGAGGGAAGAGCCGAGTCAACCTCAAGGTGGGTGGTCGACCCGGGCGGGGCCGAACCATAGCTCGCCGTCGTGACCGTTCCACATTCGGCAAGGACTTTCACCTGTCGCAGCACCCTGGAATCAGCGTTGATATCCGAAAAGGAGATGCAGAGGATGCGGAGGGTCATGAGCGCTAGCCTAGCGGTTCGGCCGGGCTTCCCGGCCCGGTGCGGCGGCGTGCCCCCTGTGGTGAAGCTGAGGATCGGGTCGAGGAAGATATGGAATACTTACCCCTGTGAGTCGCTCCTGGGTCGTCATACCAATGTATAACGAAGCCACCGTAGTTGGTGGTGTGATCAAGGGACTGCTCCCACATTTCCCCCACGTCGTGTGCGTCGATGACGGGAGCACTGACGGGTCTCCGGAGGCAGCAGCAGCGGCGGGTGCCGTCGTCGTTCTTCACCCCTTCAACTTGGGGCAGGGCGCAGCCCTCCAGACCGGTCTTGAGTACGCGTTGCAGGATCCCGCGCTGGACGCGGTCATCACATTCGACGCCGACAACCAGCACCGTGTGCAGGATGCACAGGAAATGCTCGCCCGAGTACGTTCCGGCGAGCTGGAAGTGGTCCTGGGATCACGATTCCTCGACGGGCGCACCAAAATCTCACCGCTCAAGCGCCTCGTGTTGCGCACCGTAGCGTTCCAGTCGAGGATGTCGACGGGCCTCGAACTAACTGACGCCCACAACGGCCTCCGGGTGATCAACGCTGACGTCGCCCGGCGGATTCACCTGAAGCAGAACCGGATGGCCCACGCGTCCGAATTGATCCACCAGTTGGCCGAGATCAAACCACGGCTCGCTGAGCACCCCGTCGAGATCATCTATACCGACTATTCGAAGGCCAAAGGCCAGTCCCTCCTTAACGGCGTCAACATCCTTGCCGACCTCTTCTTCAGGTGAACCCCATGCTCCTTATCGTCCAGTTCGTCTTAGTCCTCGCTGTGATCCTCGGCTCACTGGTCCTGATGAGGGGTGGCGCGAACGCCAGCCATCTGGCGATCCGCAGGATCCTCCTGCTGGGCTTCGCTCTGGTCGCGGTCCTGTCCATCTTCCTGCCAGGGCTCCTAACCGGCCTGGCGAACCTGTTCGGCATCGGCCGGGGGACTGACCTAGTCCTGTACGGGTTTATCGTCTGCTTCATGGTCTTCATGGCGTCCTCCGCCCAGCGCAACCGTCACATGGAGGACTCACTGACCAGGCTGGCCCGCAGGGTCGCGTTGGATGAAACACCTCACGTCTGGGAGTCGGAAACCGGTGCGCAGAGCTTGCCCGGAGCCCCATCGGACGACCCTCCGCAGACCCAACTAAGCTAATCTTGCGGGAGCCATGAAATCACTTATCAGCATTAACCGCCAGCTTTTGGCGGTCCTGCCACCCAGCGCGCGCAGGTTCCTCTTGCGCTACGCAATCCTTTCCTCCCTGCTATCACTCATTGATGTGGTCGCCTTGGGACTACTTGCCATCGTGATGTCGAGCATCATCACCGGTACCCCGGTCAACCTCGGGCCGTTCGGACAGATCGATGAAGTGAGCCACTACATTGCCGTCTTGGCAGTGTTTTGCACTTTGGTCATCATCAAGAGTGGGCTAAATATCCTCTTGCTGCGGTATGCGACCTCTCGTTTCGCCTCCCACGAAGTAGCAATTGGTGATCGGCTGCTAGCTGCTTACATGAGGGCTCCCTGGGTTGACCGTCTGAAGCGGAACTCGGCTGAGCTCGTTCGTTCAGTGGATTCAGGGGTGTCCCTAACCGTCTCCGGGGTACTGATGCCGTCGATGGGGTTGGCGGGCGAGATTGTCTCGGTGATCGCAGTTGTGAGCGTGCTGTTCGTCAGTAATTGGATCACAGCGGTAACAGCAATCATCTACCTGGGCCTGATCGCGCTCCTGCTCTCGCGCGGCATCTCCAAGCGTGCTGTGGCCAACGGGCGACGCAACCGTCAGTTCTCGTTCAGGACCGTCCGTCTTCTAACTGAAGCGGTTGGCGCGCTGAAGGAAGTCACCCTCCGCGGCGCCTCTCCGGACGTCGAGAAAGCGGTCCACAACAACCGCATTCATTCGTCAAAAGCTAGGGCGCTGGCGATTTTCCTCGGCCAAGTACCGCGCTTCGTCCTTGAAGCCGGGCTGATCGGTGGCTTTATGCTGGTGGGTGCGGTGGGACTGGTCACTAGCCCATCCAGCGTCGATCCGGTCACCAATGCCCTGGCGGCTGTCGCGCTGTTCGGTGTCGCCGGCTTCAGGATTATCCCGTCGCTGACGCGGTTCCAGGCCATTCTGTCCATGGTGCACTCCAACTCTCCCTTCGCTGAACAGGTGCTTTCTGACATCAAAGAGGCTGAGGCTAGCGCTAAGGACCAGGAAGAACCAGATCAATCGGAGCTTCCTGAAGGGGTGCCCGACGTGGTGCTGACAGATGTGTCGTTCACCTACCCCGGGGCGGATATACCTGCACTCAACGGCGTGACCATG
This sequence comes from Arthrobacter glycogeni, assembly GCF_054510815.1. NCBI lineage: Bacteria > Bacillati > Actinomycetota > Actinomycetes > Micrococcales > Micrococcaceae > Arthrobacter > Arthrobacter glycogeni. The sequence continues at coordinate 245,462 of NZ_JBTNDV010000002.1, forward strand.
ACGATTCCATCCGGCTCGCGGGTAGCCGTAGTGGGATCGTCGGGCGCAGGCAAGTCCACGCTGATCGATCTACTGCTGGGGCTTTTGCTGCCCAGCTCCGGCCAAGTATTGGTAGGGGGAGTCCCAATGCGGGCTGTTCTTCATTCCTGGCGATCCCGAGTCGGCTACGTGCCGCAGGAAGTGTCACTCTTTGATGCTTCGATCGCCCAGAACGTGGCCCTGACCTGGGATCCCGATCAGGTAGATGCGGATCGCGTTCGGCGAGCATTGGAACGAGCGCAAATGCTTGAGACGGTCGAGAGACGCCCCGACGGCATTCTTGGCGCTGTTGGTGAACGAGGAATGGCGCTGTCCGGTGGGCAGCGCCAGCGCCTCGGCATCGCCCGTGGGCTGTACGCCGATCCCGCGGTACTCGTGATGGACGAGGCCACCAGCGCACTCGATACGGCGACCGAGGCCGCCGTCACCCAGGCCGTCCGCAATCTCACTGGAAGCGTTACCACCATTACGGTCGCCCACCGCCTGTCGACAATCCGGGACAGCGACGTGGTCTTCTTCTTCGCGGATGGCAAGCTGGCCGCCCAGGGAACCTTCGCCGAAGTCATAGCGCAGATGCCAGACTTTGCCGAGCAGGCCGCCCTGGCGGGACTGACCTAGTTTTCACAGCCCCCAGACCGCAATCCAACTAATTCTGGAGTAAAACCATGACCGAGGGAAACCTTCCCGGAGCTCGTCCGCGCATTCTCGTGCTGTCCTTCTCACCTATCCACCGGGATCCCCGGGTCCTGCGACAGATTCAGTTTTTCAGCGAGTTCGCCGATGTGCTTTCCTGCGGTTATGGTGCCGCTCCTGAAGGAGTGGTCGAGCACGTTGAAATTCCCAGCGATTACAAACCGTGGCGGCCGGACTTCAAGAAGGTAGCTATACTTCTCGGCGCCCGGTTCCACGAACGACTGTACTTCGACTCCGACCGAGTCAAATATGTCCTGCGGAACATCCCCGCAGGCAGCGTCGACGTGATTGTCGCCAACGACGCCCTAGCAGTGCCGGCCGCGGTCGCACTCCGGCCCCGCAAGGGTATCCACGCTGACTTGCACGAGTATGCGCCACGCCAGGGCGAGGACAAGCTGCAATGGAAGCTTCTAGTCGGTCCGCTGATGGATTGGGCCTGCCGGAAGTACGTCACGAAGGCTGACTCGGTGTCGACGGTCGCCAAGGGTATCGCAGAAGAATACGCTTCCGTCTACGGCATTGCCCAGCCGGCAGTCGTTCCTAACGCGTCGTACTACGACGCCCGCTACAATCCTTCTCCGGTAGGAGTGCCTCTCAGGTTGATCCACGCTGGTGCAGCTGGCCGTGGCCGCAAGATCGAAACCATGATCGACGCCGTCGCCCGCGCCAACGAGTTGAAACCTGGCAGCGTGACCTTTGACGTCGTCCTGGTCCCCGGAGATCAAGACTACATCGACGAATTGGCAGTTAAAGCGGCGGCCGTACCCGGTGGCGTCATCAGGATGCTGCCCCCGGTGAAATTCGAGGAGATCGTTGGGCTGCTGCATGGCTACGACATTGGCTTCTACCTTTGCCCTCCAGTAAACTTCAATATGCTCCACGCCCTGCCTAACAAGCTCTTCGAATTCGTTCAGGCTCGGCTTGCAGTGCTCATCGGCCCGTCACCGGAAATGAAGCGCGTTGTCGAGGAACACGGGTTCGGCGTGGTGTCGAAGGATTTCGACGCCGAATCTGCGGCCCGCGTTCTGATCGATTTGACGCCCCAGCAGGTCGACAAGATGAAGCAGGCATCTCATCTGGCCGCCCGGACCCTCAGCGCCGAGAATGTTGCTGCACCGTGGATTGCGGCGGTCAAGAAGCTGGCCGGCGTCTCCTGACTGGGTGAATGGTTTATCGGCTGGAGCACAGCTGTAAACGGGCTCAGGCTCCGTTCCCTTCGACTTGAAGGGGAACGGAGCCTGAATTAGATGGGAGCCGAGATTAGTTCAACTGGGTGCCGGCAAGCGTGAGTGAGGTCCAACCATGGCCGAACTGGGCCCAGGTGTCCCATCCTCCACCGGATTTGAGAGGGTAGTAGTGAATTGTGCCGTCGTAACGTTTCGCGATGATGCCCCGGCTGTCCGAGCCAGCGAAACCGCCGACACTGTCCATGGTGTGAGCGGACTGCCAGCCGGTACCGACAAAGCGCCGGGATTCATACTGGAATCCACCTGCGCCGGAGCCACGGTAAAGGACCAATTTGGCGGCGGCATTCCGGGCCAATAGATCTTGGCGACCGTCGCCATCGTAGTCGGTCATCACTACTGACATGCTGCCGAAGCCGTGGCCTATCTGGCGGGGAAAATCGAGGTTCCCATTGTTCGACTGGGACCAGTAGTGAATGGACCCATCAGAGCGTGTCCCGACGATAGCCGGCCGGGCGCCCCGCAGCCATGGTCCCACGGTGATTTTCATGCCGCTCCAGCCCGAGGCGGCAAGGATCTGCGGAGAGTTGAACCCGCCGCTTGCTTTGCCGAGGTAAACGCTAAGGCGACCGTTGGTCCACTGCGCGAGGATATCGACGACGCCGTCGCCGTTCCAGTCCACTGAGTGGATGGACCGGGTGTTTGACCAGCCGAACCCAATCTGGATCTTTGAGGACACATCACCGCGTCCCGTGGCCGGGTAGTTGAAGAGTCTGCCGGTGCGGTCGATGGCGATGATATCGGCTGCGGATCTGATAGAAGGCCCGGTGGGACGTGGCGGTGCTGGCGGCGCCAGTGGTGCTGGCGGAGCAGCGTTGCGGGTGAAAGTCTGCAACGCAGCGGCTGTGCCGTTCCAAACGTTCCAGTCGCCCACGACCGGGCCCTCGCTGGTGTACTGCCACAGGCTGTAGTCGTTCCAGCCGGCGGGGAGGGTGCCCGCGCCGATGTTGTTGTAGGCGGCAATGTGCAGGGGGTGGTTGGTGAAGGCTGTCGAGTTGCCCGTGCACTTGTTCCACCAATCGGTGGTGGTGTAGATCATCGGCACCCGGCCGGTGCGGTTCAGCATGGTGTTGGAGAAGTCCCTGATCCAATTGACCATTTGGGTGGTGCTCATGTTGTAGCAGGAGTTGCCGAGCGAGGGATACGGGTTATACTCGACGTCGAGCAGTGGGGGAAGGGTTTTACCGTCCGCCGCCCAGCCGCCGCCGTTGTTGATGAAATAGTTGGCCTGTTCGGCGCCCGAGGAGATACTCGGAATGGCGAAGTGATAGGCACCGCGCACCATGCCGGTGTTGGCGGACCCGGTGTACTGCTGGTTGAAGTAAGGGTTCCGGTAGCTCATGGCTTCGGTGGCTTTGGTATAGGCGAAGCGGGAGCCCTGGTTCCAGACGGCCGACCAGTTGACGTTGCCCTGGTGGCTGCTGACGTCGACGCCGACGATGCCCTGGGGGCGCCAGGTGTTCACCGCCGCCGCAGATGCTTCACTAGGCGAGGATTCACTCGGCGAGGACTGGTCCTGAAGTTCCCGGGCGGTGGGGACCTGGGGGTCGCCCGACTCGGCGATGCGTTCCACACCTTGGCCAAGCGTGGCACCGTGGGGGCCGATCAACTCGGCAAGAGCCCCCGGGTCTGCAGCCAGCTCAGCAGCAGTAAGTTCCTCCGGGGCGGCCACCGCGGGCGCAACAGGTTCGGCCGGCTGAGGTGCTGGGACCGGTACTGCAGTCTCCCGGGGCGGATCGACAGTCGCGGGCTCAGCCGGGACTGGCGTCGTCGGGACCGTGGGCGACGGCTCGGTCGGCACTGGGCCAACCGGGATTGGCTCGGCCGGAGCCGAGACGGCTGGCACCGGTGGTTCGACCTGTGGAGCGGCCACGGCGGGCAATGATCCGGCGGCGAGGGCGGCCGTCAGGAGCACGGCGGAAAGGACAGAGGAAGCGCGAGAGTGAGTCACAGAAAATTCTCCGATTAATGCGAGCCCGAGGCGAGAGGGAGGGCGTCGTCCCCTTGAGACTAACCCACTGTGGCTGATGTGACTACAGGTAAAGATGTTGCTGTTGGGTGAATCCTTATCCACAGGTGGGTCACCAGGGGGTGGGCGTGGAACGCCGCATCCCCTAGGGTGTAGTGCATTCACCGGTTACACCCACGGTCTCGGGCATCCCGGCCTATGACCGGGCGCCCTGATTTCAGGGAGTCTTATGGACGCCGTACGCATGATCGAGGATGAGGTACGCGAGCTCATCCGCCGGCACGGACTTGATCCCGCCCGGCAGGGCGGCGAGGTGTTGCGGCTGGTTGAAGCTGCAGTCAACGACTACGACGAACGCTCACTTCTCGGCACGTTGCCGCAACTGGGGCAGCTCGATCTGGTGCGAAAACACGTGTTTGACGCGGTGGCGGGATTCGGGCCGCTGCAGCCGCTGCTGGATGATCCCACCATCGAGGAGGTCTGGATCAATTCTCCAGCGGAAATTTATGTGGCACGCTCTGGCGAGTCCGAACTAACATCGTTGACCCTCTCAGAACAACAAATCCATGACCTTGTCGAGCGGATGCTGAAGTCTTCCGGCAGGCGACTGGATCTTTCCTCACCCTTCGTTGACGCGGCCCTTCCTGACGGATCTCGACTCCACGTGGTGATCCCTGACGTGACCCGGCGCCATTGGTCGGTAAACATCCGGAAGTTCATCGCGAAGGCAACCCGTCTGGAACACCTGGTCGAGCTGGGAACGCTCTCGCCTCAGGCGGCCCGCTTTCTTGATGCGGCGGTGGCGAGCGGGTTGAACATTCTGGTATCCGGGGCGACCCAGGCCGGCAAGACGACGCTGCTGAACTGCCTTGGTGCGAGTATCGGTTCGAGGGAACGGGTGGTAACCGTCGAGGAGATCTTCGAGCTTCAACTGCCCCTCAGGGATGTGGTCGGGATGCAGTGCCGGCCACCCAACCTTGAAGGGCAGGGGGAGATCCCCTTGCGGAGGCTAGTGAAGGAAGCACTCAGGATGCGACCGGATCGGTTGATTGTGGGCGAGGTCCGGGAGGCGGAAAGCCTTGACATGCTCGTAGCGCTCAATTCGGGGCTACCGGGCATGTGCAGCGTTCACGCCAATAATGCCCATGACGCAGTGACGAAGATTTGCACCCTCCCGCTCCTCGCCGGGGACAATATCTCCAGTGTTTTCTATGTCAAGTCACTACGAGAAAGTAGACTTAGAACATGGGAACCACAACGAAGACGGCCGCAGCGATCTACTGCCGCATCTCCCGCGATAGGGAAGGCGCTGGCCTCGGTGTGCAGCGCCAGGAGCAGGACTGCAGGGAACTCGCTGAATCCCTTGGTTGGAACGTTACTCGCGTGTACGTGGACAACGACATTAGCGCCTACTCCGGGAAAAAGAGGCCGGAGTACGAGAACTTGCTCGCGCAAATGGGAGCCGGGCGCATCAAGGGTGTTCTCACATGGCATACAGACCGTCTCCATCGTTCCCCGCGTGAACTCGAAACGTATATAGACGCATCCGAAAAAAGCGGCATAGTCACCCATACCGTCAAAGCGGGGGAGATTGACCTCTCCACACCATCTGGCAGGGCAGTAGCTCGAACACTTGGAGCATGGGCAAGGTACGAGTCAGAACACAAAAGCGAACGCATCGTAAGGAAAAAGCAGCAGCTTGCACAGTCAGGGGCTTTCAGTGGTGGCCCGGTTCCATTCGGATGGCGCATGATCGACGGCAAACCCATTATCGAGGAACCGGAAGCCACAGAAATCAAAAAGGCTATCCAAGGATCTATGGCGGGACGCAGTATTGGCTTCATCGTCAAGGATCTAAACAAGCGGGGGATACCGACCCGGCGCGACCAGCGCTGGACCAGCACCGCAGTACGGAACATGCTTCTACGCCCGACCAACGCGGGCCTATCGGTCTATCGCGGTGACATTGTTGGAACCTCCGTGTTTCCTCCCATTATTACTGAGGACGAATGGCGGGCCGTGACTAGCACCCTCAGAAACCCATCGCGGCTGACGCAGAACGGCAACAGGATAAAGCACTTGCTGGCGGGGCTCATGCTCTGCGGTAAATGCGATCAACCCATGAAAACATCGAGCCGAAGCGGAGCACATGGTCAGGTGTACTACTACAAATGCCAGAATCAAGGTGAAGGGCATACGTTCCAAAATGCCGCGCCTGTCGAAGCCCTGATAGGGCACGTGGTGATCGGTATTCTAAGCCGTTCGGAGAACACGGAAGGGCTAGCTTTCCACAGGGAAGATGACGACGCGGCAGAGCTACGCCAGAGGGCAGTCACACTACGTTCCAGGCTCGACGAAGCGGCGAATAGTTTCGCTGACGGTTCCATAACGGCTAAGCAAATGGGCATCATCAGTGCCCGCATAAACGTGGATCTTGAAGCGGTCGAAAATCAGATAGGAAATTTGCGCCACGTTAGCGCCCTTGCCGGACGCACGGGAACATTGGAACAGGTGCGCGAATGGTGGAACGGCGCAGACATAGAGGACAGACGCGGAGTGATCAACGCGCTAATGACTATCTATGTTCAGCCGGTGAAGAAGTCGGCACCTCGCTTGTTTGATCCCGAGCGGATCCGTATTGATTGGAAAGCATTATGAGTGGCAAATATACTAAGCCCGGAACCAGTTTTATGGATGGGTGGTTCGTTGCAATCGACGAAAAGAATACTGATTACAGGCTGCTCGCGACAGACACCCGTATTGTGAGTTTAGTTCAGTCTGCGGTGAAAAAATCTATTGGCCGGGTAGCTGATATTCCACTCAAGTGCGCAAACCATCTCACCGGCTATTCTGTGTCTCTCGGGGTCAAGCAGGACGAAGTGAAGCTCTTATACGTAATGCCCGAAGGGCTGAAGGACCGCCCGCATTGGGGAATTCAGCATAAGGACGAGCCTGCTGCGCCATTGCGCCTTACTTGCCCTTCATGCGGAACACTCACGACACGTAACAATGTATGGATGCTCACGGCCACGCTAAAGGCTCTGGCAGGAGCGAAGCGGACACGCCCGATAGTTCAAATAAGAACCTAAGCCAGTTGTTCTGGTACTGTTGTGATTACATGGTTGCGGTTGCCTCGGATTCCGCCAATGCAGGGCCCTCATAAGGGGGAAGTAGCCTAACAGCTCCCAGTGAAAAGCAACGTTTGTTGCCTCTCATAGGGAGCTATTTTTATGCCCTCTCAGGTTTTGAAAGCAAGATCCGCAGTAGGTGTAGCAACACGCAATGGCGATCCGGTCAAGATTGAAAATGCGCGTCGCGAATTGGCCGTCGCGAACCTCGAAGCATACGTACAGCGCACAGTAAGCCAAGCGCCGCCACTCACCCCCGAACAGCTGGACCGTGTATCCGTCCTTCTACGTGGTGGTTCTAAATGAGGCACCCACGAGAAAGCCGCCCAGTCGGGGGAGCTGGACGGCCTGAAATCTCTTGCGGAGATACCCCAATTGTACCCGCCGCTACCGACTATTACACGGGCGCTCAACTTCATGTTGCCGGCGCATTAGTTGTCGTTGTGGATACGGGACACGGCACGCAACGACGCCGCGTCTTCCTGACCGTCAAAAGCGCCCAGCGTGCCGCCGACAGGGCAATAGCATCCGGCCATGAAGCGGAAATAGTGCTGTGTCGTTTGGTCCCAGTTATGGGCGGTGAAGCCCTGTGAGCGCCCGGACATGCGACAACTGCCTGGAGATGTACGCGGCGGGGTATCGGGAAGGCATCAAGGCTACTGAGGAGTCCCAGGAGGACCGGGCAGAGCTCGCCGCGTCGAAGTTTTATGCCAAAGAGCACTATCAGACCTGGCTCGATGCCTTTATCCCCGCGACCATATCGGCAATGGAAGTCGAGCGTTACCGCCGGGAACCTGGATCGAGCTATATCCCACGCGACGGCGACCCACGTTATCCCCAGACCGTCGGCGGTGGTGCCAAGTGACGACCCCCGCATACTTCCTCGCCGAGACATTCGAGCCCGAGCCGCCAGTTTGGGAAGACCAGGGCCTACGATCCCACCAGCGCATTGCCTCTCGCTACGCTCAGTTTGGCCGAGGCAAAGTGCTATACGTTCATGGTGCTGGCTGGCACGCATGGGATGGGAAGCGCTGGGCTCCCGACATCCGAGCATCCAAGACAAACGCACTGCTGGAAGAACTACTGCGTTTGTCTTGGGCTGAGTCCCAGCACAGTGCAGAGCTGGCATCGGACGTACGTGCAAGCATGACGGCGACAGGCAGTGCCGGCGTCCTGTCGCTGGCATCCACAAAACTCCTTGCCGAGCACGTGGACATGGATCCGCATCTGTTGAACTGCCAAAACGGCACCCTGGACCTACACACGCTAAAACTTCGGGCACATGATCCGGCGGACATGCTGACGAAGATCACTGGCGCGTCCTACGATCCAGCGGCAAGCGGCGAGACGTGGCGAGAATTCCTTACTTCCAGCCTCCCCGATCCAGAGGTACGGGGATTCCTCCAGCGGTACGCGGGACTGGCACTCATTGGACAAGTCATCGAGCATGTCCTGGTCATCGCTACCGGTAGTGGCCGGAACGGTAAAGGCGTCATTGCCCGAGCCATGAAAGCCGCACTCGGCAGTTACGCCGTCACTGCGACAAATGACCTACTGATTACCGGGCGGCAGGGCCACAAGTCAGCCGGGGAACTTGCCTCGATGATGGTCCTACGTGGTGCTCGTTGGGCCGAGATGTCGGAACTCGACAAAGGCGCTCGCATGAATGAATCGCTAATGAAGTCGCTGACCGGTGGTGATTCGATCACAGCAAAGTTCATGGGCCGAGACTTCGTGGAGTTTGAGCCCAGCCACTCGTTTTACATGCTGACCAATGACCTCCCAGCGGTAGACGCCGACTCAGAAGCGGCATGGGCCAGGATCCGAGTCGTCCCCTTCACCGAGTCATTCATCGGGAAGGAAGATCCGACCCTTGATGCCCGCATTTCGGCAGAGATTGACGCCGTTCTCGTCTGGGCAGTCGAAGGACTCAGGCAGTACCAGCGGATAGGGCTCGCTGCACCAGATGCTGTGAACAATGCTGACTCCAGCTACCGGCAGGAGAACGACCCAGTGAGCGCGTTTGCCGGAGACGAATGTGTCATCAGTCCCGCAGCTAGTGCCAAGGCCGCTGTCCTATTCGACGCCTACACCGAATGGGCGCGGAAAAACGGAGAGCCCCAAATCACCGCGAAAGCATTCGGATCACTTATCAAACGCACCCCAGGAGTATCGGCGGGCAAGGTTGCCGGCTCTCGCGGATACGTCGGAATTGGGCTCGCAGCAAAAATCGAGGAGGACTAAAGAAATGGCTCTGACTAGGAAAAACACTCAATCGGGACAGATGGGACAGATAGTCCCAGTGATTCTCACGGGAAATGGTTCTAGGGAATCGCCGGGAAAACCTGTCCAATGCGTCCCAGACGGCACTAAATCCGTTTCCAGCATGAAACTTTCCAAAGATCAGTACATCGAACTGGCCGACACGTTCCGCGATAAAGCCCAGGGAGCCCACAAGGACGCCCGCACATGGATGAACCGGGCAATCATCGCCGAAGCCCGACTATCGACGCTCAGAACCGCTTATGAGCTGAACCGCCGTAACGGAAACGGCCTTACCGATGTCGCTGGCAACTCAGAGCCAGCACTACCGACCATCTACCCAGAGAGCGAATAAACCAATGACCGACCAGTGCACCACCCCAACTGTGAAAGAGGCTATCTAATGCCCAACTTGATTCCTATTGGCACCAAAGGCCTGCTAACCATTGCGGGCGATCAGCAGGTAGCAACAGTCGCTGACACCCGCGCAATACAGATCGCTACCGATGACGCGCTCGGGCGTTCTCAGGGACAGTCCACAGCAGATTCCAAGGCCTACACGGACGCTGAACTGGCGGCTAAGAAGTTCGCCCGCCCGTTCATCGCGGCCAACACGGACTGGAACACGCTAACCGAGACTGGTTCGTATCCGGTTCCCTATACCGGCCAAAACTTCACCAACGCCCCCGGCGACATCGCGGGTCGGCTGATTGTCGGGAGTAGTGAGAATCCCAATTCTCCAGCAGCGACACATTTGTTCGTCGGATATGCGGGTGCTGGTATTTTCTACCGCTCCCAGGGCTCAACCGGGCTATGGACTAAGTGGGACAAGATTGACAAGCTCCACGCCGGCGAAGCGCAGTCTCACCGTGCGATGCTCGTTTCAGCGTTTAAGGCTCGGCGTGGCGGGGTTATCGGCACTAGTGGTAAGTCTGCCGTTTCCTTCCGGTTCGATCACGGGCTGACGAACTTTGAGACTAAGGTACTTCCGATCCTGCGAAAGTACGGCATCCCCTGGTCGCAGGCTACGAACTCGAACCAACTGGCGAATGCCGGCAATACATCCAGTTTCCTCGAACTCTCGGGGTGGTGCATCAACGACGGCGGGGAAGTCTGGAACCACGGCAGGGATCACGCCAGCGCATCCGGCCCAGAGCCTATCTTCAAAGAGATTGTCACCGCATTGGATGAGTTGAAGGCTGGGATGCCTGCCCTGATTGTTGAAGGCTGGGCTCCACCGGGCGTTGCTGCTGGCGGGTTCGATGGATACGCGCCGGCCGAAACACTTGAGCAGCATTGGAACACGTACGCGGGCCAACTGGTACTCGCCTACCATGCAGCGGTGAGCGGCTACATTCCCGGCTTGTATCGTCCACTGCCAGCGGATCTGCCTATTGGATTCGGTCACGCGACGATTGATGCCCAGACACCGGCATGGGTTGACGGTGTAATCCGGGGGGCAGTGAACTCACGAATGGGTGTTCAACTGATGTTGCATTCGGCGAACGTTGACACGGTCGGCAATATGACGACCGCCCAGGTTGACGAAGTGTTCGCGAATGTCGCAGCGCTCCGTGATTCGGGGCAGATTGAAGTCCTCACGCCTACCGGGATGCTGCTGGCTGACCCGGAATCCGACTACCGGCACAATCTGATAAGCAACGGCTACTTCAAGGATGCATTTACTGGCTGGCTGAACACTGTCGCATGGGCGACTACTACTGTCAGCGGCATCACTTACGCCACGACAACGACTGGGACGCCGATCACTCAGGCTATCGGCTTCTCCCGCAAAGAAGCGTTTCTCGGCGGAACACGCGAACTCGTCTATCAGGTTCGTGCGGGCACTGGGGCTGTCGTCCGAACTGCCGCCACCGGAACCGGCATTACAGCATCAAAGGATCACACTCTCGCCGCGTCTCCGAACTGGGTCGAAGTCCGCAAGCCAATCACCATCCCGGCCAACTTTACCGGCGACCTCACTGTTGCTGTCGGCAGAGTGTCGGGCGGAATCGTTGACATAGCCGACATTCGCCTGCGAAGCATCTAAGGAGTCACGATGCCGGAAACCTGCACCTGCCACAGCGTGGAACAACTCATTGACCACGCCTTAAGCGGCATCACACCACACTCACCGGCGAGCAACGGCTCACCGGTTACCAATTCACCATCCCCACGAAAAAAAGGAATAAGACAATGACAGACCCCACACCAGCCGAACGCCTCGCATCAGGGTACGGAACGCTCACACCCGCCCGCCGGGACGGCTCCGCCCCACCTGTCATCGAATCCGCGCCTGCCCTCGCCGCCGTTGCCGCCATGTGGACACCCGAAGCGCAGGCCCGCTACAAACACCTGTCCAGTCTCCCTGACGGAGCGGTGCGCACTGCCGGCGCCGGTCTCGAACTCGGCTACCTCGAATCCGCGAAATCCGCAGCAGAACAGAAAGAAGCAAATTGATGAACGTCAAGCTCTCCACCGACGAACTCACCCGTGAACTAGCCAGCCGCCAGCAGGATCAGTTGGTCGAGGCCGCTCGCTGGCAGGATCAACTCACCACCGCACAAGACCGTTGGTGCCACGACCTGCTCGAGCGATACCAAGAACTTGAGGTAGCACTGGTCGCCGAAGGCGAAACGGCCATGACAGTGGCGACAGCGGCACTTCGAGCCCGCGACTTCACTACCGCATGGGACGGATACCTGGGCTGGCACGTCTCCCGAGCCGCCCGCAATACCCTCCGCTCAGGAGCGCAAAACGCAGCGAACAGAGTCCCATACAACGGCCCGGCCATCCCTGACCTGCGGTACGCGGACTTCGACTTCGCCGGCTGGCTCAACTCCGAAGGATCCAAAATCGTGGGCGAGAGCGGCGTGGACAGGTGCGCCGAATTGATCGGCGAAATGCCCGCCACTATCGCCGACCTCACCACCTAACCCCCAGAAGGATCGATAGGTTGCCGTCCTCATCAACAGGGCGGCAACCTGGCCTTTCCGATCATCACCACAAGATCAACGATTCGGCGTCCTCCCGCCCCCATAACGGCGGCACTAGCGGCATAGAGCCTGACAGTGCGTACGATATCCAAACCTTTCTCACGTGCGCGTAAAGCGGCTCTCTACGGCAGCGTGACACCCCAGGCCACCCTTCCGCTACCCCTTTTTCGTCCCTCCGGCGTAGCTAGATCCTCACTCATGGCATTTTTTCCACAGGGGATCCAACGCTTACTCCTTGGCCCCCCACCTGCCCACCCACAAGGCACGCCTACGCCATAGTGCCTATCTCTCTAGTTGCCTCTTACACCCATAGGTCATGAGTCCAATAGAGGGCAATTTTGGGCTTAGGCACTGTCCGTCTGTGGAAAAGAAACCTCGGGGGGATATTTTTTGCGCTGCGCCAAAGGAGCGAACCCGAGGGTGAGAGGGGGGGGGAAACCGGGCACTGCCTCCAACTCAATGGCTTCAGTTCCGTAGCTTGGAACCTGCTCTGCGGTAGTCTCACGTGCACAACACTATTGGGGAGGCCGCTGTGCAGCGCGAGCAATTCGATTCACACCAGATATGGGCAGCAACGAGGACTGCACTGGATCGAGCGAGGGAAATCGAGCCGCTGGACGATGTTGAAAGCAAGGAGCTCGAACGGATCCAGTTCATCATGGATTATGTAATGAGCCACCAGGACATGGGGACCGTTTACGCAGCATTCTTTACCCAGCAGATGCTTGATACGCCGCTTCCCTACGTCACCCAAGTGAACGAAATGCTCGCATACCGACACGCCACCGCTGGGCATCGCGCACAGACTACGCAAGCCGTTCCACAGGCTGAAGCCATGTTGTTCTATATGGCTTCCTGGCCGCGTCGGTATGCGAAAGGCGGTCAAGTCAATCAGATGTCCACGCTATTCGAGAATCTTCTCGAAAGGCAGGCCGAGGAGCTTGAAGCGCGCAAGTCAAAACAGGCCGAGGTTATACGTCATCTAAACAAGCTTCAGGAAGCTGGAGATGAGCGGGCAGATGAAGTCCGTAGCGCCCTCTCAGATCTGGAGACGGTCGGTCGGAAGGTATCTATACAGATCGAAGCAGCTAGTGGACGAATCGATGAAGTGGTGCAGAACGGTCTGACCACCATCGACGGACTTAAGCAAAAAAACTCCGAGATGTTTCAAGACTGGGTTGAGGGCATCGATGCCGAATGGCGAGACGACTACAAGAAGTATTTCGACGCCATAGCAGCCAAACGTAAGCGTGCAGACGAGGAGCTGGAAAGCCTAAAGGCGACTGTTGCGGAGCATGAAAAGCTAACCAGTCTTTCGGCTGCTGACACTTTGGCGCAGCACTTCATGAAGCAGGCCGCAAGCTCCAGTTGGATTAGTCTCGGACTTTTCGTCCTGGGCTTTCTATTTTTGATAGCTGCGGCAGTGCCATTCGGGATCCTATTGACCGAGGCAGGCGACTTGTCGGACACCTCATGGCCGGGAATTGTTCTACGACTTTCGTTTGGCGTACTCGCTGGCTCTGCCGCTACCGTTGCTATAAGACTTGGCGGGCGTTTCTCTAATGAAGCGACGGCGAGTAAGCGAATGGAAATGGAACTCCGAACGTTCGGTCCATTCCTCGCTACTGTGGCTGAGCAAAAAGACGTGGATACCGCTCGTCTTGAGCTGATTGATCGAGCCTTCGGGAAGAGCTACGTCACGCAACTCTCGAATAAGGCGGACGAGGATACTGTCCCGGTTTCAGGTCTAACCCAAATTATCGAGGCAATCGGACGACTTACTCCTAAGTGATTTGAGTTTGGTCATCAGTTGTTTTCTGTCTCCCGGTAGTCGCTAGCTTCACCGCGTTGGTCCAGACCCAGCCTTCCCGCTGGGTCTGAACCTTGGGCTCAACGAATCGGATCTTCACCGCTGTCCGAGTCCAAGCGACGGCGTGAGCTTTCACCTGAATAGCTCTAGATGGATAGCGGATCCAGGCATAGACGCGGCGTGGCTCTGGGAAGTCGTGGGATGGGTTCCGGTCGAGGTCTAGTTCGGCGGCGGTGAGCATCATGGGTTCCTCTCGCATCACCCAGCCGTCTATCCACTTATCGACGTAGCCGGCGCCGTACCGCTTGCTATCTCCCACGGCACAAGACCATAGTTCGGAGCGGTGACAGTTTGAGGGTCGCGATGACAGTGAGAGGCCCAAGCAACCTTTACAGTCGCTTGGGCCTTCGTGTTCGCCCCTACTAGGCGGGTGGTCGCGCTACTTGGATGCCCGGACAGCCAGTTCCACCCATACTGCGTCATCTTCGTGCCAGTGAGGTCCGTGTGTCTGCTCAAGTTCTCCTAGGAGATCCGAGGGCTTGCGGTCCATCTCGATGGCAAAGCGGAAGAACTGCTGGACCGTCTTGCGTGGCTTGGCGATGGTGGTATTCATGGCTGAGACCCTGTTCCTGTAGTGGTGTTGCGTTGGCGATTGATCCATCCCAGGCGGGATGTGGTGATCCTAACGGGTAACTCTGACTCCCGTTCATACTCTGGTAGTGCTTCGACGTTATGTGCTAGCGCTTTTGTGGTGCCGACTGTCGCGTCCTGCATCGACCTCGTGATCCACTGCGAACGCCTCCGCGATGGTCGACGACGGGTCACCGAAATTCTGTCCCTGGGCAGACGGGTGGAGAACGGGATCATCGAATCCTCGACCATCTTCCGGCGGATCGACGGTGACCTGGCGGTCACAGCAACGGCGATGCCTGCTGCGGAAAAGTTTGCCAACGCCGGATTTCAGGTTGCCCGCCTTCTGGAGGCGGTCCCGTGACCGCCGTCGTCGGAGCGGTGCTCGGTACTGGTCTGTTCTTGATCTGGTGGTCCTGTTGGGCGCAACCCGCCAGGGGCACGCGCGCCCACCGGAGGAGCCGACGGGTCGAAGAACTGCTGCTGCGTGCCGGCATCGAAGCAGTGTCGGCCGGCGGCCTCGTGGCATCCTCCCTCGGCGTCGGAGCGCTGGTCTTCCTAGCAGTTCTGATTGTCACCGGGTCTCCTCCCATCGCTGGCTGTTTCTGCCTATTTGGCACTCTTGTCCCCTTGGGTATTGTCAGGTGGCGGGCCCATCGTCGGGCGGAGTCCCTGCGCGAACTCTGGCCCGACGTCGTGGATCACCTACGATCAGCCATTCGCGCAGGCCTGTCCTTGCCGGAAGCGATCAGCCAGTTGGGTGAGAAGGGTCCAGCGGAGCTGCGGCAGGCCTTCACTACCTTCGGGATCGACTATCGGGCGGGTGCACGGTTCGATGATGCTCTCGGACGGCTGAAGGCGAGGCTGGCCGACCCCGTGGCAGACCGCATCATCGAGGCGCTGAGGATGACTCGTGAGGTAGGAGGCTCCGACCTGGGACGTCTGTTGGGGACACTCGCCGAGTTTCTTCGGGACAGCGCGCGTACCCGAAGCGAACTTGTGGCCCGCCAATCCTGGACCATCAATGCTGCGCGCCTCGCCGTTGCCGCTCCCTGGCTGGTGTTGATGCTCCTTGCCACCCGTCCGGAAGCGGTCAGGGCCTACAACACTCCCATGGGGGCCGCAGTGCTGGTGGGCGGTCTGGTGGTTTCGGTGGTTTGTTACCGGTTGATGCTCAGGATCGGGGCGCTTCCTGAGGACGAGCGGGTGTTGCGGTGATTGACGTTCAGGCGCTCGCGATGCTGATTGGTGCGTCCCTCGGAGTCGGTCTCTGGCTGGTGCTCGTTCGGGTTCCCGTTTTGCGGCCGACCCGCTTCGTGGACCGCGTTGCACCGCAGTTGCGATCGGTGGATGTCCGATCCCGGCTGCTGGACAGTCCACCGGGGGCGCTCATCCCCTTCGGTCCGCTCGAGCGGATCGTTCGGCCCGTGATGAACGACGTCGTTCGCTGGCTGGGCCGGTTCAATCCGGCGTCGGCGGTGCTGGCGAGGCGGCTGGCGCAGGCCGGGAAACACCAGCAGGTGATCGACTTCCGCGGTGAGCAAATTCTCTGGGCTGCGCTGGGCCTCAGCGTGTCCGCCAGCCTCATGGTAATACTCGCGGTCTCCGGCAGTATCGAACCAATACCAGCGATGCTGGTGGTGGTCGGTTGCACGGTGGGCAGCTACGCGCTCCGCGACTACGTCCTGGCCGTGCAGATCAAGCGCCGCGAGGCGAGAATGCTGGCCGAGTTCCCGAGCCTCGCCGAGCTGATGGCGCTCGCCGTCAGCGCGGGCGAGAGCGCCTCGGGTGCGCTCGAACGGATCTGCCGCACCGGAAACGGTGAACTTGCCCGTGAATTTGAGCGGGTGCTCGCCGAGACCAGGGCGGGAATGCCCCTGATGACAGCGCTTCAGGAATTCTCCAGCCGCACCCGGCTCACGCCATTGGTGCGTTTTGTCGATGGCATCACCGTTGCCGTCCAACGGGGCACCCCGCTGGCCGATGTCCTCCGCGCGCAGGCGCAGGATGTTCGTGACGTGGCCAAACGGGAGCTGATGGAATCCGCGGGGAAAAAAGAGATTGCGATGATGGTGCCCCTCGTATTCGGTGTGCTTCCCCTGACAGTACTTTTTGCAGTGTATCCAGGCATCGCACTGATCAGCCTGGGTCTGTGATTGTCCGGCCAGATACCAGAACCGACAGAAGAGGAACACCGTGAAATCGACCACACCCTCCCAGCGGATTCTTTCCGCAGTTCACCTGCTACTGGCGCTCGTCCTGATCCGGGTGACGAGGGCCGCGACGAGCGTTGACGACGACCCACCGGAGCGGGGGGATGTCCCCGGCTGGGTCATGATTACCCTGATGTCCGCGGTATTGGTGGCAGCGCTGCTCGCTCTCGCCGGCCCGGCGCTGGAGAACATGTTCAATGATGCGATCAGTCGCGTCAATCCCTAGGCGGCCGGTCGTGCAGGTGGATTCCTGCAAAGGAACCAGTTCCGAGCGCGGCGCAGCGGTGGTGGACTTCGCCCTGATCGGCGGACTGTTGTCGGTGATCTTCATTGCGGTCATCCAGCTCACCCTGGTGCTCCACGTTCGCAACACCCTCATCGACGCGGCGTCGTCAGGTGCACGGTACGGAACTCTGGCCGACCGATCAGCTGGTGATGCTGCACAGCGGACCGGATCCATCATTTCTGCTGCCCTCAGCGACGGCTACGCCGACGACATTTCGGTTGGCGAGGTCAGCCGCGACGGTCTGTCCATGCTGGTGGTGACTGTGCGGGCGCCGCTGCCAGTCATTGGCTTGATCGGTCCCGCGGGTGCGTTGGAGGTGACCGGCCATGCGGCGCTTCCCCGACAGCCTGCCGACGAATGACGAGGAGAGCGGGAGTGCGGTCGTCGAGTTTGTTTTCCTCGGCCTTGTCCTTTTGGTGCCAGTCATCTATTTCGTTCTGACTCTTGGTCAACTCCAGGCAGGTTCCTTCGCGGTGGTCGGCGCCGCCGATCAGGCAGCGAAGATCTATGTCACTGAGGAATCAACGGCCCAGGCCGCGCCTCGGGCGCGTCAGGCCGCCCTCTTGGTGCTGGGCGACTTCGGGTTCGATCCCTCAGCCGCCGAGATCAACATCCGCTGCACCGGTGACTGCCTGACGCCCGGTTCAAGCGTGACGGTCGAGGTACGGTTGGGCATCTCCCTGCCGTTCATGCCTGCTTCCCGCGGGGCGGGGGATTCAACGGTTGCCGTCGACGCAACAGCAACTCAACTGGTGGAACGATTCAAGTGATGCGACGGCTCGTTCAGTCCCGCCGGGACAGCGAATTCCCTGACCCGGAAAACGGGCAGGTGGTGGTCATGGTGATTGGCTATGTGCTGCTGACTCTCCTGATGATCACCGTGGTGCTGGGGGCTTCGGCCGTCTACCTGGACCGGCAGAAGCTTTTGTCAGTGGCCGACGGCGCAGCCCTCACCGCCGCAGACACCTACGGACTGGCCGAACCCTTGCCGGGAGCAACCGCACCGGTGCCGGAGCTCGACCCGGGAACCGTCAGGTCCACGGTGCAGGAATACCTGGACCTGACCGGATCCGGGGCGCGGTTCGACGGCCTGACCGTGGACCCGGCAACCGGTGCGCCTGACAGCAGGACCGCACGCGTGGTGCTCACCGCCGTCGTCCACCCGCCGATAGTGAACTTCCTGGTACCCGCCGGGATACCCATCGTGGTGACGGCCGACGCCCGATCCGAGCTCACTCGCTGACCGCAGATTTGTTCCGCATCAGCAGCGCTCTTTCCGGTGAATGGCGGTAAAATGGTGACGTTGGATGAGGTGGTTCGCATGGTGGTTCGCTCGCTCCGGCGGATGGTAGTGGCAGTTGTCGCATCGCTGGCGCTTCTGTTCGGCTTCGTGACAGTCGCACCACCCGCCCAGGCAGCTCCTTTATTCGGTCACGATGTTTCCTGGCCCCAATGCCCGCCAGCAGTCGGCGGTTTCGGCCTGCCTCTGCCGCCGCTCTCAACCCAATTCGTCGTCGTCGGCTTGACCAGGGGTTTGCCGTTCACCGAGAACCCATGCCTGGCCAGTCAAGTCACCTGGACCAAGACCCACAACAAGAAGAGCCACGGCTACGCCATGGCCGGGTTTCCCACTGCCGCCCAGCTGAGCACCTATGGCACCCGGGGGCCGTGGACCAGCAATACCCGTGCGGGTCGACTCTCCAACGTGGGGTACTCCGAAGCGCGGTTTGCCATCGCCAGCATGAACCGGATCGGCTTCCGGCCACCGGTGGTGTGGATCGACGTCGAACCTCGCCCTGCTCAGCCGTGGCCCGTCAGTACCACGGCGCAGCAACGCGATAACCGGCTCGTCATCGAGGGTCTGATGCGCGGGCTACGCGATGCGGGGTTCTCCTATGGCCTCTACTCCTATACCTCGGGGTGGGCCGAGATCACTGGATCCTGGAAGCTTCCGGGGGTGCCTGTGTGGGCCACGGCCGGGCGGCTTGACTATCCGAACGAGGCGCTGGACCGGTGCCAGCAGCCGAGCTTTTCCGGCGGCCGGGTCTACCTTTCACAGTGGTACGACGACACCCGGGACTACGACCGGACCTGCGAGCCGTACGCTTTCACACCCCTGGCCATCCCCGCATCGACGCTGTCCCGCTCCACCGCAGACTTCAACGGGGACTGGAACAACGACATTCTGGCCCGTGTGACCGCGACGGGCGACCTGCGGATGTACCCCGGGAAGGGGAACGGCACTGCATGGGGTGGCGTCCGGATTGGGGCAGGGTGGCAAGGATTCAACGCTCTGGAGACGCCCGGCGACTTCAACCGCGACGGCCCTGCAGATGTACTGGCGCGCGAAACTGCCACCGGAGACCTGTGGCTGTACCCGGGCAACGGTATAGGGCGGTGGCTGCCGAGGGTCAGGGTCGGCACCGGCTGGAATGCTTTCAACAGCATCGTCGGTCCGGGAGACTTCAACGGTGATCAGACGGTCGACGTCCTCGCCCGTGAAAGGGTCACCGGATATTTGTGGCTCTACCCCCGCAATGGGACCGGGGGGTGGCTGCCGCGGGTCAGGGTTGGCACCGGCTGGAACGCGTTCAACAGTATCGTCGGTCCAGGAGACTTCAATGGCGACGGCACCGCTGACATTCTCGCCCGGGTCAGAACCACCGGCGAGCTGTGGCTCTATCCGGGCAACGGCGCGGGCGGATGGCTGCAGCGGGTTCGAGTCGGCAGCGGCTGGAACTCCCTGACGGCGGTCATGAGCGCAGGTGATTTCAACGGCGACCGCACAGCCGATGTCCTGGCACGGGACAGTCGGGGAGTTCTGTGGCTGTATCCGGGGAACGGCTCCGGCGCCTGGTTGCCCCGAGTACAGGTGGGCACTGGGTGGAATGGGTTGAACCTCATCTTCTGACCCCCACACTCGTCCCCGCAAGAACTGGCGGACAACGCCGCCTATCCCGTTGAGCTGCACAATACTTGACACCTCTTTTGGATCTGAGGAACCTTCTCGGTAAGCGCTCGATCCTCCACTCCAAAACCCAAACCCTGGCCGAAACATAGAGGATGGAGCGGCAGAGCCTTGGCCCAGAAGGGGGCAGGCGGTGCAGCCAGTAAATGCGACCTTCAACGGGCCAACGGCGCGACGGTCCTTTGGTGTGGAGGAGGAACTCATCCTCCTCGACGAGCACACCGGGCGACCAGCCCCGCTCGCACCGCTGATCCTCTCCGGCGTGGTGTCGTTCGATGACGACGTCAGCGAGCTGTCGTTGGAGCTGCAGCAGCAACAGCTGGAAGTCATCAGCCGGCCGTATACCGAACTGCGTGATCTCGCGGCTGCAATTCACCGCGGCCGACGCCAGGCGGACCGGGCGGCCCGGCGGGTCGGCGCCCGCGTCGCCGCGCTCGCCACCAGCGTCCACCCGTCAACACTCCGGCTGGCGCCGGACGGACGGTATGCCCGGATGAGGGAACTCTATGGGCTGGCGCTCGCGGACCACCTGACCTGCGGGTTCCATGTGCACGTCTCGATCGAGTCGGCAGAGGAGGGAGTTGCCGTCCTGGATCGGATCCGGGTGTGGCTGCCCGTCCTGTTGGCCCTCAGCACCAATTCACCGTTCTGGAACGGGTTTGATAGCGGCTACGCCAGTTACCGCTACCCGATGAACCTCCGCTGGCCCACCTCGGGAACCTACGAGCCGTTCGGATCCGTGCAGGCGTACCAGGAAATGGTGCAGACCCGGCTGAACGATGGGGTCATCCTCGACGAAGGCATGCTTTACCTCGACGCGCGGCTGGCCCGCAGACATCCCACAGTCGAGATCCGCGCCTGCGATGTCTGCCTCTACCGTGCCGACGCCGTCCTGATCGCGGCGCTGACACGGGCGCTCGTCGAAGAGGAGGTCCGCAGCTGGCACAGGGGAGAGCCAGCCCCGGCCGCCACGGCGGCGGATCTGCGGGCAGCCAGCTGGACGGCGAGCAGATACGGGCTTCGGGGGCCGCTCGTGAATCCGCTGCTGGGTGGGCTCTGCGATGCGGCGGAAGCCGTGCATCTCCTGCTCGATCGGGTCCTGCCCTCGTTGCGCGATTACGACGACGAAGCGACGGTACGCCGACAACTGCGCGAGATCGAGCGCCGGGGAACCGGGGCGGACCAGCAGCGAGCGCTGATGCGGCACGGCCCCACCGCCGTCGTCGACGACGCCGTGGACCGCACGCAGCTCAGTCCGCTCGGGTGGCCGGAGCCCCCACGGCCGCCGTCAGCGTCATGACGTAGGCTGGTTCTATCATGGCAAATATCGATTTTCCCGCAGAAATCCGCGCGCTCCGCACCAAGTACGCCAACATCGAACAGGTAGCTGATATCGAAGCGATCCGCACCGACATTGCGGAGCTCAGCGAACAGGCCGGCGAACCCAACCTGTGGGACGACCCTGCCGCCGCGCAGAAAATCACCTCCAGACTCTCCCACCGCCAGTCGGCGCTGGAACGCCTGGAAACGCTTCACTCCCGGATTGAAGATCTGGAAGTTCTGGTTGAACTGGCGCAGGACGAGGATGACGAGGCGTCTCGCGAGGAATCCGTCAGGGAGCTCACCTCGCTGAGCGCCTCACTGGACCGGCTGGAGGTCGTCACCCTGCTGGCGGGCGAGTACGACGAGCGCGAGGCAGTGGTGAGCATCCGCTCCGGCGCGGGCGGCGTGGACGCGGCGGACTTTGCCGAAATGCTGCTCAGGATGTATCTGCGCTGGGCCGAACGCCACGGTTACCCCACGCAGGTTCTCGACACCTCCTACGCCGAGGAAGCGGGGCTGAAGTCCGCCACGTTTGAGGTGAAGGCACCCTATGCATTCGGCACCCTCTCAGTGGAGGCCGGGACTCATCGGCTGGTCCGGATCAGTCCCTTCGACAATCAGGGCCGCCGCCAGACGTCCTTCGCCGCGGTCGAGGTCATCCCGCTCATCGAGCAGACCGATTCGGTGGAGATCCCGGACAACGAAATCCGGGTTGACGTGTTCAGATCCTCAGGGCCCGGCGGCCAGTCGGTGAACACCACCGACTCGGCGGTCCGGCTGACCCACATTCCCACCGGCATTGTGGTGTCGATGCAGAACGAGAAGTCCCAGCTCCAAAACCGTGCGGCGGCACTCAGGGTTCTTCAGTCCCGTCTGCTTCTACAGATGCAGGAACAGGAAAACGCCGAGAAGAAGGCCATGGCCGGTGATGTGAAGGCGTCCTGGGGTGACCAGATGCGCTCGTACGTCCTCAACCCGTACCAGATGGTCAAGGACCTTCGCACCGAACACGAGGTCGGAAACACCTCGGCCGTGTTCGACGGCGAGATCGATGACTTCATCGACGCCGGCATCCGCTGGCGGGCCAACAACCGGGCAGCACCAGCAGAATAGGCGCACACGCCGGGCACTGGGGGCGGCCAAGGGATCAGCGACACACCGCAGCGGTGAGCCGGCAACGCGCAGCGGCGTCGCTATAGTCTAGTGGCCGGTACCTTCTTCCCCCCAGCAAATGCCCGTGCACTGGCAGCACCATATGGGCGCAGAGTAGTCATGATTAGATTCGACACCGTCACCAAGGTCTACAGCAACAATTCACGACCAGCACTCGACGCGGTCAGCCTCGAAGTGGATCGTGGGGAGTTCGTTTTCCTGGTTGGGGCCTCAGGGTCCGGTAAGTCAACATTTATCCGTCTGGTCCTCAAAGAGGACCGGGTGTCGCGTGGCGCCGTCTACGTTGCCGGCCAGAACGTTGCCAACATTCCAAGCTGGCGGGTGCCAAAGCTGCGCCGCGGAATTGGTGTGGTCTTCCAGGACTTCCGGCTGCTGCCCAACAAGACGGTCTTCGCCAATGTTGCCTTCGCCATGCAGGTGATTGGAAAAAGCCGGGCAGTGATCAGGGAAACAGTCCCCGACGTGCTGCATACGGTGGGCCTCGAGGGCAAGAACAACAGGATGCCTCACGAACTTTCCGGCGGCGAGCAGCAGCGCGTGGCGATCGCCCGCGCCATTGTGAACCGGCCGGGAATCCTGTTGGCGGACGAGCCAACCGGAAACCTCGACCCCACCACGTCGATGGGCATTATGAAGGTCCTCGACCGCATCAACTCGAACGGCACCACAGTGGTGATGGCCACTCACGACGACGACATCGTGAACACGATGCGTAAACGGGTGGTTGAACTCCACAACGGTTCGGTAGTGCGCGACGACGCCCAGGGCATCTACATCGGCGAAACCGAGGTGACCGCGCCGTGAGGTTCGCGTTCGTTCTTGGAGAGTTGGGATCCGGTCTCCGCCGGAACCTGGCGATGGTCATTTCCATTGTTCTGGTCACCTTCATTTCACTGACCTTCGTCGGGGCCGCAGGGTTGCTGCAGCTGCAGATCAACCAAATGAAGGGTTACTGGTACGACCGCGTCCAGGTGGCTGTATTCCTGTGCGTCGACAATTCGACGTCACCCAGCTGTGCCGCTGGACCCGTCACCGAGGACCAGCGTGACGACATCCAGGCCATCCTCGAATCCAATTCCTTCAGCGAGTACGTCTCGAGTGTCGAATACGAATCCCAGAACCAGGCACTGGGTCATTTCCAGGACCAGTTCGCCAACTCGCCTATTGTCGATTCGGTTACCGCAGACCAGCTGCCCGAATCCTTCAGAGTCAATCTGGTCGACCCCGAGAAGTACGAGGTCATCAACGAAGCGTTCTCCTCGACTCCCGGTGTTGACGTGGTCAGTGATCAGCGTGAGCTGTTGGAGCGTCTTTTCACGTACATGAACGTCGCATCCGCGATTGCGTTGACCATAGCGGGTGTGATGCTGCTGTGTGCTGTGCTGCTGGTCGCGACCACCATCCGGCTCTCGGCCTTCAGTAGGCGCCGGGAGACCGGAATCATGCGGCTGGTCGGGGCGAGCAAGGCTGTGATCCAGCTCCCGTTTGTGCTGGAGGGAGTGATCGCCGCAGTGGTTGGTGGTCTTCTCGCGACCGGCACGTTATGGGCGATAGCTCACTTCGCGCTCAATGGTGTGCTCGCCGAGATGTATCCGGAAACGGCGTTCATCTCATCAACCGAGGTTCTTCTTCTGGCGCCGCTGCTGATTCTCCTGGGGGGAGTTCTTGCCGGGGTGTCCTCCCTCCTAACCCTCAGACGCTACTTGAGGGTTTAGAGTGATGACCAGGAAAGAAAGAGAGCATATGCCTGCCGTCAATTCTTGGTCGTTCAAACCGGCCAATCAATCAGCCGCGACCAAGGTCGTGGCGGGTACTTCGGTGGCAGTGATTGTTGCTTTGGCTTTGGGTTTCAGCGCTCCGGTGTTTGCCGACGAATTAGATAACCGCCAGAGCGCTCTCGAGCAGGAAATTCAGGACGTCCAGCAGTCAATCGAATACCTTGACGCCGACATTTCCGAGACTATCGCCCAGTTACGCGTCTATCAGGGACAGTTGCCTGGCGCCCAGCAGTCACTGGCCGACGCCCAGGGGCGGGTCGAGACAGCCACCAGCCAGGTCACGGCTCTGACCCAGCGCGTTGATCTGGCGCAGGAAACCAAGAACAAGATCAACGAACAGATCGAACTCGACCGGGAAGCCATGGGTGAAACCCGTGAGGTGATCGGGCAGATCGCCACCCAGGCCTACAAGAACGGGGGAGTGCCCTCCAACTTGTCCCTGCTGTTCGGGTCAGAAGGTACTGAGAGCCTCACCAATTCGATCGACATGGTGGATCAGGCGCTCCGCAGCCAGAACGCAGCCATGGATCAGCTTTCCCAGCAAAATGCAACGAATGTCAATTCCGAAGCTCGTCTTGCCGCAGTTGAAGCCGAGATCCTCGATCTGAAATCGCAGGCAGAGCAAGCCCTTGCCGCGGAGCAGATGGCCCGCGATGAGGCAGCCACCGAAAAGGACAAGGTTGACACTCTTGTCGCTGACACCTCAGAGCTATCCGATCAGCTTCAGGAGCAGAAGCCGGTGATCGAGGCCAAGCTCTCCGAGGTGGAAGCCGCACATGAGAAGGTCACCGCCGACATCGCTGCCCGCCAGGCGCGGCTCATCGAAGAGGCCCGTAAGAAGGAAGAAGCGCGGCTCAAAGCCGAGGCCGAGGAGCGTGCCCGTATTGAGAACGAACGCCGGGCGCAGGCGGCAGCCGATGCGGCTGCGGCAGCCACCGCCGCGGCAGCAGCGGCAGCGGCTGCCGCGCAGCAGCCAGCCCCTGAGCCGGTTAAACCCGAACCGATCATCCCCGCAGCGGTAGCCCCGGTCACCCCGATCCAGTCGGGCAGCCCGTCGGCGTTCGGGTTGCAGGCACCGGTGAGCGGCCCCATCTCATCGGGTTTCGGCTGGCGGGCGACGCCGGTTGGCACCATCGACTTCGACGGGTCCGGCGGCTACACGCATACCGGACTCGATTACGGTGTGGGGTGCGGCACCCCGCTCTACGCCCCCGCCGCGGGCGAGGTATGGTTCGCCGATTCCAATGCACTCCCCGGCGCGGGAACCCGTATCGTCATCAACCATGGAGTGATAAAGGGCAACGCGCTGGCGACCAACTACTACCACCTCGCCAGCTTCACGGTGTCCCAGGGACAAAAGGTGAGCGCCGGTCAGCTGATCGGCCACACGGGCACCACCGGTAACTCCACCGGGTGCCACCTGCACTTTGAAACCGTCCTCAATGGCAGTCTGGTTGACCCGCTGGGTCTGCTGTAGCGACCGACGTCGTAGACTGGAGGGACCATTCTCCGTTCCGCAGGCCTGAGCCGTGGAGCTGAATCACCCGAAAAAAAGGAGTTGTACCGTGCCCAAGGAAAGTGGCCGACAGGTAGTGGCCACCAATCGGAAGGCCCGGCACGATTACGAGGTCCTGGATACCTATGAGGCCGGCATCGCGCTGATGGGTACCGAAGTGAAGTCACTGCGGGCGGGGCGCGCATCACTGGTGGACGGATTTGCCATCTTCTACAACGACGAACTGTGGCTCGAAGGCATCCACATCCCCGAATACACGCAGGGCAGCTGGACCAACCACGCGGCCCGGCGGCGCCGCAAGCTGCTGCTGCATCGGGACGAGCTCACCCGCATCTCGCAGCGGATCCGGGAGAGCGGATTCACTCTGGTGCCGCTGCAGCTCTACTTCCTGAACGGTCGGGCTAAGGTCGAAATCGCCGTCGCACGGGGTAAGCGGGACTACGACAAGCGTCAGACCTTGAGGGAAAAGCAAGACAACCGCGAAGCGCTGCGCGATATGCGCGACAAGAACCGGGGCACCTGAGGTATGACTGACGTCTTCTGGGATGCCCAGGATCCGCGCGAGGACACTGAGGAGTTGGAACTGCGGTACCGGCGCCCCTGGTGGGTGACGGTGGTTGCCTTAGTCGATCTGCTCATCCTGCTGGCGATCGTGCCGGTGGGTATTTTCGCGCTGATCCCCTTTTTCTTCCTGATCTACCTGTATCTGGCTCAGGTGATCATCTGGGTGGCGCCACTGCTGGTGCTGATGAACATGGTGGTGTTCTGGTGGAGCTTCACACGAAAGCAGGCGGCAACCACCGCCCTGGCCGCCGTCGGCCTCGCGTTCGTGGCAGTGTCTTTCGTGGTAGTGACACTGTGGCAATCACCTATCGTCATGTTCGGGATCACCGTCTAGGGATTTCGCGGACCATCCAGCCGGGACCACGAACCGTGCCCCAGTGCGATATACTGGGAGACCCGGGGCAATCCGGGAAGTATTACTTGATAACTACACACGGGGATGACAGGTTTCGACGATGTTAGTCGCGACAGGGGAAGCGGGCCGAGGATCTACAAGGTTATCTCGTTAACGCTCCTTGTAAAAATATAAGTGCCGAACAAAAACGCACTGACTTCGCTCTCGCTGCCTAGGCAGTAAGACCAAGTCCGTCAGCCCGGGAATGCTCTCGTCCCGGATCCTGGCGTCATTTAGAGGGCCACTGCTCCTGAAGCTCGTTACAGGCTTCGGGGGGACTCTTATGTAACTGAGCTTGGCAGTCACCTGTTTGCAAGATGGCTGAAGCTGAGAAAAACCGACGCAAACTGCGCCCGGAGAAGCCCTGACTACACTGCATCGGACGCGGGTTCAATTCCCGCCATCTCCACGGAAAGCCTTTCACGGCGGAACGTCCTTCCCCTTTGGGGGAGGGACGTTTTGTCGTTAACTGGTGCGGGAGCATCGGGTGTCCGTCCCCGGACGTAGACTGACCAGATGAACTGGACGGACGATCCTCCATCGTGGCTTCCCCCGCTGCCGCCCCCTAACCGGGGCCGCGCGCTGGTGAACACCGGGCTGTTCCTGGTGATCGGATCCTTCATCTTCATCTTTTACATGAGTTTCATCGGTGGAACCCACACCCTGGTGACCCTGATCCCTCTGGCGCTCGGGCTGATTCTCCTGATCGTCGGAATGGTCCGCCGCAATGAGGGTCGCTGACGGTCAGCTCAGCGTTCCCACGATTGACTGCTGGATCACGACTGCCGCCGCGCCCCGCGCCCACTGGCTGAAGTCAGTGTGTTCACGGACCAGCTGTACCGATTGTGCCTCCGGATCCCGATAGGCGGCCACCGCCGCATCCACCGCAGCTGGCACCACATCGACCAGGTCCATCCCCTCACCGGAAAGGATCATCAACTCGACCATGGTCAGGTTGGCGATCGCCGCGATCAAGGTGCCCAAGGCGGCGCCGGCACTCTCGACAACGTGCAGGGCCACCGGGTGTTTCTCGCGGGCCAGCTGCAACACCGATGCGTAGGGGTGGGCAAGGCCCGTCGCCCCTGTCACCTGGGCACAGATCCCGGGCATGGTCAGCATCGCCGTTGAACACCCCCGGTGGCCCTCGGGGCACAGCGGGCCCGAGGCGTCCAGCGGAAAATGCCCGGCAAGACCCAGCCCGGCATCCGGGGGAGCAATCACCTGGTCGTTGATGACCAGCCCGTAGCCCACGCCAGCTCCGATGGTCACTACCGCAAAATTCGGGACCCCCCGCCCCGCACCAAACCATTGCTCAGCGACGGTGAGGGCAATGACGTCGTTCTCCAGCACCACGGGTAGCCCTGTGCGTTGCTGCACGAGCTGGGCCAGGGGAACATCACGCCAGTTGAGGAAGGGTGCCCGCTGAACCGTTCCGGATGCGGTGGGTGATCCCACCTTGCCGCCCAAGCTGATCCCGATGCCGCTGAAGCTGCTCGCCGGGCCCAGATCGCCCACCACGGCACAGACGACGTCGACGACGTCATCCACCAGATGGCTGGCCAGCGGTCGCGTCGCCGAAGCGTTCACCCGGCAGCGCAGGTCTACCGAGACGGCGCTTGCGGCATCACCGGTCAGTTTGATGCCCACGAACCGGTGGGAGTCGGAGCAGATGTTCAGGGGTTTCGTGGGGCGGCCCACCGCCCCCACCTGCACATCAGAGCCTTCCTGCAGGATGCCGGCCGCGAGCAGAGGCTTGCTCAGGCGGGTGAGGCTGGCGGCAGATAGCCCGAGCTTCCGTGCCAGCTCACTCCGCGAGATGGGGCCACGGATCAGCACCTCGCGGGCAATGGCACGGGTGGGACTATCGGCGGCGAGCGCTCGGACTGCCTTCACTGGACTCCGTCCCCGAATATTTTTCCTGTGATACCAAAGTCAATTTACTATCGATGATCGACGTCCGCCATGCGTCAAACGGGTCAGCTGCGATGCTTGACACTACAATTACTTTTGCAGTAAAAATAACTAATGCAGTCTACTACGGTCTTTCATTTCACCAACGGCGGTACCAGCGTTGTTGTCGACACCACGGCTGCGGGCCTGCCAGCCATCCTGTACTGGGGTAGCGAACTGGGCGAGACCGGCAGCCTCGACGACTTTGCCGCAGCATCCAGGCCGCAGAGGGTTTCGGGCGGTCTTGACTCGCCGCCGCGATTGACGTTGACTCCGCAGGAATCGTTTGGGTGGCAGGGCACCCCGGGAATCATAGGGCACCGCGCCGGCAGGGCCCTCTTTCCGCGCTTGGCTACGACGGCTAGTTCGACGTCGACCGCTGAATTTCGTTTCTCGGCAGCCGATCCCCACGGCGGCCTTCGCCTGGAAGGCACTCTCACCCTGACCGACGCGGGATTGCTCAGGCAGCGGTTACGGCTGACGAATGTGGGGGACACCCCCTACGAGGTGGACGCCCTGCTGGCGGTGTTCCCGGTTCCATCAGACGCTGTGGAAATCCTTGACACCACCGGACGCCACCTGAGGGAGCGCAGCCCGCAACGGCACGCCCTGACCACCGGTACCTACCGGCGTGAGAGCAGGCGAGGCCGGCCCGGACTCGACGCGACGCTCCTGCTGGCCGCGGGGGAGGCATCAGTCGGGTTCGAATCCGGCGTGGTTCACGCCGTGCATGCTGCCTGGAGTGGAAACCACCAGCTCCTGGTGGAGAAGACACCCACCGGTGAGACCTTCATCGCCGCCGGAGAGCTGCTCCTGCCGCAGGAAATTGTGCTTCAGCCGGGCGACTCCTATGCTGCACCGGATGCTTTGGCCTCGTGGGGCAACGGCCTCAACGAGCTCGCACAGCGGTTCCACCAGGAGCAACGGAGCCGGCCCTCCCACCCGGTGCGGGAGCGACCTGTGACGCTGAATACCTGGGAAGCCATCTACTTTGACCACAACCTCGAGCGGCTCACCCAGTTGGCTGACCGGGCGGCTGCGGTGGGGATCGAACGGTTCGTGCTCGACGACGGCTGGTTTAGGGGACGCCGCGACGACACGGCAGGCCTGGGGGACTGGTTTGTCGACGACGACGTGTGGCCCGACGGACTGGCTCCGATCATCGACCATGTGCGCGTTCTCGGGATGGAATTTGGGCTGTGGTTCGAACCGGAAATGGTTAACCCGGACTCCGATCTGGCCCGGCGGCACCCCGACTGGATGCTGCAGGCCGACGGACGACTGCCGCCGTCGGCCCGCCAGCAGCAGGTGCTGAATCTGGCCATCCCCGAGGCGTGGGAATACCTCCTGGAGCGGATGGACTCCATCCTGGCGGATCACGACATCGCCTACCTCAAGTGGGACCACAACAGGGATTTGGTGGAAGCGGTCGGCGCCACCTCGGGTATGCCCGAGGTGCACCGGAACGTGGCGGCGCTGTACCGGCTGCTCGAGGAGCTCAAACGCCGCCATCCCGGCCTCGAGATTGAAAGCTGCGCCTCGGGTGGCGGGCGGGTGGACCTGGAAATCCTGGCCCGCACCGACCGCATCTGGACCAGCGACTGCATTGATCCGCTGGAGCGACTGGTCATCCAGAAGTACACCGGACTGTTGATCGCCCCTGAACTGATGGGGATGCACATCGGCGGGCCGGTCTCCCACTCCACCCACCGGGCGCACTCGTTGTCGCTTCGGGCAAGCACTGCAGTGTTTGGCCACTACGGGGTCGAATGGGATATCTCCGATTTGGGGGAGCAGGACTCTGCTGACCTCACAGCGTGGATTGCCCTGCACAAACGATGGCGGAGCCTGCTGCACAGCGGCAGGGTGGTCCACGCGGACCTGCCGGACCCGGCCATGGATCTCCGTGGCACTGTGGCCAGGGACGGTTCCGCGGCGTTGTACTCCTATACCCTCACCGCATCCAGTGCCTCCTATCCGCCAGGCCGGATCCGGTTTCCGGGGCTGGAACCCACGGCGTTGTACACCCTCGCCCCGGCGGCCCCGGCACTCGAACATCCGGGTGCCGGCCAGTCCTCACTGGACTGGTACCAGGCGGCGCTGCTCGGCAGCCCGGTCATCCTGTCAGGTCGTGTTCTCGGGTCCATCGGCGTTCAGGCACCTGTGCTTTTCCCCGAACAATCAGTACTCATCGAAGTGCGGCGAACACCAGCCAAGGAGAACCCCTCGTGAGCATCGCAACGGACCAGACCCAGCCCGCCTGGTGGACGAGCGCTGTTGTCTACCAGATCTACCCCCGTAGTTTCGCCGATTCCAACGGCGACGGCGTGGGCGACCTGGGTGGGATCATCGGCAAGCTGGACTACCTGGCGGAGCTCGGCGTCGACGTGCTCTGGCTGTCCCCGGTCTACCAGTCGCCACACCACGACAATGGTTACGACATCAGCGACTACCGCCGGATCGATCCAGCGTTCGGTACCCTCAAACAATTCCGCGAGCTCCTGGAGGGTGTGCACAATCGGGGGATGAAACTGGTGATGGATCTGGTGGTCAACCACACCTCCCACGAACACGAGTGGTTCAAGGAGGCGTCCGCTTCCGTGGACAGCCCCAAGCGAGACTGGTACTGGTGGCGGGACCCCCGGGACGGGTTCGACGCCGGCAGCCCCGGTGCCGAACCGACGAACTGGGGATCGGCCTTCAGCGGGCCGGCCTGGACGCTCGACCCCCACACCGGGCAGTACTATTTGCACCTGTTCGCCCCCCAACAACCGGACCTGAACTGGGACAACCCTCAGGTCCGCTCGGCCGTCTACGAGATGATGAACTGGTGGCTCGACCTCGGTGTTGATGGCTTCCGGATGGATGTCATCAACTACATCTCCAAGGACCCCGCTCTGCCGGACGGCGTTGTCCCGCCCGGAGTACTGTGGGGCGACGGCGGGCCGCACTTCATTTCCGGTCCACGAATCCACGACTACCTGCAGGAAATGCACCGCGAGGTGTTCGCCGGACGGTCGTCTGAGCTGATTACTGTGGGCGAGATGCCCGGTGCAACAGTCGAGGAGGCCCGCCTTTTCACCGACCCGTCCCGTCGCGAATTGGACATGATCTTCCAGTTCGAGCATGTTGGACTGGACTACGGGCCCGGCGGCAAGTGGGATTACCGTGGCCTGAATCTGGCTGACCTGAAAGTGTCTTGGAACCGGTGGCAGCAGGGTCTGGCAACGACGGGCTGGAACAGCCTCTACCTGAACAACCACGATCAGCCGCGACTGGTGTCACGGTTCGGCAATGACTCGGAGTTCAGATATGAGTCGGCCACCCTATGGGCGACCCTGCTCCACCTGCACCGGGGGACGCCCTACATTTACCAGGGCGAGGAACTCGGCATGACCAACGTGCCGTTCGCCGCCATCGAGGACTTCCGGGACCTGGAGTCGATCAACTACTTCACCGAAGCGACCACCGTTCTGGGGCTTGACCCGGAGCAGGTGCTCGCGGGCATTCGCATCATGAGCCGCGACAACGCCAGAACACCGGTCCAGTGGTCGGACGAGGCCCACGCAGGGTTCACCACCGGCGAGCCCTGGCTGGGGGTCAACCCGAACTACACCGCGATCAACGCCCAGGCGGATCGGGCGTCAGATCGATCCGTTTACGGTTACTACCAGCAGCTGATCCGGCTGCGGCACGACAACGCCGTCGTGCGCCTCGGAGGGTTCACCCCAATCCAGGAGGACCACCCCACCCTGTACGCATTCACGCGGACCCGGAACGGTGAGACGCTCACCGTCCTGGGCAACGTGTCAGGCGAGGACCTGGTCCTGCCGCAGGGGCTGGGCCGCGGGGAGCGCGTGCTGGGCAACTACCCGGTTTCGAGGTCGGACGCCACACGGGACACCATTGAGGACACCACAGAGGATGCTGGACGGCTGCGTCCGTGGGAGGCGCGGGTCCTTCGGACGGCCGGGCCATAGACGGGTTAGCTAAGCTTCAGGGATGGCCCATTATCAAGATCCCGGCCCCATCGAGTTCGACGCAGTCATCCAGCACTCAGCCGTGATTGGTGCGGCGTCGTTCGTCACCTTTCCGTACAGCGTGCCGGAAACATTTGGTGCAGGCGGGCGGGTCCCGGTCCGTGCCACGTTCGACGGCGTCGGATACCGGGGTTCGCTGGTCACCCACGGCGACGATCACCTGCTGTTGGTCCGGTCCGACGTCCAGGCACAGATCGGTAAAGCCGCCGGCGACACGGTGCGTGTGTCGCTTACCCTGGACACCAGCGAGCGGGTGGTGGAACTCGCCGATGATGTGGCGGCGGCACTGGTGGCGGGCGGTGCAGTGGACCGGTTCAGGGCTCTCGCGTACTCGCGCCAGCGCGAATACGCGCTGTGGATCGCCTCCGCGAAGCGTCCTGCCACCCGGGACGCGCGGATCGCCAGGACGCTGCAGCGGCTGGCGGAGGGCCGGGCAAACCAGAAACCGGGTTAGCGTTCGGCGGTCAGCGTTGTGCTGTAGAGATCCAGGAGGGAGGCCATGCCGCCGTCCGCCATGGCCCGGCGCTGGCGTTCGGCACCGGTGCCCCGCTCCCAGACCGTTGCCAGGCCCGCGGCAATCCACTCGGTATCACCTTCGGCTTCCACTGCGGCCGCCGTGTAGAACAGTAGCCGGTCCATCACCTCACGGGCCGGCAGCAGGTTACCGGTCTCCAGCTCAACCAGGCAGGCGGCCAGTCCGTGCCGGGCCGCCTGCCACATGGCGGCGTCCAGCAGTTCGGGGTCCGGGTTGAGGAACGGCAAGCCGGCCTTGGCCTCGCGGACAGCTGTGGACACCAGACCTCTGACCAGGGCAGCGAGAAGGACCGAATCCTGGGCTTCGAGCTGGGCGTCGCCGGCCCGCACCTCCAGCGTGGGATAGGCATCGGACAGCCGCGCCATCCAGGTCAAAACACCGCGGTCGATGATGACGCCGGTGCCCACGAGACGTTCAATGCGGCGTTCGTAGT
Organism: Arthrobacter glycogeni; assembly: GCF_054510815.1. NCBI lineage: Bacteria > Bacillati > Actinomycetota > Actinomycetes > Micrococcales > Micrococcaceae > Arthrobacter > Arthrobacter glycogeni. The sequence continues at coordinate 279,406 of NZ_JBTNDV010000002.1, forward strand.
CGGCGGCATCGGCGAAGACCGGCGGGCACCCCTGCACCGGCCACCTGCGGTAATGCACCACCCGCCAACTCGCGAAGCCGCTGTCCCGGTCCAACCAGAACGGTGAATTGCTGCTGAGCGCTATGATCATCGGAAGCCACGGCCGGATCCGGTTCAATGCCTGCACACCGGTCTCCCGGTCGGGGATCGCGACATGAACGTGCAGGCCATTCACAAACTGATCCGCCACGATCCCGCTGGCGCTGGCCTTCAGCTCGTGATAGCGCTGATGATCGGTCAGCGTCGGGTAGGCGGATTCAATCCGGGGCGCCGTCGCTGAACCGCTGGCCCGCACCCCCGCCTTCCGCGCCGCTGCCGAGATGCGTCGTCGGAAGTGGAGCAGGGATTCTTCCGCTTCGGTCAGGGTTGAACACACTGGGGTGGCAGTCTCGATCTGGCAGCTGAGGAGTTCGCGCTGAACGTCGTCGGCCTCGATGGTGGGTGATTGCTCCAAGAGGGCCTGCACCTCATTCGCCTGATAGACCGGCAACCCGGACAGCGGGTCCAGCAGGAGGTACTCTTCTTCGATCCCCAGCGTTGTCATGTGGAACCTTTGCCTAGATGGGTGCGGGCGCGGAGCATGCGGTGCTGGTAGTGATCATTGCACCCCCGAATTGCCGACGGCTAATACTGTGACTTTTCGGGGGCTCCCGGTACAGATCCGATATAGTCAAGGCTACGGCGATGGATCCCGCCGGGGTATTGCCCGAACCGCCACGCAGGGCTGATGGTTCCTTCCTTTGACACCCGATAGGGGCAGAGCGTTGTGATCCGTCGGCACAGACTGGGCGAACGGTCAGCCGACCCTGCCGCACCTCAACCACACCATCGCCTAACCCTCATTGCCCTGGTCTTCGTTGGTGGAATGGGCGGAACACTCAGTCGGTTCTGGCTGGAGGGGCTCCTTCCCGCTCCGCAGGGCTGGCCACTCCCTACCCTGCTGATCAACCTGAGCGGTTCGTTTCTGCTGGGGTTGCTCCTGGAGTCCCTGCTGCGCACCGGACCGGACCAGGGGAAACGCCGCATGGTGCGGCTGCTGGCGGGCACAGGGTTTCTGGGGGGATTCACCACCTACAGCACCTTCGCGATCGAAACGATCGGGCTGGGAACCGAGGGTGACTACTGGCCGGCGGCCGGGTACGTGGCAGCCAGCCTCCTGGGGGGAATCCTGCTGAGCTTCGCGGGGATCGGACTAGCCGCAGCACTGACCCGCCGCCAAGCCAATCGGGGGTCTACCACTGGAAAGGCCGGCCGGTGAGCGTCCTGGTGGTCCTGCTGATCGGTGCGGCGGGTGGGCTCGGTGCGGTGACCCGCTTCGTACTCGACGGCGTGGTGCGGGCGCGGTTTGCCACGGCCATTCCTTGGGGGACGGTGACCATCAACGTGGTGGGTTCCGGGTTCATGGGGCTCCTCACCGGGTTGGCCCTGGGCGGCGGGGTGTCTCTGGAGCTAGAGCTCGCCGCCGGTGTCGGGTTCCTGGGCGGGTTCACTACCTTCAGCACAGCCAGTGTCGACACGGTGAGGCTGATCCGGAGCGGGCGGGTAGGACGTGGATTGGTCCACGCCATCGGAACGGCGGTGCTCGCCCTGATCGCCGCGGCGGCAGGTATCGCTGCCGGCGCCGTCCTGGTGGGCGCCGGCCTGGCGGGTGGCTAGCGCCCGGAGGCTTCGCGCAGGCGGCAGCCTGCATGGGCCTCATGGGTTTCGATCCACAGCGCAGCGGTCAGTTCTTCACCGAAGTCGAAGGTCCTGGCGCTGCTGGAATCGCCAACCCTCACCACCAGGGGACCCCCAAAAGGTTTGCGTTCCAGAACCTGTACCGGAGCGTCGAGGTCGATGGCTTCCGCAGCGAGGAATCTGAGCAACTCAGGATTTGCGTCGCTGATCCGGGTGATGCGGCCCCGGTGCCCGTCGTCGAGCTCCCGCAGGGGATGAGCGCTCGGCACAGTAATTTTCCCGTCCGCGGTGGGGATCGGATCCCCGTGCGGGTCACGGGACGGATAGCCGAGTTTCCGGTCCAGCCGCTCAATAAAGGTGTCGGACACCGTGTGCTCCAGCAGCTCGGCCTCGTCGTGGACCTCGTCCCACCGGTACCCGAGCTCGCGTACCAGAAACGTCTCCAGGAGACGGTGACGGCGCACCATCGCCAGGGCAAGATGCAGCCCGTCGTCGGTCAGCTCAACCGCGCCGTACGGTTCGTGCCGGGCGAGGCCCAGATCCATGAGTTTGCGGACCATCTCCGAGACCGAGGAGTTGGCTACCGACAGCCGGGACGCCAGCTGCGAGGCGGTGATCGGCCGTTCCTGCCATTCGGTGAAGGAGTAGATGCCCTTGACATAGTCCTGGACGCTCGACGATCCCGCGCTGAGGGCGATAGCTGACCGGCGTACCACCTCAGGCACCACCGAATGGCTGGTGGCTGGCCGGTAGAGGGCGGACAGCCGTTAACGGTCTGGCGGTCAGGGCCATGGTGCGCCGGAGGCGGCGCCGGTTGCCCACCTGCCACAGGACGCCAGTTCGCCGCGCGAACAGGTAAACCAGGACGAAAACGAGCGACTGGGAGAGTACCACTGCGGCGCCGGTCGAGATGTCCAGGTAATAGCTGGCATAGATTCCTGCCACCGAGGCGACGGCGGTGATGGCCGCGGCGAGGATCAGCATCCGATCAAAACTGCGGGTCAGCAGGAAGGCCGTCGCCCCGGGGGTAATGAGCATGGCGACCACCAGGATGATCCCCACCGCCTGCAGGCCGACGACGACGCTCAGCGCCAGCAGGCCCAGCAACAGGGCCGACAGCAGCCGGGTATTGAGCCCGATCACATGCGCGTGGGTCCGGTCGAAGGCGAAGAGGGTGAGGTCGCGGCGTTTGTAGAGCAGGATGGCGAGCGTCAGGACACCCAGAATGACCACCTGCCACAACTCCCCATTGGTGACGCCCAGGACGTTTCCGAACAGAATGTGCATCAGGTCCACCTGGGATGGCGTTCGGGATACGATGGCCAGTCCGACGGCAAACAAGCCGGTGAACACCACCCCAATGACGGTGTCCGATTTGAGCTTAGTGGTCGATTTCACCAGCCCAATCAAGGCCACAGCACCTGCACCGAAGACGAAAGCGCCGATGGAGAACGGGATGCCGATAATGTAGGCAAGGGCGACGCCGGGCAGCACCGCGTGTGAAACGGCGTCGCCCATCAGTGACCACCCCATCAGGATCAGCCAGCAGGACAGCACGGAGGCGACCACCGCCGCGCACACAGTGACGATCAGGGCCCGGGTCAGGAAGCCGTATTGGAGCGGTTCGATGATGAAGGTGAGAAGGTCCATAACGTTGTCCTAGCGTTCGTTCGCTGCTTGTCCCAGGGGAACGCTGGACGGTACGGCGGCCGGCGTCGGGCCGAACGCCAGTGCCAGCTTGTCATGTGTCAGGACGTCCTCGGGTAGCCCGTGGGCGAGGACTCGGTTGTGCAGCAGCACCGCTTCGTCGCACAGTTCCGGGATGCCTGCGAGGTCGTGCGTGGAAATCAGCGCCGTCCGTCCCTCGTCCCTCAGCTCCCGGAGCAGGTCGATCAGGGTTGCCTCGCTGGTCTTGTCGACGCCGGCAAACGGTTCGTCGAGGAGCAGGAGTTGAGCGTCCTGGGCAATGCTGCGAGCCACGAAGGCCCGCTTCTTCTGCCCGCCGGACAGCTCGCCGATCTGGCGGTGGCGTTGCTGGCTCAGCCCAACCCGTTCCAGCGCCTCGTCGACGGCGTCACGGTCGGCCCGATTGGCACGGCGGGACTGCGGCATCCTGCCGTAGCGGCCCATCAGAACGACGTCGCTCACCGATAGCGGGAAGGTCCAGTCAACGTCCTCGGATTGGGGAACATAGGCCACCAGGTTGCTGCGCCGGGCGGTGCGGTGGTCCTTACCGAAGATCGCCACGGCACCGGCCTGTGGCTGGACCAGCCCCATCAGGCATTTGAAGAGCGTCGACTTGCCCGAACCGTTGACCCCGATCAGGCCGCAGATCCGCGCCCTCGCCAGGGTCAGGTTGACATCGGTCAGCGCCATCACCTCGTTGTAACTGACGGTGAGCCCGGCGACGGAGATTGCTGCGACGGGGCCGGCGTCCGTGGACGTGGGGTGTGGGGGAGCGAAGGAGGTCATGAGGTGAGCCCATCAGTAATCATGGCGATGTCGTACCGGAGGAGATCGAGGAAGGTGGGTACCGGACCGGCCGGGCCGGAGAGCGAATCGACATACAGCGGACCGGTCAGGTCGGCGCCCGTGGCCAACGCCACCTGTTCCTGGGCGGACGGGTTGACCGTCGACTCGCAGAATACTGCAGGAACGTGGTTGGCTTCGACGAAGCTGATCACTTCCCTGATCTGGCGGGGAGTTCCCTCGGCGTCCGAGTTGACCGGCCAGATAAACGCCTCGTCGAGTCCGGCGTCCCGCGCCAGGTAGGAAAAGGCTCCCTCACAGGTGACCAGGGCGGGCGTGGACGCATCGGTGAAGGCTGCCCGCAGGTCATCCAGCATGGCCTGCAATTCGGCTTTGATGCGGAGACCGTTGGCCTCGAATTCGGCGGCGTGCGCCGGGCTGAGTTCAGTCAGCGCCGCCACGATGTTGTCGACATAGACCTGCGCGGCGGCGGGTGACATCCAGGCGTGGGGGTTGGGCAGGCCCCGGTATGCGCCGGAACGGATATCGACTGGCTCCACCCCTTGTGAGAGGACAACGTGGGGGGCGTCGACCGAGAGGACGAAGCGCTCGAACCACCGCTCCAGCCCCAGTCCGTTGTCGAGAATCAGGTCGGCGTCCTGCGCGTTGACCAGGTCGGACGGGGTGGGGTCGTAACCGTGGATTTCGGCGCCGATCTTGGTGATGGACTCGACCCGTACCCGTCCTCCACCCACCTGGTCGGTGAGGTCAGCGAGCACACTGAAGGTGGTCAGGACCACGGGTCGGTCATCGTTGTCGGCAGGCCTGGCCAGCGCTGCCGGGCTGGCCCCGCAACCGGCAAGGACCAAAACCGTCAGCGTAGCGAGCGGGATCGAGAATTTCGGCATACCTAAACCTAGCGCAAAGGGGGGCCTAAAAGGTAGGGCTGCGAGGTGGTCACACCCTGGACGCCCGCCAGACATGGGTAAAGTACGGCAATTCCACCGCTGCCTCCGGGGTGAATCCCAGATGTTCGTGGAGGTACCAGTCGAGGTTGGCTTCCACCTTCGCGCGAATCACGGGGCTGGCACGCCGATAGTAGCTCCTGGATTTCGCCAGTTCCACGATGTCCGCCGTGCTCAACGTCTGCGTCCAGCGGGTAGCCAGATGTTCGGGTAGCTCGAAGTCCTCGCCGATGGTCGGCTGATGATCGGGCTTGTAGACATCCCCGGCGTGCATGATCCGGCTGAGCCGGTGCACCCATGAGAGCGAGACATCCAGCTGATTCCAGAGCAGCGCAATGCGGCCGCCTGGAACGAGGATGCGGGCCGCCTCGCTGGCCGCCGCCGCTGGATCGAGCCAGTGCCAGGCCTGGGCAATCGTGACCAGTTGGACCGACGCCGTGGCCAGCCCGGTCGCCTCGGCAGTACCCACCACGGTGGTCACCTGGGGGAGCTTGGTCCGCAGCACGTCAAGCATGTCGCGTGAGGGGTCGACGCCGGTGACGTCCAGTCCGCGCGCCACCAACTCCGCGGTAAAGAGCCCGGTGCCGGCACCGACGTCGGCCGCGGTCAGGGCTCCTGCCGTCAGGACCCAGTCGACGCTAGCTGCCGGGTAGCCGGGCCGGACCCTGTCGTATTGCTCACCGCCGTCGAGGTAGCCGCCGGCAAGGTGGATCCGCCGGGAGGCGTGCAGACGCGGGCCGCCGTGGGGCATGGTGTGGTCTCCTTCGCAGGCCGGGGCGGCCTGCGTCTAGAGCAGGTCGTCCACATCAGGGTTGAGGATTTGCAGCACATCGTTGTGCAACGTGCTGTTGGTGGCCAGCGCGTTGCCGCCGAAGGGGCCGTCAGCGCCCTCAAGGGAGGTGAAGCGTCCGCCGGCCTCGGTGATGATCGGCACCAGCGCCGCCATGTCATAGAGGTTCAGCTCGGGTTCGCAGGCGATGTCGACGGCGCCCTCTGCGACCAGGCAGTAGGACCAGAAGTCGCCGTACGCCCGGCTGCGCCAAACCGCGTCCGTCAGGGTAAGGAATTCCGGCAGGTTGCCGCGTTCCTTCCAACCCGACAGGCTTGAATAGGACAGCGAGGCATCCTCAAGCCGCGACACGTTTGACACCTTGAGCCGGGTTGCTGCGGCCAGCGATTTACCCATGTAGGCGCCGGTACCGGTGGCCGCCCACCAGCGTTTACCCAGGGCGGGGGCGCTGACCAAACCGACAACCGGCTGCCCCTCGTCAACGAGGGAAATCAGGGTGGCCCAGACCGGGACGCCTCGCACAAAGCTTTTGGTGCCGTCGATGGGGTCGATGATCCAGCGGCGTGAGCCAGCGCCGCTGCTGCCGAACTCTTCGCCGAGGACCGCGTCGCGCGGGCGGGCGCGGGAGAGTTGGCCCCGAATTGACTCTTCGGCTGCCTTGTCGGCGTCGGTGACAGGCGTGAGGTCAGGCTTGGTTTCCACCACCAGATCAAGGGCCTTGAATCGCGACATGGTCTGGTCGTCGACAGAATCGGCCATGACGTGGGCAAGGCGCAGATCATCGTTATAACTTTGGCGGTGGTTCATACCTTCAACCTATCGCCTAACGTCGCCATAGTGCGGGATTAAACACCGCAGGACACCGACGGCGGTGGGCCGCTTCGGTGTCCTGCGGGGAGCCGTCCAGTGGGACGGGCTACGTTGAGGGGTTGTCAGATAACGGTGATGTTCTCTGCCTGCGGTCCCTTGGGGCCCTGCGTGGTCTCGAAGTTGACCTTCTGGTTTTCTTCGAGCGCGCGGAATCCGCTGGAGTTGATTGCCGAGAAGTGGGCGAATACGTCCGCGCCGCCGTCGTCAGGAGCAATGAATCCAAAGCCCTTTTCAGCGTTGAACCATTTGACTGTACCTGTTGCCATTTTTCTTATTCCTTGTGTGTGAGAATCCCCCCGTGCTTCGGGGTTCTCGTTGCGATGTCAGCTTGAGGCGCAACACTGCAACTCCTTAAAGCGTATCAGGTCTACTGTTCGCCGAGCTGTTTGGCTTCCTGGGTATTTCCCTTGGGTTCGGGGGCGCTGGCACCCAGCAACCGCCGTAGGGAGGCGAGCCTGACAGGACCCGAGACCCCTGCCGATCCGTCCCGCACCCAGGGGTCCAGGCCGCACTTCACCGCGAGCCGGTCATGCCGGCAGCCTCGCGCACAATCGGCGGTGCCGGGCTCAAGGTCTGGGAACGCCTGAAGAATCCGGTCAGGATCAACATGGGCGAGGCCGAACGAGCGAATCCCGGGGGTATCGATGATCCACGTTCCTGGCAGGGAATCTCCTGCCTTCAAGGCGACCGCCGACGACGACGTGTGCCGCCCGCGCCCGGTCACGGCGTTGACCCCGCCGGTGGCACGGTTGGACCCGGTCAGCGCGTTGACCATTGTGGACTTTCCCACCCCCGAGTGGCCCAGCAGCACACTGACCTTGCCATCGAGGTGGGACCGCAGCTGACTCACTGCATCGCCGAGGAGCCGGGCGGACAGTCCGTCATCCGAGGTGCTGTCGATCCCGTCGGCATCGGTAGCGGTCCGGCTGATGATGACCGGCAGGTCCAGGTGTCGGTAGTTATCGAGCAGCTCGGTGGGGTCCCGCAGATCAGACTTGGTGACGCAGAGGATCGGCTGGATGCCAGCGTCGTAGGCCGCTACCAGCGCCCGGTCGATGAATCCTGTCCTTGGTTCCGGGTTGGCTGCCGCCACGACGATGACCAGCTGGTCGGCGTTGGCGACCACTGCGCGCTCCACCGGATCGGTGTCGTCGGCGCTGCGACGCAGCAGGGTTCGGCGCTCCTCCACCCGGACCAGGCGTGCCAGGGCGTCCGGCCCTCCGGAGAGGTCGCCCACCAGGGCCACCAGGTCACCGGCGACCACCGGAGTCCGGCGTAGCTCCCGGGCCCGGGCGGCAATGACGATCCGCTCGTCTAGGGCGTCCTCGTCGACGACTGCTGTGTAGCGCCCACGGTCGACCGTAACGATCCTGCCGGTGACGGCGTCGTCGTAGGCGGGCCGTTCCTTGGTGCGGGGCCGGGTGCCCTTCTTGTTGGGCCGGACCCTGATATCTGATTCGTCCCACGACCTGGACCCTCCACGGTTGCCTCCAGTGGCCACGTCAGCACCCGTTGGAGGGGTCGGTCTGGCCAGTCAGTGGGTGGCCGGTCGCGGCGAGATCGGCCCACAGGTCAGGGAACTGCGGCATGGTCTTGGCGGTGGTGCCGATGTTCTCGACCTCCACCCCCGACACAGCGAGGCCGAGGATGGCGCCCGCCGTCGCCATCCGGTGGTCCTCATAAGTCCTGAAGAGTCCGTCGTGCAGTGGCGCAGGCCTGATGGCTAACCCGTCGGCGGTCTCGGTCACGTCACCGCCCAGCCGGTTGATTTCGGTGGCGAGTGCTTTCAGGCGATCGGTTTCGTGGCCGCGCAGGTGGGCGATGCCGGTGAGGACCGACGGCGAGTCAGCCAGCGCGCAGAGGGCCGCGACTGTCGGGGCCAGTTCGCTGGTATCGGCGATCGCGGCACCCCGGATGCGGGAGCCGCCAGTCACCGTCAGGGTGCCTCCGGTAAGGTTCACATCGGCGCCGAGTGTCGTCAGGATCTGTCGCCACTGGTCGCCCACCTGGGTGGTGCCCATCGGCCAGTTGGGGATTCGCACGGTGCCCGCAGTGACCAGCGCCGCGGCGAGGAACGGTCCGGCGTTGGAGAGATCCTGTTCGATCCGCACGTCGAAGGCGCTGATGGGTCCGGGGGACACCTTCCATTGGTTGGGGACAGAGTCATCAACCTCAACCCCCACCTCCCGCAGGACCTTCACCGTCATGGCGATGTGGTCGAGGCTGGGAACCGGGGGTCCCACATGTTCGAGGTGGAGTCCTTTGGTGAAGCGCGCACCGACCAGCAGCAGGGCGGAGACAAACTGCGAAGAGGCGCTCGCATCGACGACCAGCCTGCCGCCGGGGATGACCCCGGTACCGGTGACCGAGAAGGGCAACAGCGGCTCGCCGTCGTCGTCGACGATGATCCCGAGTCCGCGGAGCGCCTGGAGCACAGCGCCCATCGGTCGCTGCCGGGCGTGGGGGTCGCCGTCGAAGGATGTGGTTCCCCGCCGCAGGGCGGCGAGCGGCGGGACGAACCGCATCACGGTGCCCGCCAGCCCACAGTCAATTGACGTGTCATTGGCTACGGCGAAGTCGACGGGCGTCACCAGCAGGTCAGGGCCGAACGCGCCATCCCCGGCAACCTCGGTGCAGTCGGCGCCCAAGGCCCTGAGCGCGTTGACCATCAGGACCGAATCACGGGAGATCAGTGGCGCCCTCAGCCGCGACGGACCGTCGGCCAGTGCGGCAAGAATCAGGAACCGGTTGGTCAGTGACTTCGAGCCGGGTACCTGGACTGTCGCATCGACCGGCGAGGTCGCGCGGGGTGCCCGCCAATGCGACAGTTCCATGGGGGTCACTGTGGTGCTAGCCCACCAGGTCGGAGGCAGTCTTGCGAACCGACTTGTTGGCCTTCTTCAGCTGCTTCTCGGTGTCCCGCGCAATGGTCTTCGTGCTCTTGCGGGTGTCGTGGCTGAAGGCCTTGGCATTGCGCTTCGCGTCGGAGGCGAAGTGCTCGGCGCGCCAGGCGAGACCTGGTCGCCCGTTGGTGTCCACGGAGGCCAACAGTACGGCGCCGATCAGTGACACGTTCTTCAGAAGCTGGTTCCGTCGGCTCTTCCGTGCCTCAGCAGTGGACGAGTCGGCCGACTTGAAGTCGACAAGGGTGTTAAGGCCAGCCGTGCCGACCAGCACGAGGGCCGCCAACCGGGAGAAACGCCCGATCCCGAGTAAAGCTGCAGCGCCAACCTGCGCCGCCCCGAGCGCCTGTGCGACGACCTTCTCGTTAGCTGTTACCGATGCCGCCGAGGGAACCGCCCTGTTGATGCGGTCGAGGGTAGGACGGAGCTGGGTGCCAGCGGCCTCGGCGTTCCGCAGCCGGTCGATCCCGGCTACCACGAACGAACTGGCGAGCATTGGGCGGGCTAGTACGCGAACAAGGGTCATGATTGCCTCCTGGCTGTGGATTGATTGGGAACCTGAGTCCTAGTTTTGCACTTTTAATTTGGTAAGGCGACATGGGTAACTGGGATGCGGCCTCAAAGTGTCGTGCCAGAGGCGTTATCCCGCACCCTTGGTCGGAATAACCGGACTAGGCCATCGGTTATGCACATCAGACAGCGAATAGAACGACCAACCACGTGAACGACGGAGAGGCGGATGATGACGGCAACAGCCCCAACAGTCAGTAAGACGCCCGATTTCCAGCTGAGGGTAACACCAGTGCGGCCAGCGGGAGCCGGGCGCGTAGACTTTTCCTCAATGAATACAACAGCCGCGGCAGGCAGTGCCCCAGTCGAAGACGATCAGCTGGATGTGTCAACTGAATCGGATGCGGATCGCAAAGTCCGCTTCGAGCGCGATGCCATGCAGTATGTGGATCAGCTGTACTCGGCTGCCATGAGGATGGCACGCAACCCGGCTGATGCCGAGGACCTGGTGCAGGAGGCCTACACCAAGGCGTTCTCGGCGTTCCACCAGTACAAGCCCGGCACCAATCTGAAGGCCTGGCTGTACCGCATCCTCACCAACACGTATATCAACCTGTACCGGAAGCGTCAGCGGGAGCCGTTGCAGTCTCACTCTGACACGATCGAGGACTGGCAGCTTGCCAAAGCAGCTGAGCACACTCCCACCGGCCTGCGGTCGGCCGAGGTGGAAGCGCTGGACCATCTCCCCGATTCGGACGTCAAGCAGGCGCTGCAGGCCATCCCGGAAGAGTTCCGGCTGGCCGTGTACTTCTCCGATGTGGAGGGGTACGCGTACAAAGAAATATCGGAGATTATGAACACGCCGATTGGCACGGTCATGTCGCGGCTGCACCGGGGGCGCAAGCTGTTGCGGGAACTGCTGGCCGAATACGCTCATGATCGCGGCCTGGGTGTCGCGAAGGTGGCGGCGGGCAGTGGCGCGGCAAAGACACAGGAGAGTGGAAAATGAGCGATTGCCAGAGCCTTGGCGACTGCGCCGATTCCCGGATCGAGCGCCTGTATGACTACCTCGATGGGGCCTTATCGCATGACGACCTCGTGGAGATCAAGAACCACCTGGAGGATTGCCCCGACTGCGCCGAGGAGCACGACCTTGAGTGTGTCATCCGTTCGGTGGTGAAGCGGTCCTGCACCGAGGTGGCACCAGCCACCCTGAAGACCAGTATCCTGGACCGGATCAGCCAGCTCAAAACCGCCGAGCACTGACGCTCGGAACAAAGAAGGGAGCCCCCGCAGCCGATGATCGGCTGCGGGGGCTCCCTTCTTGCTGCTAGCCCGACTGCTCAGGCGTTGGGGCGCTTACCGTGGTTAGCGCCACCCTTCTTGCGGTCGCGCTTCTTGCGTGCTCGCTTGCTCATGGCTGCCTCCTTGCTTCTAAAGTATTTTGATCTGCCATCCAGTCTCCCACACTTCGGCGGGCTGCCCCTAAACCGCCGATGTTCCGGCCCGGGCCTTCGGTCCTAGGATGGAAGGACCCGAACTGAAGGAGTACCACGTGACCCGCGCTGTATACGTTGACTCGTTTTCCGCAGAGGACCCCCTGAACGGTCTGGTTATTGGTGACCTGGCTGCCAGCGACCCGCCCGACGGATACCGTCGGGTCACCGTCCGGGCCTCCGCTCTGAACCACCATGATCTGTGGTCCCTCAAGGGGGTGGGCCTCGGCGCGGACAAGCTGCCGATGATCCTCGGCTGCGACGCCGCGGGTGTGGACGACGACGGCAATGAGGTCCTGGTGCATGGAGTCATTTCCAGCCCCGGCTGGGAGGGGGACGAAACCCTCGACCCCCGGCGCACCCTACTGTCCGAGAAGCTGCCGGGCGCCATGGCCGACGTCGTGTGGGTGCCAGAGCGCAACCTCGTTCCCAAGCCCCCCGAGTTGAGCTTCGAGGAGGCGGCGTGCCTGCCCACCTCCTGGTTGACCGCGTACCGGATGCTGTTCACCGTCTCACCCGCCGCCCCCGGATCCACCGTCCTGGTGCAGGGGGCGGGCGGAGGTGTCGCTACCGCCCTCATCGCGATGGCCAGCGCAGCCGGTTTCCGGGTCTGGGCGACCAGCCGGAGTACGGCCAAGCAGGAACGTGCGCTGGACCTGGGCGCCGCTGCCGTGTTCGACGTCGGAGCGCGCCTGCCGGAGCGGGTCGACGTCGTCTTTGATTCGGTGGGCGACGCCACCTGGGCACACTCACTAAAGTCGTTGAAGCCTGGCGGGGCGGTGGTGACCTGCGGTGCCACCAGCGGCCCGGCTCCCAGCGCCGACCTGAACCGGGTGTTCTTCCTGCAACTGAGAGTCCTGGGCTCCACCATGGGCACCCGTGAGGAACTGATCAGGCTCACCCGGTTCCTCGTTGCCACCGGCGTGCGGCCCACAATCGATGAGGTGTTCGCCCTCGATCAGGCCGAAAAGGGTTTCCGGAAGATGCTCAACGGGGAAGTATTCGGGAAGATCGTCTTCAGACACCAACCCGGGGCTGCGGGCTAATCGTCGTCGCCGTCTTCCGACTCGCCGTCCTCCTGGTCACCGTCTTCCTGCTGCTGTTCCTGGTTCTGGTCCTCGCCATTCGTAGTGTCGCAGCCTACGAGGAAGAAGGCGGTGAGGAGGAAGGCGGCGGCTGAAACTTTTTTCATGGGGGTGGTCTTCATGTCTGCAGTGTCCGTTTCATAGTCGTTTAGCTGGATAGCGGTGTTACTCGGGCGCGGGGACTTCCAGCCATTGGAACCAGCCGCGATGGAGGACCAACCAGGCCATCAGACCATAGCCGGCCTGGCCCGGGCCGCCGCCATTGGCTGCGAGGTCGCTGCGCCATTGTTCATGGGCCTGCAGAGGAGTGAACGTGTCAACATAGACGTGCTTCCGGCGCGTGGTGACGTCGGCGAAGGCTGCCGAGAGGTCGGCGAGCCTGCGGTTCCGTTCGGCGTCGAGCCCTGGGGGAGGCCCCACCACCAGAACCTTGATGCTCATGTGGGCCGCGCCGTCGAGAATGTTGGCGAGGTTGAGCCGGCTGCGCGCTGTTGAGAGATCGAGGTCGAGGTCCCGGTCAGACAGACCAATCACCAGCCTGTTTTCGAATCCCTCACCAAACCGCCGCCCGCTTTCCTGTAGCCACCGGTTGGCGAGTGCCTCGGTGCCCTCTGTGGGCGCCGCCAGGGTGAAGGCTTGCAGCGCCACACCGTCGGGGGCGGTCCGGGCGAGGACACGGCCAAACCAGCCAAGCGCGCGGGGATCGCCAAGGCCTGCTAGCAGTTCGTCACCTACGGCTGCGAGCCGGATTCTGCGTTGTTCCACTGGTTGGTTACCTTTGTCCGCTCATTATTTTGCCATTCGTTTAGCCACTAAGATCCGAGGTTCGGACCTAGCTCAAAAAAACTAGTGGGTGGGGTGCGCCGGCACCCCACCCAACATCATACGTACCTGCCAGCCCGACAGGTGCTACCTGCGTTCGAATGCCTTCTTCACCAGGATCTCCTGCTCCACGGCGTGGCGCTTGGCCGAACCGGTCGCAGTCGACGCAGAGGCTGGACGGGATGCCAGCCGCAGCGTCCGGTCGAGATGTTCAGGAAGGTTCAAGCCAATAAACGGCCAAGGTCCCTGGTTCGCTGGTTCGTCCTGAGCCCATACAAGGTCAGCGTTCGGGTACGTGCCGACGGCTGCCTTGATCGCCTCAACTGGAAGGGGTGCGAGTTGCTCCACCCTGATAATCGCAGTCTTCTGGTCATCGGTCTTCTGACGTGAGGCCAGCAGATCGTAGTACAGGCGTCCGGACACGAGGATCACATGATCGACGTCGCTGGCGTTGGCTTCCTGCTTGTCCGGGATCACCGGAAGGAAGGTGCCGGTGGTAAAGTCCTCAACCGAGCTAGCCGCAGCCTTCAGCCGGAGCAGTTGCTTCGGAGTGAAAACGATCAGCGGCTTGCGCGGCCTGGTGTACGCCTGGCGGCGCAGGAGGTGGAAGTGGGACGCAGCGGTAGTCGGGTTGGCCACCACCATGTTGTCCTCGGCGCACATCTGCAGGAAGCGTTCAATGCGGGCCGACGAGTGGTCAGGACCCTGCCCCTCGTAGCCGTGCGGCAGCATCAGCACCAGCGACGACCGCTGGCCCCACTTCTGCTCGGCAGAGCTGATGAACTCGTCGATGATGGTCTGGGCACCGTTGACGAAGTCACCGAACTGCGCTTCCCACAGGACCAGCGCGTCAGGACGTTCCACCGAGTAGCCGTATTCGAAGCCCATCGCTGCGTATTCCGACAGCAGCGAATCATAGATCCAGAACCTTGCCTGCGCTTCGCTGAGGTCGTCAAGCGGCAACCATTCTTCGCCGGTCGCCCGGTCGTGGAACACCGCGTGCCGCTGCACGAAGGTTCCCCGGCGGGAGTCCTGGCCCGCCAGCCGGACCGGAACACCCTCCATCAGGAGAGACCCGAACGCTACCAGCTCGCCGAAACCCCAGTCGATACCGCCCTCGCGAGACATCTGTTCGCGCTTGTCGAGCAGGGCCTTCAGCTTCGGGTGCACAGTGAAGTTTTCGGGGATTGCGGTGTGGACCTTGCCGATGTGGGCGAGGGTCTCAGGAGTGATTGCTGTGCTCGCCGGAACACCCACGCCGGTATCGGACTGCTGCGACATGGGACGCTCGATGTCCGATACCGCTGCAGCGTCCTTGGTGACGATCGGGATGGGCGATGTCTGGGCGGCATGCGTCTCAGCGAAGACCCGCTCCAGGCGCTCCTGGTAGTCCCGCAGCGCCTGCTCCGCCTCATCCTGGCTGATGTCACCACGACCGATCAGAGCTTCGGTGTAAAGCTTGCGCACTGAGCGTTTCGCCTCGATGAGGTTGTACATCATGGGCTGGGTCATCGACGGATCGTCGCCCTCGTTGTGCCCACGACGGCGGTAGCACACCATGTCGATTACAACGTCCTTGTTGAACTTCTGCCGGAACTGGTAGGCGAGCTGGCCCACGCGGACCACTGCCTCCGGGTCGTCGCCATTGACGTGGAAGATCGGCGCCTGCACCATCTTCGCCACATCGGTGGAGTACACCGAGGACCGCGACGACGTGGGGGAGGTGGTGAACCCCACCTGGTTGTTCACGATGATGTGGATGGTGCCGCCGGTCCGATAGCCCCTGAGCTGGGAGAGGTTCAGCGTCTCTGCGACAACACCCTGGCCTGCGAAGGCCGCATCGCCGTGGATCTGGACGGGGAGGACAGGGAACGCGTCGCCCATGTCAAGCCGGTCCTGTTTGGCCCTGACGATGCCTTCCAGCACCGAATCCACCGCCTCCAGGTGGGAGGGGTTGGCTGCGAGGTAAATCTTGGTCTCGTTGCCGCTCTCGGACGTGAACGTGCCCTCGGTGCCGAGGTGGTACTTCACATCACCCGAACCCTGGACCGAGCGTGGGTCCTGAGTGCCCTCGAATTCGCGGAAGACCTGGCCGTAGGTTTTCCCGGCAATGTTCGTCAGCACGTTCAGGCGGCCCCGGTGCGCCATCCCAATGGCCACTTCGTCGAGGCCGTCGTCGGCGGCGTTGGAGATGATCGAATCAAGCAGCGGGATGAGCGACTCGCCACCCTCAAGGGAGAAACGCTTCTGCCCCACGAACTTGGTCTGGAGGAACGTCTCGAATGCTTCAGCAGCGTTGAGCTGGTGCAGGACGCGCATCTGCTCCTCGCGGCTGGGCTTGGAGTAGGAGTGCTCCAGTTCGTCCTGGAACCACTGTCGCTCCTCAGGGTCCTGGATGTGCATGTATTCGATGCCGGTGGTGCGGCAGTAGGCGTCGCGCAGAACGCCGAGGATGGTGCGGAACTTCAGCATCGGCTTGCCGCCGAACCCGCCGGTGGGCCACTCACGGTCCAGATCCCACAGGGTGAGGCCGTGGGTCCGCACATCGAGGTCGGCGTGCTTGCGCTGTACGTATTCAAGCGGGTTCGTGTCGGCCATCAGGTGGCCGCGAACCCGGTACGCATGGATCAGTTGCTGGATGCGGGCGACCTTGTTGATCTCGTCCATCGGGTCGACCTGAATGTCCGCGCTCCACCGGACCGGCTCGTAAGGAATCCGGAGGGCTTCGAAGATCTCGTCGTAGAAGCCTTGCTCACCGAGCAGCAGCTGGTGGATGATCCGCAGGAACTCTCCACTGCCCGCACCCTGGATGACGCGGTGGTCGTAGGTGGAGGTCAGCGTGATGGTCTTGCTGATCGCGTGCTGCGCCAGGGTTTTCTCGCTGGAGCCCTGGAACTCGGCCGGGTACTCGAGGGCGCCGGCACCGATGATGCAGGCCTGGCCCTTGGACAGGCGTGGCACCGAGTGGACGGTACCGATTCCGCCCGGGTTGGTCAGCGAGACCGTGGTGCCCGCATAGTCGTCGGCGCCGAGCTTGCCGCCGCGTGCCTTCTTGACCAGATCCTCATACGCATGCCAGAAGTCCGAGAAGTTCATCGTTTCGGCCATCTTGATGTTCGGGACCACCAGCAGGCGGGATCCGTCAGGTTTCGGCATGTCAATGGCGAGACCGAAGTTGACGTGTGCGGGCTGGACTGCGGAGGGCTTGCCGTCGACGACGTCGTAATAGACGTTCTGCGAGGGGAACTGGGCCAGCGCACGAATGATGGCGTAGCCGATCAGATGGGTAAACGACACTTTTCCGCCGCGGGAACGGGCTAGATGGTTGTTAATGACCACACGGTTATCAATCAGAAGCTTCGCGGGAATCGCGCGAACACTAGTGGCGGTGGGAACCGTCAGGCTGGCGTCCATGTTGGTGGCGATCGCCTTGGCTGGCCCACGAAGGACCTTGACCGTGTCTTCGTCCATGTCGGTGCTGCGGTCGGACTTGGGAAGCTGGGCGGGTATCGGCGTCGCCGACGGCTTCTCGGTTTTGGCGTTGTCTGACGGTTTGGCCGCGGGGTTCTCGGCTTTTTCCTGGGCTGCCTTCTCCAGGGCCCGATCAGCGTTGTCCTCCGCCTCAATGGCAGCCGGGGAGTGCGTCTCCTTGGGAACCGGCGGCTTTGCCGACTCCTCAAAGCTGGCAGGGGACTCGCCGGAGGACTTGGGGGCGCTCGCTTCAGTGTTGACTACGGGGAGTTCGCGGGTGGCCGGGTTGTGGCCAAGCTCGCCGCTGCTGTTGTGGACGCCGCTGGTGTCGTTCTGCACGGCGGAGCGCGGTGCGGTGTGGCGGCCGTTTTCGGCCTCAGAGTCCTCTGCCGTGAATGAATCGAACAGCTTCCACCATTTCTTGTCAACGGAATTCCGGTCCCGCTGGAACTGCTCGTACAGCTCATCGACAAGCCACTCGTTTCCACCGAATTCTTCAGGTAGGCGGTGGTTCGGTTGTTCTGGCACTAGTAATACGCCTCTTCCGTAAGTTGCCCTGAGCCCGGTGTGGAAAGTCTGCAGCGGTGTTCAACGCGAAACAAAACTGTATACAGACCCGCTGCCAGTCTAATGACAGTCGCGGGTAACAAGCCAATCCCTTAAATGTCCTAAGTGTCAGGGAAGCACCTAGACTTTTCAGGAAGCCAATCCAGGAGCAACACCATGCGTTTTATCAATCAGCCGGCCACCGATCTCACCTATTCGGACGTGTTTTTGGTCCCGTCCGCGTCGGAGGTGGTCTCCCGTTTCGATGTGGACCTTTCCAGCGACGATCTGACCGGGACGACCATCCCTTTGGTCGTGGCCAACATGACGGCCGTGACCGGGCGGCGCATGGCGGAGACGGTGGCCCGCCGGGGTGGTCTTGCTGTCCTGCCGCAGGACATCCCCTCCGGGGTGATCGCTGAGGTAACGCACTGGGTGAAGAGCCGGCATGCCGTGTACGAGACCCCGCTCAAGCTGCAGCCAGGGAACACGGTGATCGACGCGCTGCACCTGATCAATAAACGGTCCCACGGCGCAGTGATGGTGGTTGATGAACAGAACAGCTGCATCGGGATTGTCCGGTCGTCAGACTGTGAGGGGGTTGACCGGTTTGCCTCCCTGGAATCGGTGATGCGCACCAGTTTCGTCACCTTCGAATCGTCCCGGTTCGTCGGTGATGTCGACGCCGGACTGCAGCGTGCCTTCGAGGAATTGGACGCCGCAAGCACCAGTCTCGCCCCCGTCTCCCACGCTGGTGAACTGCTGGGGGTGCTGACCCGCAAGGGTGCCCTCCGATCGACGATTTATCGGCCGGCCCTTGACCTCAATGGGTCGCTCCGGGTTGCGGCGGCAATGGGCATCAACGGCGACGTCGAAGCCAAGGCTGTCGAGTTGTTGGACGCCGGGGTGGACGTTTTGGTGGTCGACACCGCCCACGGGCACCAGCGGAAAATGCTCGACGCGTTGAAGGTTGTCCGTGCGGTCGCCAACGGGGTATCCCGTCCGGTGCCCATCGTGGCGGGTAACGTGGTGAGCGCCGGCGGTGTCCGTGATTTGGTGGCGGCGGGCGCCTCCATCGTCAAGGTCGGCGTCGGGCCCGGTGCCATGTGCACCACCCGCATGATGACCGCGGTGGGGAGGCCCCAGTTTTCGGCGGTACGGGAGTGCTCGGAGGCGGCGCGCGAACTCGGGGCGCAGGTCTGGGCCGACGGCGGAGTGCGGTACCCCCGCGATGTGGCGTTGGCGCTGGCGGCTGGCGCCAGCCAGGTGATGATCGGATCCTGGTTCGCCGGAACCTATGAGAGCCCCGGGGACCTGCAGACGGACAGCAGCGGAAGACAATATAAGGAGAGCTTCGGCATGGCCTCGGCCCGGGCGGTCCAGAACCGGACGCTGGGCGACGACGTCTTCGCACGAGCCCGGAAGGGGTTGTTCGAGGAAGGCATCTCGACGTCGAAAATGTACCTTGACCCGGCCCGCCCCGGGGTGGAGGACCTACTGGACCTGATTACCGCTGGTGTGCGCAGCTCGATGACCTATGCCGGGGCGCGGAGCCTCGCCGAGTTCAGAGAGAACGCGGTGGTGGGTGTGCAGTCGGCCGCCGGCTACGAAGAGGGCAGGCCACTTCCGCAAAGCTGGTAGCAGCGAAGCTGGTGTGCGCGGGTCCCTGATGTAAACTGGAGGTCTTATGGACAGTTCCTCTAGGGGCCGGCCTTCGATGCGTGCGCAGCGGGTTTCCGCGGCACGGTCGACGTGCGCCGGCAGACCCCGCACCAGTGCCCATCATCTCCTCGCACCAGTCATGAGCCCCGTCGAACCGGACGCCAGCGGGTCACGCGTTTCGGGTGTTCGCTCAGCCGAACCGCTATCGGAGCCTTCTAGATCGGGGTTACCCGGTTATTCGCGTCGCTTGTCCCGCGACCAGGATCGTAGTGCCCGGACGGCGGTGAGTGCCGGATGGAAATCTACTTCCTGATAGCGGGTGTCCTCCTGGTCCTCGGCACCGGATTCTTCGTCGCCGTTGAGTTCTCCCTCGTTGCTTTGGACCAAACCTACGTTCAGCGTGCCGTCGACAATGGAGACAAGGGCGCAGTGCCCCTGCTCAAGTGCCTGAAATCCCTGTCGACGCAGCTCTCGAGCTGCCAGCTCGGCATCACTCTTACTACCCTGCTGACCGGCTATGTCATGGAGCCGTCGGTTGGTCGCCTGATCCAGGGTCCGTTGACAGCGCTCGGCATCCCTGATGCGATCCTCGGGACGGTATCGCTTGTCATTGCGATGACCCTCGCCACCCTGCTCTCAATGCTCATCGGCGAACTGGTGCCGAAAAACCTCGCCATCGCCCTCCCGTTCAAGATCGGCAAGCTACTCGCGCGTCCACAACTGATCTTCACGGGAGTCTTCAAACCGGCGATCATCGTGTTGAACGGCTTCTCCAACCGCGTGCTGAATCTGTTTGGGTTGGAGGCCAAGGAGGAGATTTCCGGTGCGCGGACTCCCTCGGAGCTCTCTTCTCTGGTTCGCCGATCGGCTGAGATGGGTACTCTGGACGCCGGCACGGCCAACTTCCTGGCACGGACTTTCAGTTTCTCCGAGCGGACCGCCGCCGATGTGATGACTCCACGGATCAGGATGGAAACCATCGAATCGGATCAAAGCGTCGCAGACGTCGTCGACCTAGCCCGACGGACCGGATTCTCCCGGTTCCCGCTGATCGCCGATTCACCCGATGATATTCGTGGCGTAGTCCACGTCAAGAAAGCGGTGGCTGTGCCGCGCAGCAAGCGTGTGGGTCTTCCGGCCGGCACCATCATGACCGAAGTCCTGCGCGTTCCGGAGACGGTCCACCTGGACTCTCTGCTGGCGGAACTGCGCGAGGCAAACCTTCAGCTGGCAGTTGTGCTCGACGAGTACGGCGGAACGGCCGGCGTCGTCACCCTTGAGGACCTGGTCGAAGAAATTGTCGGCGAGGTTGCCGATGAGCACGACAAGCTGAAGCCGGGGGTGCTGCAGAGCGCCTCTGGTAACTGGTTCTTCCCTGGTCTGATGCGGCCCGACGAGGTCACCGACCAGATTCCGCACCTCTCGGTGCCTGATGAAGCCGGCTACGAAACGGTAGCCGGGTACATCATGGCCCAGCTGGGTCGGATTGCTACCCCTGGCGACCGGGTTGACGTGCCCGGTGGCGTCCTCGAGGTGGAGCGCATGGACGGTCGACGGATCGACCGGGTCAGCTTTATCCCCATGCAGCCGATTGATGAGACTGGCGGAGTCACACCCGCCGCGATGGAAGGTCAGCGATGAGCGACTGGGCTGGAATTGTCTGGCTGATTGTTCTGCTGATTGGCAATGCCTTCTTTGTGGGCGCCGAATTTGCGATCATGTCGGCGCGGCGCAGCCAGATTGAACCTCTGGCTGACGAAGGCTCGAAGCGGGCTAAAACCACACTGTGGGCGATGGAGCATGTCTCCCTGATGCTCGCCTGTGCGCAGTTGGGCATCACCGTCTGCTCGCTGCTGATCCTCCAGGTGGCCGAGCCGGCCATCCATCACCTGCTCGTGGTGCCGCTGGAATCGGTGGGTATCCCCGCGGGGCCGGCTGACATCATTGCGTTTGCGATCGCTTTGCTGATCGTGACCTTCCTACACGTGACCTTCGGCGAAATGGTCCCGAAGAACATCTCGGTCTCTGTTGCCGATAAGGCTGCGCTACTGCTGGCCCCACCACTGGTGATGATTGCCCGGATAGTGAACCCCATTATTGGGTCGCTGAACTGGTTGGCAAACCATATCCTGCGAGCTATGCGGGTGGAGCCGAAGGATGAGGTGACCTCATCCTTCACCCTGGAGGAAGTCCAGTCGATCGTGCAGGAGTCCACCCGCCACGGGCTTGTCGACGACGGCTCGGGATTGATCTCGGGTGCCCTGGAGTTCTCCGGTCAGACGGCCGGCACTGTCATGGTGCCGCTTGGCGAGCTGGTCAGCGTCAGTACCAATTCCACCCCCGCCGACTTTGAGAAGGCAGTGGGGCGGACAGGTTTCTCCCGTTTTGTCTTGATGGATGAGAACGACGTCCTGACCGGTTACATGCACCTCAAGGACATCATGTCCATCTCGGAGGAGATGTATTCCAAACCGATCACCGAGAACAAGGTGCGAACCTTGGCGAACCTGAACCTTGACGACGAAATCGAGACGGCTCTGAGCACCATGCAACGCACCGGTTCGCACCTGGCTCGGGTGCTCGGTCCGGACGGGGCAACTCACGGCGTCCTGTTTCTTGAGGACGTGATCGAGCAGCTGATCGGTGAAATCCGGGATGCAACGCAGAATCAGGGCCATCGTCGTACCGGCACCAGCGTGGAAGCAGTCGCAGTGGACCACAGCTCCCGGTAGCCGGCAATCCGTCGCGACATGCGAATGATTCGCGTTTGCGTTAGACTCGGCAGTAGGGGATTGAATCCGGGTTTCATCCACACGTAGATCGAGGGACACATGCGACGGCTTTCCACAACGACAGGGCTGGCCGGAGTTGCCGCCATGGCGCTTACGCTGACCGGGTGCGGGCAATCGGAGGGCGGAAACGCTGCCGCCGGCACCCCGGAGGACAGCATTCAGGTTGTCGCCTCCACAAACGTCTATGGCGATATTGCGCAGACCATTGGTGGCGGTAGTGTCTCGGTCACCTCGATTGTGGATAGCTTGTCGCAGGATCCCCATTCCTATGAGGCAACAGTCCAGGACAAGCTGGTGGTGTCCGAGGCGCAGCTCCTGATCGGGAACGGAGGCGGTTATGACCCGTTCCTGAAACGGCTGGCCGACGAGGTGGAGGTTGATCGCGAATTTGTCATCTCGGCAGTCAGCATCGCCGGCTTCGAGGAGGAGGGGGAAGGCGAGCATGAGGGCGAAACTGAGGAAGAACACGCAGCGCACGGCTCGTTCAACGAACACGTTTGGTATGACCTGGCTGCAATGGGAGCCGTCGCTGAAGAGATAGGCGCCAAACTCTCGAAAATCGACCCCGACAATGCCGAAACCTACAACACCAATGCCGAAGAATTCACGGCTGGTATCACCACGCTGACCGACCGGCTCACCGACATCAGCGGCGCCACACCTGGCCAGACGGTTGCTATTACCGAACCGGTCCCGGTGTATCTCCTCGAAGCTGCGGGGTTGGAGAACATCACACCAGGTGACTACAGCGAGGCAATCGAGGAGGGCTCGGATGTGTCGGTAGCTGTCCTGAACGAAATGACAACCCTCATGGAAGATGAATCGCTCGCGTTCCTTGCCTATAATGAGCAAACGGAAAGTCCCCAGACCCAGACCGTTCGCGACGCGGCGGACGCGGCAGGGGTGGACATCGTCAACTTCACCGAGACGGTGCCCGATGGGGCAGACTTCCTGTCCTGGATGACCTCAAATGTGGACGGCATCGAAAGTGTGCTCAACCCCTGATCAACGGTTGATGGAAACGCCACCCCACCCTGACTTTTTGCTGGAGATGAACCAACTGGCTTCGACCCATGACACCTCCACCAGGGAGCGCACGGTCGCCGAACCGGTGGTCAGGCTGCGGTCGGCATCCCTCTCGTTTGGCGACCGAATCCTCTGGCGCGACCTCGACCTCGACATCCGGAAGGGTGAGTTCTTCGCCGTGCTCGGGCCCAACGGGTCAGGCAAAACCAGCCTCCTGAAGGTGCTGCTCGGCCTTCAGCAACTGGACTCCGGGTCGGCAACAATCAACGGATCCGAGGTGCATCGCGGCAGCCGCGAGATCGGCTACATTCCCCAGCAAAAGTCCTTTCCACCGGAAACCCCGCTCCGGGCACGCGACCTCGTCGGGCTCGGCGTCGACGGTCACCGCTGGGGCCTGCGGTGGAGGGGCAGGGACTACACCGCCACAGTCGACGCGCTGCTGGACAAGGTGGGTGCCTCCTCTTACGCCGACGCGCCGGTAGGGCGGCTGTCCGGGGGAGAGCAACAGCGGCTGCGGGCGGCGCAGGCACTCGCCACCAACCCGCAAGTACTTCTCTGCGATGAGCCGCTGCTCTCGCTGGACCTGCACCACCAGCAGGCGGTCAGCGGTCTCATCAACGATCAGTGCCGCGACAACGACTCAGCTGTCGTCTTTGTGACCCACGAGATCAACCCCGTGATCGACTACGTCGATCGGGTACTCTATCTCGCCGGCGGACAATTCAGGGTTGGCCCGCCCGATGAAGTGATGACCAGCGAGGTGCTCTCCGAGCTGTACAACAGCAACGTCGAGGTGCTGCACAGCAAGGGGCGGATCATCGTCGTCGGGCTCCCCGATGACACCACCCACCACCACGCGGAAGGACACTGACAGTGGACCTGCAGGAGATCTTCACCGCGATGTTCAATTTTGACAACTACACTGACCTCCTTCCCCTGGTGCAGAATTCGCTGTGGGCGGGAGCCGTGCTCGGTCTGCTCGGTGGACTGATCGGCACCTTCGTGATGATGAGGGATCTCGCGTTCGCGGTGCACGGCATCGCCGAGCTGTCCTTTGCTGGCGCGGCGTTCGCGCTGCTCATCGGCGCCAACGTGATCTACGGGTCGCTGGTGGGGTCGGTGCTTGCCGCGCTGCTGCTGGGCGTCATGGGGATCAGGGCCCGGGACCGGAATTCGATCATTGGGGTGATCATGCCCTTCGGCCTCGGCCTGGGCATCCTCTTCCTTGCCCTCTACGAGGGCAGGGCAGCCAACAAGTTTGGCCTGCTGACCGGGCAGATCGTGTCGGTCGACGACGTCCAGCTTTCCCTGCTGGCAGGATGCGCGGTAGCAGTGATGGTGGCACTGCTGGCTATCTGGCGGCCGCTCACTTTTGCCAGCGCCGACGCCGACCTGGCGGAAGCGCGTGGGGTGCCAGTGCGCGGGCTGTCCATCGTCTTCATGTTCCTGCTCGGCGTGTCGGTGGCGCTGTCCATCCAGGTGGTCGGCGCGCTGCTGGTGCTTGCCCTGCTGATTACGCCCGCTGCGGCGGCGCTGAAGGTGACGTCATCGCCCAGGATTGTGGTGTTGCTCAGCGTGGTCTTCGCGTGCGTCTCGGTGGTGGGAGGGATTCTCCTGGCACTGGGCGGGCGAATCCCGATCAGCCCCTACGTGACAACCATTTCCTTTCTGATCTACCTTCTCTGCCGGGGGATCAGCTGGCAGCGGGGCCGTCGCACGGCGTCGACCACATCTGTCCCGGTGCTGGTGCGCCCGGTCTAACCGGAGGCCTGTTCGGCGGAGCAGGCCGGGCAGAGACCGTAGATTTCCACTGTGTGGGCGACCGCGGTGTAGCCATGTTCCTCGGCGATGCGAGCCGCCCACTTCTCGACAGCTGGCGCCTCAATCTCGACGGCTCGCCCGCAGTTCCGGCAGAGCAAATGGTGGTGGTGGTGGGGTGCATCGCATCGTCGATACACGGCCTCGCCCTCGCCGTTCCGCAGGACATCGACCAGGCCATCCTCGGACATTGATTGTAGGATCCGGTAGGTAGTGGCAAGGGATACGGCGTGCCCTGCAGTATGCAGCAGGCGATGAAGTTCCTGGGTACTGACAAAATCATCGAGGTCATCGAGCGCAGCGCTGACCGCAAGACGCTGTTTGGTGACCCGCTGCTCTGAGCCTCTACGGGCTGCCGGTTCTGCTACTGGTGACACTGGTGAATCCGCTCCTGACGGCGTGGGCGTTACTGACTGTCGCGACCAAGATTACCAGCGGCTCGCCGCTGGCCCTGTTGGCTGGGGCGGTCCGGCGGTAGGCTGGCGCGATGAAGCTCACCAAGTACACTCATGCGTGTGTCCGGCTGGAGAAGGACGGCGCAGTGCTCGTCGTCGACCCTGGTTCGTTTTCCGAGGTGGAGACCGCTGTGGCCGGGGCGCACGCAGTGCTCATCACTCACCAGCATGCCGATCATTTCGACGAGGAACGCCTGATGAAGGCGCTGCGGGAGGACGCCGCGCTGGTGGTGTACGCGCCGGCGTCGGTAGCCACGGTGCTTTCTGCGCGGCTCGACGACGAACCAGGCAGGGTACACACAACCGAGCCGGAGCAGCGCTACAGTATCGCCGGCTTCGAGGTGCAGACCTTCGGCGGCCAGCATGCGCTGATCCATCCGAGCATTCCCATGGTGGCGAACATCGGCTACTTCATCGACGGGTCGCTCTACCACCCGGGGGATTCTTTCGTCGTCCCGCATGGCGTCGACGTGTCAACGCTACTCGTTCCGGTGCATGCTCCCTGGTCCAAGACCGGCGAGGTGATCGATTTTGTGGCCTCCGTCAGGGCCGCCCGTGCCTTCCAGATCCACGATGCGCTCCTCAACGACGCCGGTCGGCAGCTCGTTGAGGGCCATGTCGCGCGCCTCGGCGGACTCTACGGTACCGAATTCCGCCATCTCGACCCGGGGGAGAGCGTGCTGCTTTAGGTCGTGGTGGAGCCTCTGGGGGACACCGTCACCGTGGCGACCTCCTCCAGCCGCGGCGAGAGGTGGTCGCCGTCGTCCACGACGCCGCGCTCCCACCAGAACCGCAGGCCGTCCGGGCCGTCCTGAAGACCCGCCAGATTGTTGTCGAACCATGGCCCCTTCAGGCCCGACCAGCGGAACGGCGGGTCGGGGACCTTGGCGGAGCGGGCCACCAGGGCTCCCACCGGGCTGGCGACGCCGTAGGACAGGATGGCGGTGAGGAAACGCATGGCTCGGGGGAGCGGGTTACGGATCGGTGAGCAGACCGCCTGGATGATGCGGCTGCCCGACGACCGCTGCACCTCGGAGACGTACGAGAAGTGCACGTCGCCGGAGAGGAAGGTGACAGTTTCGGGTGCGGGGCCGCGCTTGCCGTCCGCCACCTCGACGGCCATCCCGGCCACGGCCCTGAAGCTCCGCTGGAAGGCTCCCCAGTGCTCGAGGTCGACCGTGCGCCGCATCTTCTCGCCGATCCTCGCGCCGACCTTGCCCCAGGCGCCGTTGGAGAGCGCTTCGTTCCAGGCTTCGATGTGGTGCAGGCCGGTAGGCAGCAGGAACGGCAGCGAGGTGGCGATCAGCAGGTGCCGGAAGCCGCCCTGCAGCTGGCCGTCGAGCCACTCCAACTCCCGGTCATCAAGGATTGACCGCTTGTCAGGGTCGAGGACCCGGCCCGCCCGGGAATCGAGGACCACGAGCCGGACGCCGCCGATCTCGCGGCTGAAGCTCCACCGGTAGGTTGACGGCTCCTGATTGGTCCGGTCGGCGAACGTGTCCAGGGCGTCGCTGAGGTCCAGTTCGGTTTCGCCGGTGTGTGAGGCGACCAGCTGCCAGATCTCGTCCTGGGCGCGGTGTTCGGGTGAGAGGTTGCCCAGGTGCTGGTGCACCCAGTAGGAGGCCAGCCCCGAGACGATGCGGCCTTGCCACCAGGACGTCTTCTCCATGGCATGCTTCCATTTCAAGGATGTGTTCCAGTCGTCCCGAATGTCGTGGTCGTCGAAAATCATGGCGCTGGGCAGGGTGGAGAGCAGCCACCGGTTGGCGTCATCGGACCACGCCAGGTTGTACAGGTGGGCATACTCCTCGTAGTCCTTCAGCTCCTCGCCGGGTTCTTCCTCGATGTCCCGCCGGGCTTTGATGAAGTCCTGCATGGCGTCACTGGTGACGTCGGCGTACACCTGGTCGCCCAGGAATACCACCAGATCGGGCCAGGCCACCTCGTTGACCCCGGCCGCCAGATTGAGGGCGTAAGCGCGCATCGAGTCGACTCCATGCTTGCTGTTGCCGGCCTCGTCGTGCGGGACACTGGTCCGGCAGGAACCGAACGCCATCTTGATCGGCGTGTCGGGGGTCAGGGTGGCAATCATCGAGGGAGGATAGCTCGACCCCTCCCCGGGCCACACCCGAACACCGTCGATTGACACTGTGTACTCGGTGACGCTTCCCGGTTCCAGGCCGTCGGCCTCGACCAGAGCATAATGGTGGCCGTGGACCCCGAAGGTCCGGGCGGTCCAGGAGTGGCCGCCAGCGTCGACGGTCACCTGCGCAGCGTCTCGGGTTTCCACCCAGATACTGGCTGACGTCAGATCGACGTACCGCATCATTGGACCAAGTACAAGGGAATCAGTCATCACTCAGTTCTACCCGGTTCACGCCGCTGTCGCTATTCTGGCGGGTTCAGTCCTGCCAGGTTCCGGTGGCGAAGAACTCCTCCAGCAGTGCCGTGGAGGGCGCCGGATCGAGGCCCCGGGCGGCCAGCCAGGCATCGTCGTTGTACGAGCCAGCGTACCGCGTTCCTGCATCACACATCAGGGAGACGACACTGCCCCGTCGCCCGTCGGCGATCATTTTCGCTATCAGGGTCCAGACTCCCCACAGGTTCGTGCCGGTGGACGGGCCGGCGTGGAGGCCGGTGAGCTGGCGCAGGTGCCGCATCGCCGCCACCGATGCGGCGTCGGGCACCTGGATCATGTGGTCGATGACGCCGGGCACAAAGCTGGGTTCCAACCGTGGCCGTCCGATGCCCTCAATCCGGGAGGGGCTGCCCGCGACGGTGGTGCCGGGGGTTCGCCACGCCGGGTAGAAGGCTGAATTTTCCGGGTCAACGACGGCGAGGCGGGTGCTATGGCGGTGGTACCGGAGATAGCGGCCGATGGTTGCGCTGGTGCCGCCTGTTCCGGCGCCCACCACAATCCAGTCGGGGACCGGGTGTTGTTCCAGGGCCAGCTGGCCGTAGATCGATTCGGCAATGTTGTTGTTGCCGCGCCAGTCGGTGGCTCGTTCGGCGTACGTGAACTGGTCCATGTAGTGGCCGCCCGCCGTCGCCGCCAGGTCCGCAGCGGCGTCGTACACCTCGGAGGCGTGGTCAACGAAGTGGCAGGACCCATCGTACTGTTCGATCAGGTCAATCTTTTCCTTACTGGTGGTCCGGGTCATGACGGCGATGAACGGCAGGTCAAGGAGTTGGGCGAAATAGGCTTCCGAGACCGCTGTTGAACCGCTGGATGCCTCGACAATTGTCGTGTTTTCGGCGATCCAGCCGTTGACCAGGCCAAACAGGAACAGGGAGCGCGCCAGCCGGTGCTTGAGGCTGCCGGTGCGGTGGGTCGACTCGTCCTTGAGGAACAGCTCAACTCCCCAGTGCTCCGGCAGGGGAACTGCGTACAGGTGGGTGTCGGCCGACCGGTTGTTTTCGGCTTCAATCCGGCGGATGGCTTCGGCAGCCCAGGACCGGTCGGAGAGGGAGCTCAGGGTGTTCACTGGTTCAGCCTACCGGCCGGCGCTGCCCCGCCCTGAAGCTGTGTTTGGCGGCGGATTGGAGTACCGGCCCTGCCTGTGATGGACTGGTGCGCATAAGGCCCGGCAGTGTTGCCGGTCACATTCAAAAGGAGATCTTGATGAAGACTCTGATGGACGTGCAGGCCCTGCGGGACCGGATGACCTCCGGCCTGCAGACGGTCCTGCTGGATGTCCGCTGGTCGTTGGGCGATCCCCACGGCCACGGTCATTACCAATCAGCCCATATACCCGGCGCGGTGTACGTTGACCTCGAGGCTACCCTGAGTGGAGAGCCGTCAGCCCGGGAGGGCCGGCACCCGCTGCCCCACATCGACCGGTTGCAGGAAGCGGCCCGCCAGTGGGGTATCAACGACGGTGACGTGGTGGTGGCGTACGACAATTCGGGCAACACCTCAGCGGCCCGGCTCTGGTGGCTCTTGCGCTGGGCGGGAATGGAGTCGGTGCAGCTGCTCGATGGTGGGCTGGCTGCCTGGACCGGTGCCGGCTTCGAGACCGAGGGTGGTGAGGAACAGCACTGCCTCGGCGACGTGGAACTGGCTTCCGGGTCCATGACGGTCACCGACATTAGCGGTGTCCGGTCGATCGCCGGGCATGGCGTGCTACTCGATGCCCGTGCTGGCGAGAGATTCCGTGGTGAGGTGGAGCCGCTGGACCCGAAGGCGGGCCATATTCCCGGCGCGGTGAGTGCTCCGACCACCGAAAATCTCGCCCCGGATCAGCGCTTCAAACCTCCTGCTGAGCTCCGTGGACGCTTCAGGGCGCTGGGCGTCAGCGATGCCGTCGACGTCGCCGTGTACTGCGGGTCGGGCGTTACCGCCGCCCACCAGATCGCTGCCCTGGAGATTGCGGGCTATGCTGCCGCGCTTTACCCGGGGTCCTGGTCGCAGTGGTCGTCCCGGTCGGACCTGCCCGTCGCCACGGGCGCCTGACCTCAAAAACCGATCCCACGAAGTAGGGAGTTTTCGCATGAGTACCTTGTTCACGAAGATTATCGACGGCGACATTCCGGGGCGATTCATCTGGAAGGACGACGACGTCGTCGCGTTCCTCACCATCGCCCCGCTCACCGACGGGCACACCCTGGTGCTGCCGCGCCGGGAAGTGGCGCACTGGGTGGAGGCGGAACCGGAGCTGCTGAGCAAGGTGATGGCAGTGGCGCAGACGATCGCCAAGGCGCAGACAGTCGCATTCGCCCCGAAGCGGGTGGGCGTGCTGATGGAGGGCTACGAGGTGCCGCACCTGCACGTTCATGTCTGGCCAACGCAAAGCGCGAAAGACTTCGACGTGCACGCCGTCGATCACCACCCCGATCCGGCCACGCTGGACGCCAACGCTGACGCACTGCGGGATGCGCTGCGGGCGGCGGGGCACGGGGTGTACGTTCCCGACGCTGGCTAACCCGGAAACCGTTAGCCTTGGCGCCGCTAAACCGCGGAGCCGACCCCGGTCCGCTGCGCGGCCATCGCCTCGCCGATGGCCGCCCGGATCCGCTTCTCCGACACGGTGTAGGCGGTGCCCAGGTCTTGGGCGAACAGACTGATTCTCAGCTCCTCAAGCATCCAGCGCACCCTTAGTAGGGCGGGAGGGGTTTTCGGGCCGCCGGGTCTGAGGGCGGCGACGGCGTCGTCGTACTCGTCTTCAAGGCGCTGGACGACGGCGGTGCCGAGCGAATCGCGCTGGACGTTTCCGGCCAGCTTCGCGAGGCGCGTCTCGATTCCCGCCAGATAGCGGGGCAGGTGGCTCAGCTGGGCGTACCCGGTCTTCGCCACGAAGCCGGGGTAGACCAGTTGTTCCAGCTGGCTTCTGACATCGTTCAGGGCGGTGATCAGGGCCAGGCTGGTGGCGCCCTTGAGGAGTTTCTCGACCCTGCGGGTGCTGGAGAGGATCTTCTCGACCGTGGCCGTGACAGTGAACACGGTGTCGATGAGTTCTGCGCGGACCGTTTCGTAGAGTGAGTTGAACTCCGCCTCGGTCCACGGCAGGGCTTCGGGCGTCAGCTTGTCGACGGCGGCGAGCGTGCAGTCCTCGATCAATCCTGCGACGCTGCCGTGCGGGTTCTGGCTGAACGTGAGCTTCTCGGCGTTGCTGAGGTGCTCAAGGACGTATTTGGCGGGGCTGGGTACGCGCACGGCGAGAAGTCTGATGATCCCGTCGCGCATGGCGGCGCCCTGCTCGGCGGGATTGGGGAACACGGCGAGCCCTGCGGTGGCGCCCTCATCGGTCAGCGCCGGATAGCCGGTCACCGTGTGTCCGTTCACCAGTCGGGTCACTTGGCGGGGGATGTCGCCGACGGTCCACGCTGTGAGGCTGGAGCGTTCGGTGATCCCGATGTCCACCGGGCTGTCCGGCTGGGATTTCGCCGGCGGGGACGTCGCTGCCGACGAAGCCTGAGCGGGTTCCCTCGCTGGCCGGGTGGTGGCCGGCGTGGCGCCGAGCGACTCGGCGATGGCTCGGCGTGTTTGGGGGGCGAGCCTCTCCTGGAGGACCAGCAGATCGGTGCCCTCATCGAGGATCTGCCCTTTTCCGTCAACCACCTGGAAGCTCATCAGCAGGTGCTCGGGCAGGGTGCCGCGGTTCCACGCCCCCGGCGCGATGATGTGTCCCTTCATCCGGCGTAGCACCAGCTCAAGGGACTGCTCAAGATCGTCGCTCGTCGGGTCGAAGTCGGTATTCAGTGCGGCGACGGCACTGCGGGCCACATCGGGGGCGGGAATGAAATTTTTGCGGACCTGTTTGGGTAGCGACTTGATCAGGGCGGTCACCAGTTCCACCCGCAGCCCGGGGATCTGCCAGTGGAATGGTCTGGCGTCGAGCTGGTTCAGGAACACTACCGGTATCGCGACCGTGACGCCGTCGGACGCGCCCTGCACACCGGGGGAGAACTCGTAGCTCAGGGGGAGTTCGAAGCTACCCTGGTGCCAGGTCTTCGGGAACGCCGATTCGTCCAGGTCACTGTTCTCAGCGAGCAGGTCGCCCGGTAAGAAGTCGAGCAGGTCGGGCTGCCGGTGGCGGGTCTCCTTCCACCATGAGTCGAAGTGCCGTTCGGACACCACCTCGGGGCCCACCCGCGTGTCGTAGAACTCGAAGAGGGTCTCGTCGTCGACCATCAGGTCGCGGCGCCGCAGCCGGTTCTCCAGCTCCTCGATCTCAGCAAGGCGCGCCTTGTTGCGATGGAAGAATTTGTGGTGCGTTGTCCAGTCGCCCTCCACCAGGGCATGCCTGATGAACAATTCCCGGGCTAGTTCACGATCAATTCGGCCGTAGTTGATTCGACGCTGCGGGATGATCGGCACGCCGTAGAGGGTGACCTTCTCGTGGGCCATGACGGCGCCCATCTTGCGGGACCAGTGTGGCTCGCTGTAGCTGCGCTTCACCAGGTGCGGCGCCACCTCCTCGGCCCATAGCGGATCGAACTTCGCCGCGACCCGCGCCCAGAGCCTCGACGTCTCCACCAGTTCGGCAGCCATCACCCAGTCCGGGGATTTTTTGAACAGGGCGCTACCGGGGAAAACGGCGAAGCGGGTGCCGCGCGCTCCGGTGTACTCGCGCTTGCGCTGGTCGTAGAGCCCGATGTGGCTGAGTAGCCCGGCGAGCAGGCTGATGTGGATGGCTGTGTCGTTGCCGACGGGATCCACCGGGTCGGGGGAGAGAGTGATGCCCAGCGGTTTGGCGAGCTGCCGGAGCTGCGCGAAGAGATCCTGCCATTCGCGGACCCGCAGGTAGTTGATGAACTCGTTGCGGCACAGCTTGCGGAACTGGGTAGAGGAAAGCTCTTTCTGTTGTTCTTGCAGATACCGCCACAGGTTCAGATATCCGGTGAAATCCGAGTTCTCATCGAGGAACCGCTTGTGCATCGCCGTGGCCGTCTGGAGCTTCGCGCCCTGATCGGCCTGCGGTCGCTCCCGCGGATCCTGGATGGTGAGGGCCGCGGCGAGCACCATCACTTCCTTGGCGCAGCCGCGCTGCCCCGCCTCGACGATCATGCGGCCCAGTCGGGGGTCCACCGGGAGTTGGGCGAGTTTGCGGCCAACCGGCGAGATCCCACCTGAGGGCTCCAACGCGCCGAGCTCCTTCAGGAGGGTCACGCCGTCGTTGATGGCCTTGGAGTCCGGCGGCTCGACGAAGGGGAAGTCGGCGACGTCCTTGGGTCCACGGGTGACCCCCATGGCGGTCATCTGCAGGATCACCGCGGCCAGGTTGGTGCGCAGAATCTCCGGGTCGGTGAACGGGCGGCGGGCCTCGAAGTCCTCCTGGGAGTAGAGGCGGATGGCGATGCCGTCCGAGACCCTGCCGCAGCGGCCGGAGCGTTGGTTGGCCGAAGCCTGGGAGACGCGCTCGATCGGTAGCCGCTGCACCTTGGTGCGATGCGAATACCGTGAAATACGGGCGGTGCCGGTGTCGATGACGTACTTGATACCGGGGACGGTGAGCGAGGTTTCGGCGACGTTCGTGGCGAGGATGATGCGCCGGCCCGGTCCGGACGGTCGGAACACCCGGTGCTGCTCCTGGAGGGACAGCCGGGCGAACAGCGGCAGGATGTCGGTGCCCTTCAGACGGGGATTGACCTGGACCCGGGCGCGGAGGGCATCGGCCGCGTCGCGGATTTCGCGCTCGCCGGAAAAGAACACCAGAATGTCGCCGGGGGCTTCCCTGGCCAGTTCGTCGACGGCGTCGCAGACGGCGTCCAGCGGGTCGCGGTCTTCCTCCTGGTCGCCCGGGTCGGCGGTGTCGTCGGCCTCGCCGGCCGGCTGGCTCAGGGGGCGGTACCGGATCTCCACCGGGTAGGTGCGGCCCGAAACCTCGATGATCGGCGCCGGCTGCTTGACGGTTACTGCCTCGTCGGCGGCGAAGTGTGCGGCGAAGCGTTCGGGGTCGATGGTGGCCGAGGTGATGATGAGCTTCAGGTCGGGCCGCTGCGGCAGGATCCGTTTCAGGTATCCGAGGATGAAGTCGATGTTCAGGCTGCGCTCGTGGGCCTCATCGATGATGATGGTGCTGTACTTATTCAGCAACCGATCGTGCTGGATTTCCGCCAGCAGGATGCCGTCAGTCATCAGCTTGATCTTGGTGCTGCGGCTGACCTCGCCGGTGAACCGCACCTGGAAGCCGACTTCGGCGCCCACCTTGACGTCCAGCTCCTCGGCGATGCGCTCGGCCACCGTGCGGGCGGCGAGACGGCGGGGCTGGGTGTGGCCGATCAAGCCCCTGTCGGCAAGTCCCAGCTCCACGCACATCTTCGGAATCTGGGTGGTCTTACCGGACCCGGTTTCGCCAGCGATAATCGTCACCTGGTTGGCGGCGATGGCAGCCATAATGTCGGCGCGGCGCTCGGAAACCGGGAGTTCAGGGGGATAGGAAATAGTCAGTGCCATGGTTGGTACCAATTCTAGGCGGTAGGACTATCACCGGCTGCCCGGGTGAGTCGTTCCGCTGCCATCCGGGCCCGTTCACGCATCAGCGGCGGCTCAAGAATCTCGAATTCGAGGTCCAGTGCCACCAGATGCATCAGCGGCCAGTCGAGGGAGTCAAAGCCCGCCCGCATGAGCGTATGCGCATCGCCGTCGCTCTGTAGTTCCGCGGTGTCCGGCGACACTTTCTGCGAGACGTCGCTGATGTTCCCCGTGAGCCGGACGACGACGTCGTACGTGTACGGCGAACGCGTAATCGATTGCTGCACGTACAGGGCCAGATCCCGGGCAGGGAGAGGGCGGGGAGTGAACCGGACCCGCTGGGCTGGAACGCTCTGGCAGCGGTCCACGCGGAACGTCCGCCAGTCCTCGCGGGTGGCGTCCCAAGCCACCAGATACCACCGCCTGCCGGTGTCAACGAGCCGGTAGGGTTCGACGATCCGTCGAGAGGATTTCCCATCCTGGCGGGCATACCTGAAGACGACGGTGCGGCGTTCAGTGATCGCGGCGGACAGGGCGGTGAGAATCTCCGGCCGGACGGGGGTGCTGACGGCCGCCATCCGGGTGACTGCGCTGCGCAGCCCCGCGAACCGGGGACGAAGCCGGCTGGGGAGCACCTGCTCCAGTTTGGTCAGCGCCCGCACGGATGCCTCCCCGATCCCGGCGACGGGGCTTGCCGTGACGGCGCTCAGGCCGAGGGCGACGGCGAGCGCCTCGTCGTCGTCAAGCAGGAGGGGAGGCAGTTGCGCGCCGGCGCCGAGCTGATAACCGCCGGCCACCCCCGGAGATGCATGGATGGGATAGCCAAGCGTGCGGAGCTTGCCGATGTCCCGCCGAACGGTGCGCTCAGTGACTTCCATGCGGCCCGCAAGCGCGGAACCGGTCCATTCGCGGCGTAGCTGAAGCAGGGAGAGTAGCTGGAGCAGTCGTGCCGAGGTTTCCAACATGTCACCAAGCTACTCCTCGATGAGGTCAGGAGCTGTCCTGAATCGCTTCTATGCTGGGCACATGGACATCAAGGACGAACTCATGAGGCAGCTGCAGTGGCACTGGGAGGAGCAGGCGCGCCCGCGGCTGGTGGGCCTCACCGACGACGAATATTTGTGGGAACCGGTGGCTGGCTGCTGGAGTTTGCGCCCACGCGGCGCCGGAACCGCGGCCCGGCAGTTGGGTGGCGGCGACCTCACCCTTGACTTCGAGTATCCGGAGCCGGTGCCGGCGCCGGTGACCACCATTGCCTGGCGGCTGGGTCACCTGATGGTGGGAGTGCTCGGAGCGCGGGTGGAATACCACTTCGGCGGTGAGCCGATTGACTATGAAACGTTTGACTTTCCCGGAACTGCGGCCGGGGCGCTGGAGCGGCTGGATGGGTTGTACTCCCAGTGGATGGCCGGCGTCGCGTCGCTTGATGCTGCCGGGCTGGACCGGCCCGTCGGACCGGCGGAGCACGATTTCGCGGCGGCGCCGATGGGATCCCTCATTCTCCACATCAACCGGGAAATGATCCATCACCTGGCCGAGATTGCCCTCCTGAGGGACCTCTACACCCGGCGGACGGTTGGGATTCCGCTCGGTTAACGCAGTCAACCCCCAGATTTCATTGAAATCCGGGGGTTGTGCTGTGCCCTCGATAGGATTCGAACCTACGACCTTCTGCGCCGGAGGCAGACGCTCTATCCCCTGAGCTACGAAGGCGGAAAACCGGTTAGACCGGCCCCGAATTGGGACTCACTGAGCTTATCAGGGAAGCGCCCCTTGACGAAAACCGCCACGGACCCGTCCTGTGAGGTAGCTGTGCCCGGGGGCTGTTGCGTCACAGAAACTGCCGCGGCGGCGCGCCCCGTTATGCTGGACGGGTGACTCCTGAAGAACTCTCTGCTGCCATTTCCTCATGCCTGAAAGACGCGGTCGCCGCTGGCGACTTCGACGTCGACCTTCCGTCGGAGGTGCGGGTTGAGCGACCCAGGAGCCGGGAACACGGGGACTGGGCCACCAACATCGCACTCCAGCTCTCCAAACAGGCTGGGATGAACCCCCGCGAGTTCGCCCAGATTCTCAGCAGCCGCCTGGAGCAGCTCGACGGCGTCACGAGCGTCGCGATCGCCGGCCCGGGTTTTTTGAATATCACCCTCGATGCCGCCGCCGCCGGTGAACTGGCGCGCTCCATTGTTGAAGCCGGCCCCGCCTTCGGTACGAGCGCCCTCATGGCTGGCACCAAAATCAACCTCGAATTTGTGTCGGCGAACCCCACCGGCCCCATCCACCTGGGTGGCACCCGCTGGGCAGCCGTCGGCGACGCGCTGGCCCGGCTGTTCCAGTCCCAGGGTGCCGACGTGACCCGCGAGTACTACTTCAACGACCACGGCGCCCAGGTCGAACGCTTCGCACGGTCCCTCTGGGCCAGCGCCAAGGGCGAACCGTCGCCCGAGGACGGCTACGGCGGCGCCTACATTGATGACATCGCCTCCCGCGTCCTGATCCTCGACCCAGCGATCCTTGAGCTCGACCAGGCCGAATCGGTTGAGCGCTTCCGCGAACTCGGCGTCGATCTGATGTTCGGTGACATCAAGAAGTCCCTGCACGACTTCGGCGTGGACTTTGACGTCTACTTTCACGAGCATTCCCTCTTCCAGGATGGCTTTGTCGAGGGCCTGCTGGAGAAGTTGAAAACCTCAGGGAACCTGTTCCTTGAAGACGGCGCGTGGTGGCTGCGGTCCACCGAGTTCGGCGACGACAAGGACAGGGTGGTCATCAAGTCCGACGGTGCCCCCGCCTACATTGCCGGCGACATCGGCTACTTCGTGAACAAACGCCGCCGCGGCTTCGACCTGAATATCATCATGCTCGGCGCCGACCACCACGGCTACGTGGCCCGGCTGAAGGCCGCCGCCGCGGCACTCGGGGATGACCCGGACACCGTCGAGGTCCTCATCGGCCAGATGGTCAACCTGATGAGGGATGGTGTCCCGGTGCGGATGTCCAAGCGGGCCGGAACCGTCGTCACGCTGGAGGACCTGGTCGACGCCGTCGGGGTCGACGCCGCCCGCTACACCCTTGCCCGCTTCTCGGCCGATTCCAACATCGACATCGACCTTGACCTGTTGACCCGGCGCACCAACGACAACCCGGTCTTCTACGTCCAATATGCCCACGCCAGGACCCACGCAGTGGAGCGCAACGCGGCCGCAGCAGGGGTGGAGACCAGCGCTTTCGACGCCTCGGAGCTCAGCCACGCCACCGAGGGTGAACTACTGGCAGCGCTCGGCCAGTTCCCCGGCATGGTGGCGCAGGCCGCGGCCTTCCGCGAACCACACCGCGTCGCCCGCCACATCGAGGTCATCGCCGGCACGTACCACCGCTGGTATGACGCCTGCCGGATCGCGCCGCTCGGCGGTGAGCCGGTCACCGACCTGCACCGCACCCGGCTGTGGCTCAACAACGCCACCCAGCAGGTCCTTGCCAACGGCCTGGGCCTGCTCGGTGTCTCGGCACCGGAGCGGATGTGAGCGGGACGAAGGCTTCGCCGCTGGCTCCTGGCTGGCTGAGCTACCCCGACGACGTCAACCGGCTGAACAGCGACCTGTGGGCGCGCGACGTCGACCGTCATCGCGACGAGTTGAGAATCAGCGGTCTGCACGTCAGTGACCTCGCTGAGCGGTTCGGCACGCCCCTGTTTGTCGTGTCCGAGGAGGACTTTCGAACCCGTGCCCGGAGCTTCAGGGACGCGTTCAACGCTGCCTTCGCGGACCTGTGTGGAGGAGTGGACGTCTACTACGCAGGCAAATCTTTCCTCTGCACCGAAATAGCCCACTGGGTGGCCGAAGAAGGACTGCGCCTCGACACCTGTTCCGGCGGGGAGCTCGCGATCGCCATGCGCGCCGGAATCCCCGGCGAACATCTCGGGCTGCACGGGAACAACAAATCCGACGCGGAGCTGGGCCGGGCGCTCGACCTGAACCTGGGTCGCATCGTGGTGGACAGCCTCCCCGAACTGGAACGGGTCGCTGCCCTTGCTGCCGCCCGCGGCACTACAGCGAACGTGATGCTCCGGCTCACCCCAGGCGTCCACGCCTCGACCCACGAGTTCATTGCGACCGCCCACGAGGACCAGAAGTTCGGGCTTTCCCTGGCCGACGGCAACGCCTCACCCGCTGCCCAGGCCGTCGCCGCGGCGCTCCAGCACCGGTCGGTCAACCTGCTGGGCGTCCACTGCCACATCGGGTCGCAGATCTTCGAGTCCGAAGGCTTTGAACTTGCCGCCCGCCGGCTGTTGGTCTTCCTGGCACAGGTTCGTGATGGTCACGGCGTTGAACTCCCCGAACTGGACCTCGGCGGCGGCTACGGCATCGCCTACACCGAGACAGACAAGCCGCGCCCGCCGGCAGAGATCGCCGCGGCGATGGCCGCCGTCGTCCGCTCGACCTGCGCCGAGCTCGGACTGAGCGTCCCGCGGATCTCCATTGAACCGGGCCGGGCGATCGTTGGATCATCGACCTTCAGCCTGTACACGGCCGGGACCACCAAAACGGTTCAGGTCGACGTCGACGGTGCTGAAACCCAACCCCGCCGATATGTGTCGGTGGACGGCGGGATGAGCGATAACCCCCGGCCGGTCCTCTACGACGCTGACTATTCGGCGGTGCTGGCATCACGCGTCTCGGCTGCCACCCCCGTACTGTCGCGGGTGGTGGGAAAGCACTGCGAAAGCGGCGACATCGTGGTCAGGGATGTCTACCTCCCCGAGGATACCGACGCGGGTGACCTTGTTGCCGTTCCCGGCACCGGCGCCTACTGCTGGGCGCTCTCGAGTAACTACAACTGGGTGGCCCGGCCACCCGTGGTCGCCGTCCGGGACGGCCGCGCACGACTGATTGTGCGCGGCGAAACCGAGGACGACCTGCTGGCACGCGACATCCCCCGCACCACCAACTGATTGCAGGAGCGACACCATTTCACCTGATACAGCCTCGAACACCGGCGCCATGTCCACACTGAGGGTCGCCCTGCTGGGCTGCGGCAACGTGGGGTCACAAGTGGCACGGATCCTCCTTGAGGACGCCGAGGCGCTCGCAGCCCGCACCGGGGCACGCCTGGAACTGACCGGCATCGCCGTGCGCACCATCGATGCACCCCGCGACGTCGATCTGCCGCGGGAGCTCTTCACCACCGACGCGGACTCCCTGGTTGAAGACGCCGACATCGTGATTGAGCTGATGGGCGGGATCGAACCCGCCCGATCGCTGATCCTGCGCTCCATCGACCATGGAGCAACAGTGATCAGCGGCAACAAGGCGCTGTTGGCGCTGGACGGCCCCACCCTCTACGAGAAGGCCGACGCCGCAAAGGTCCAGCTCTCCTACGAGGCGGCGGTGGCGGGCGCCATCCCCATCCTGCGCCCGATCAGGGACAGTCTGTCCGGCGATCGCATCACCCGGGTCCTTGGCATCGTCAACGGCACCACCAACTTCATCCTCGACCAGATGGACACCACCGGCGCCCAGTTCGACGACGCCCTGGCCGAAGCGCAGCGCCTGGGTTACGCGGAGGCGGATCCCACCGCCGACGTCGAAGGTCACGACGCCGCCGCGAAGGGCGCCATCCTCGCGTCGCTGTCCTTCCACACCCGCTTCGCGCTGGAGGATGTCTACTGCGAAGGCATCACCAAGGTCACCGCTGCGGATATCGTAGCGGCCAAGGATGCCGGGTTCGTGATCAAGCTGCTGGCCATCGCCGAGCTGCTGCCGCGGGAGAACGCCGACGGCGCGGGCACCGAGGGCGTCAGCGTCAGGGTCCACCCCACCCTGCTGCCACGCGATCATCCCTTGGCCGCGGTCCACGGTGCGTTCAACGCCGTGTTCATCGAGGCCGAGAACGCCGGCGAACTGATGTTCTACGGCCAGGGCGCTGGCGGCACACCCACCGCCTCGGCGGTGCTGGGCGACGTCGTCAGCGCCGCGCGCCGCATGGTGCTCGGCGGGCCCGGCCGCACCGAAACGACCACCGGCCATGTCCCGTCGATGAGTATCGACGCCGTGCGGACCAGCTATTCGATCGGACTTGATGTGGCCGATCAGCCGGGTGTCCTTGCGCGGATCGCGCAGCTGTTCGCTGAGCAGGGCGTGTCGATCGAGACTCTGCGCCAAAGCATTCACCCCTCCGACACTCCGGGCCAGGCCACAGCGGAACTGCGCATCGTGACGCACCGTGCCACCGAGGCGGCCCTTGCCGCGACAGTTGAACAGATCCAGGATCTCGCCGTCATCAATTCGGTGACGAGTGTCCTCCGAGTGGAAGGGGCCTAAGTGGCTCACCAATGGCGCGGCGTTATCCGCGAATACGCCGACCGGCTGCCCGTTTCGGACACCACGGAGATCATCACCCTGGGGGAGGGCGGGACACCACTGGTCCATGCGACGGCGTTGTCCGAACTTACCGGGTCGGAGGTCTACCTCAAGGTGGAAGGGATGAACCCCACCGGGTCCTTCAAGGACCGGGGGATGACCATGGCCATCACCGCTGCCATCGAGTCGGGGGCGAAGGCAGTGGTCTGCGCCTCCACGGGTAACACGTCAGCGTCCGCCGCTGCCTATGCCACCAAGGCGGGCATTACCTGCGCCGTGCTGGTCCCGGAGGGCAAAATCTCTCTGGGCAAGCTCAGC
Organism: Arthrobacter glycogeni; assembly: GCF_054510815.1. Taxonomy (NCBI): domain Bacteria; kingdom Bacillati; phylum Actinomycetota; class Actinomycetes; order Micrococcales; family Micrococcaceae; genus Arthrobacter; species Arthrobacter glycogeni. The sequence continues at coordinate 320,393 of NZ_JBTNDV010000002.1, forward strand.
CAGGCGATCGCTCACGGTGCCGAACTGCTGCAGGTCAACGGCAACTTCGACAACTGTCTCGACGTCGCACGGAAGCTGGCCGAGGCGTACCCGGTCTTCCTGGTCAACTCAGTGAACCCGGCCCGCATCGAGGGCCAGAAGACCGCGGCCTTCGAGGTGGTCGACGTCCTGGGGGACGCGCCTGATTACCACCTGCTGCCCGTCGGAAACGCAGGCAATATCACCGCCTACTGGAAGGGTTATCGGGAATACTCCGAGCCGTACACCAACCCGCACGGTCCCGACGGCGGCGCCGTGCTCCCGCCGGTGGCCACCAGGCGCCCGGTGATGTGGGGCTTCCAGGCCGAAGGCGCCTCGCCGCTGGTCAAGGGCCACCCGGTGAGCGAACCCGACACCATTGCGACGGCAATCAGGATCGGCAACCCGGCGTCCTGGGACCAGGCCATCGCGGCCCGGGACGAATCCGGCGGGCTGATTGAAGCAGTCACCGACGACGAAATTCTTGACGCGCACCGCTGGCTGTCGGCACGCGAAGGCGTTTTCGTCGAGCCGGCGTCGGCAGCCGGGGTGGCGGGGCTTCTGAAAAAGCATGCCGCAGGGTTGGCGCCGGTCGGCAAGACCATCGTGATCACTGTGACGGGCCATGGCCTCAAGGACCCGCAGTGGGCGTTAAAGGCTGCCGACGGGTCCGACGTTGAGCCCACTACAGTGGATTTCGACGTCGTCAGTGTCGCCACGGCGCTGGGCCTTGAAGGCACAGCCGGTGAGTGACCTGGTGCCCCCCGCGGAGATCAGCCGGCTGACCAGTGGGAGCCGGATGGTTGCCACTGGTCAGGAGGCAACCATCCGGGTGCCCGCCACCAGCGCCAACCTGGGCCCTGGCTTCGACACCCTGGGCCTCTCGGTGTCACTATTCGACACGGTCAGGGTGAGGACCACCACGAGCGGCATCGTCACCGTGCGGGTCACCGGCGAGGGAGCCGATGACCTCCCGACTGACGAAACCCACCTGGTGGCACGCACGCTGCTGGATACGCTCGAACGCTCAGGGTTCGGCTGCCCGGGGCTTGAACTCGAAACACAGAACCTCATCCCGCATGGCAGGGGACTGGGTTCCTCCGCGGCAGCGATTGTCTCTGCGGTCCTGGCAGCCAACTTCCTGCTGCCCGACACCGATCGGATGGATCCGGCGGGGCTACTGCAGCTGTGCTCCACCCTCGAGGGTCACCCTGACAACGTCGCGCCCGCCCTGCTGGGCTCGCTGGCTATCTCCTGGGAGACGGGCAGGGTCTTTCACAGCGCCAGTGTTCCGGTGCACCCCTCGATCATCCCCGTCGCGGCGATTCCGGCCACCGGTCTGTCGACCGAGACGGCACGTGCCCTCCTTCCTGCCTCGGTCGCCCATTCGAGCGCTGCCTCGAATGCCGGTCGCGCCGCGCTGCTGGTCCATGCGCTGTCCAGGAAGCCGGAATTCCTGCTGGACGCCACGCAGGACGCGCTGCATCAGGACTATCGGGCCCAGGTGATGCTGCCCAGCGCCACGCTGATGCGCCAACTCCGAGCGCAGGGCTATCCGGCGGTCATCTCGGGTGCCGGTCCAACCGTGATGACCCTTGCTGTCGGCGAGCAGCAGGCGGCGGCTGTTGAGCGGCTGATCGCGGAGCTGACTACTGCTCCCGGGCAGGATCAGGACTGGCGCGTCCTTCGTCTGGCCGTAGAGCCGGACGGCGCCACCCTCCAGCCTGCGCACCGCTAGCGCTCGGACGGTGCCTCGACATAGGGCGCGACGGCGAGGCTAAGCCAGTCCCATAGGTCCTGTTGCCTCGACGCGTAGAGAGTGGTGGACGCAGCCTGCGCCAGCCTCCCAATCTCCAGGTATCCGCCGGAAACTGTAGCGTGCGCATCGCTGAGGGCGAGAGCGACGGCATGCCGCGCCGTGGTCATAGGGCGTGCCGCGCCTGGGAGGATACTCATGGCGGGCATGAGATGTTTCCACACCCAGTACCGATACCCGGGCATGTCTTTGCCCAATCCGGTGCCGGGAACAAGTCCTGGATCATAGGTATTGAGCCGCTGCCCCTCCTTTGCGAGCCGTGCAGCCCAAACGTGGGAGAGCGTAACGAGAGCGAGTTTGCTTGTCGCGTAGGCGACGCCACCCTGCTCCCGCTCAAGCGAAGGGCGGGTGTCTTCCGCCGACGGCTGGGTCGCGGTGGCCATCAGGTGGGGTTTTTGCCAGTGCGGATCGGGCACAAGGTTGAAGGATTCGCGTTTGCCACGATGGGTGGTCGATCCCAGCAGCACCGTGTGACCCGCAGCGGCAAGTAATGGCTGGAGTCCAAGGAGCAGTAAATGTTGGGCAATCACGTTGATAGTGAACGTCAGCTCATACCCTTGCGCGCCGGTGTGCCGACGGTCGCTGAACTGTGTTCCAGCATTAAGGATTGCAGCGTCGATCGGTGGGATGCCTCCCGAGCGGACCAAGGCTGCCACCTGGTCCGTAGCGCGCCGGACGCTGTCAAAGTCGGCAAGGTCGACCGGAATGCTGCGGGCGGTGAGACCGGCACTGCGCACTTTGGCGGCGGCTTCCTTCAGCGCCGGACCATCCCTCGATAGGAGGAGGATCACGGGCCGGGTTGGATGTGACTTGAGGTGGTTGAGCATGGCTGCACCGATCCCGCTGGTAGGACCGGTCAGTAGAACCACTGGAGAAGTGATGTCAGAAACTGCCATAACCTCATGGTAGGTGATGTCAGTTTATGACACAAGGGTAGGGTGGGTGAATGCCCCGCTGGCCCGAAGATTCCCGACGTCGCCTGGTCGACGCCGCACTTGTCCTCTTCGACAGGGATGGGTACACGGCGACGACTGTCGACGACATTGCCGCTCGGGCAGGAGTGACTGCACGTACCTTCTTTCGGTATTTTCCGGACAAAGACGAGGTCTTGTTTGCCGACGACGACGAGCTCCTACCCTTGATGCTCGATACCATTGCGGCTTCCACGGGGCCGGTGTCAGCCGGGACGCTGATGGATCAGGTGCTGGTGAGTTTGGCTCAGACGGTAGAGCCGGCGCGGGTTTCGTTGCGGCGTCGACAGCAGATCATTGATTCAGAGCTGTCCTTGACCGGAAGGGAATTGGCCAAGCAGGCCCGCTGGCAAAAGGAGATAGCAGCGGCGCTGGTCTCACGGGGATTTGAGACGACTGCCTCCGCGGTGTTGTCATCGATAGGGTTTGCTCTCTTCCGGAGCCAGATGTTGGAGTGGTTGGAGGTCGAGGATGGTCTAAGCCTTGCTGATCGGGTGAAGATTGCACTCCCGAAAGTGAGGACCGTGCTCGATGAATCCACCGACCGGTGAGGATCGGAAGCCGATGACCCCCTTCGCTACCGCGCGAAGTGCTGCGTCGCCGGCGTGTTCATCGGGTAGACGGGACCTTTGAGGGTGCTAAACTGGTGGTGCACCAACGGAATGAACCGTAACCTGCTGATTTGGCCGTCATTTCCTTTTGGACCGCCGCAAAGCTGCACGGTTTTCAGCAGTCGCGTCACCTCCGGTGTAACCTCCCAGAACTAAAAAGCACCAGCGGTTTGAAGATAAACCGAAGTCTGCTTACTTCCGAAGGTTCCAAGCACACACGGCCAGGCCGGACTCTTCCGGCAGGACCGAACCCTATCCGCCCAGTTCGTCTACGGCGGAGGGGCTAACCAAACGCGGTCCACATCAGAGTTGGACCGCCCGACGAGGGGGAAGGATCCTTCGTGACTGAAACCACTGACCTGTTATCAGGTGTGGATACATCAAACGCCGGCGCAGCCGACGCTCCCGCTTCCAAAAGCTCCGGCCTTGCCGGACTGAAGCTAGCCCAGCTCCAGGCTCTTGCCGGACAGCTTGGTATCACCGGCGGATCCAGAATGCGCAAAGGCGACCTGGTCTCAGCCATCTCCGATCATCAGCGTGGTTCAGCGGTTGCCGACCGCCCCAAAGACGCCGCACCGGCCGAGGGAAACGGAGCTGCCCCGGCGGACTCCGGCCAGTCGAACGGTTCCACCCGGTCATCAGGCCGCCCAGCAAGCAGCGATGCTGAGACTCCGCAGGGCAGCGAGGACACTGCACCGGAGCAGACCGAACGTCCATCGCGCACCCGGAACCGGAACCGGCGCGCCGGCTCCGACGGCGTCGTGAGCCTGCCCGCTGCTGACACGCAGTCGGAGTCGACTGACGCGCCCACTGGCGACGAGTCCCGGGACAATGACAGCCCAGGCAATGACAGCCGGGACAACGACAGTCGGGACAACGGCGGTCGTGAAAACAGCAGCGAGCGGTCCCGTGGCCGCGCACCCCGAGAAAACCGACGTGGCCGTCGTGGCGAAGAACGCTCCGACGCCGCAGCGAACGAATCCCCGGAGGCGGTCTCGTCTGACGATTCCTCACGCGGCGGCGATCGAGCCAACCAAGGAGCGGGAGATTCAACCACTGAGTCCTCCGAGCAGAATGAGTCGAACAGTCGTAACGATCGCGGCGGTCGCGGTCGCAACGAGAACCGGACCGAGAACAGCCGGAGCGAGAACACCGACAACCGGAATAACGACAACCGGGACGATGACAGCCGCGGACGCAACCGCAACCGCCGTAACCGCAACTCCCGCGATGACAACGGCAGTACCAACGGGAATGACCGCGGGAATGATCGTGGAAACGACCGCGGGAATGATCGTGGCAATGACCGCAGCAACGGGAACGACCGCGGCAGCCGGTTCCGTGACCGCAACGACCGGAACGACCGTCGGCGTAACCGTAGCCAGAACCCTGAGGTCGATGACGTCGAGGTCACCGAGGACGACGTTCTGCTGCCGGTCGCGGGCATCCTGGACGTCCTCGAAAACTATGCGTTCGTCAGGACCTCCGGCTACCTGCCCGGCCCCAACGACGTCTACGTTTCCCTGGCACAGGTCAAGAAGCATAATCTGCGTAAGGGCGACGCAGTGGTGGGTGCCATCCGCGCTCCCCGCGACGGGGAGAACCAGAACAACACCCGCCAAAAGTTCAACGCGCTGATCCGCGTGACCTCGGTCAATGGCAAGCCAGCCGAGGAACTCAAGGACCGGGTGGAGTTCGCCAAGCTGGTTCCGCTGTACCCAACCGAGCGCCTGCGCCTCGAAACCGAGGCCAAGAAGATCGGCCCCCGCGTTATCGACCTGGTGGCGCCCATCGGCAAGGGCCAGCGTGGCCTGATCGTCTCCCCGCCGAAGGCTGGCAAGACGCTCATCCTGCAGGCCATCGCCAACGCGATCACCATCAACAATCCTGAGGTCCACCTCATGATGGTGCTGGTCGACGAACGCCCCGAGGAAGTCACCGACATGCAGCGCACGGTCAAGGGTGAGGTCATTGCCTCCACCTTCGACCGTCCGGCCGATGACCACACCACTGTCGCCGAACTCTCGATCGAACGCGCCAAGCGCCTCGTCGAGATGGGAATGGACGTGGTGGTGCTCCTCGATTCGATGACCCGCCTGGGCCGTGCCTACAACCTGGCGGCGCCGGCCTCGGGACGTATCCTTTCCGGTGGTGTTGACTCGGCAGCGCTCTACCCGCCGAAGCGCTTCTTCGGTGCAGCACGCAACATCGAGAACGGTGGCTCGCTCACCATTCTCGCCACCGCACTCGTCGAGACCGGATCCAAAATGGACGAGGTCATCTTCGAGGAGTTCAAGGGCACCGGCAACATGGAGCTCCGCCTGTCCCGGAACCTCGCTGACAAGCGGATCTTCCCAGCGGTGGACGTCAACGCGTCAGGTACCCGTCGCGAAGAGAAGCTGCTCTCCCCGGACGAGGTCAAGATCATGTGGAAGCTGCGCCGGGTCCTTTCCGGACTGGGCGAACAGCAGTCCCTTGAGCTGCTCACCAACAAGATCCGGGAAACCCAGTCAAACGTCGAGTTCCTGATGCAGGTGCAGAAGACCACGCTGGGTTCCAAGAACGACGACGACTAGCAAACCACCCGCCGCCCACGCCCTACCGGTCCGCCGGACGGTGCGTGGGCGGCTGTGCTTAACCCATCGAGTCAACAGAAATGACGGGCAAACCACCCAATATCGGTCATATCTGTTGAATGGAATTCGTGTGAAAGAGGTATTTCCCTGATGTTTGAGTCGATCCAGAACCTGCTCGACGAGCACGCCGAGCTGCAGCTACGGCTCTCCGACCCGGCAGTGCACTCCGATCAGGTGCTGGCCCGCAAGCTCGGCCGCAGGTACGCCGAGTTGAGCGGTATTGTCGACGCGCACACCAAGTGGGAAGCGCTCAAGGACGACCTGGAAGCAGCTCAGGAAATGGCTGATGACCCCGAGTTCGCCGCCGAAGTCCCGGTGCTGGAGGAACAGCTCGCCACCGCCCAGGAACGGCTACGCCGGCTGCTGATCCCGCGCGACCCCAACGATAGCCGCGACGTCATCATTGAGGTCAAGGGCGGCGAAGGCGGCGATGAGGCAGCGCTGTTCGCCGGGGACCTGTTGCGCATGTACACCCGTTACGCAGAGTCGCGCGGTTGGAAGACCGAGATCATCTCGGCCAACGAGTCAGACCTCGGCGGGTACAAGGACGTCCAGATGGCGATCAAAAGCTCCTCCAACGAGCCGGGGGAGGGTGTCTACGCCCGTCTCAAGTTCGAAGGAGGTGTGCACCGGGTCCAGCGGGTCCCGGTCACCGAATCGCAGGGCAGGATCCACACGTCAGCGGCTGGGGTTCTCATCCTTCCAGAGGTCGACGAACCCGAGGAAGTGGAGATCAGCCAGAACGATCTCAAGATCGACGTCTACCGCTCCTCAGGCCCCGGCGGCCAGTCAGTGAACACCACCGACTCCGCGGTGCGGATCACCCACCTCCCGACCGGCATTGTGGTGGCCATGCAGAACGAAAAGTCGCAGCTGCAGAACCGCGAAGCGGGCATGCGGGTGCTCCGATCCCGTATCCTCGCCCACCAACAGGCACTGATCGACGCAGCGAACTCCGATATCCGCAAGTCGCAGATCCGTACCATGGACCGCTCCGAGCGCATCCGTACCTATAATTACCCCGAAAACCGCGTCGCCGATCACCGCACCGGCTACAAGGCCTACAACCTTGACGCAGTGATGAACGGCGACCTCGAAGCGGTGGTCCAGGCGGGCATCGAAATGGACGAGCAGTCCCGGTTGGATGCGATCGGCGAGGACGACTGAACGAGCACACGGTGAACTCTGACGTAACGGCGCCCGACAGCCAGGACCCGGCCGAGTCCCTTGAGGACGCCCTGCGGCGGGCCACTGCCTTACTAACTGACGCCGGTGTGCCCAGCCCCGGCGTCGACGCCCACCTCCTCGCCGCCCATCTGCTCGGGGAAGCGGTGGGCCGCGTCAAGACTCTCTCCCTGATTGGGGCCGCACCCCCGGACGGCTATTTCGATCTGGTGGCGGAGCGGTGCCGCAGGATCCCGCTGCAGCACATCACCGGCATCGCCCACTTCCGGCGGGTGGCGCTAGAGGTGGGGCCCGGTGCGTTCATTCCGCGGCCCGAAACGGAGTCCGTGGCGCAGCTCGCGATCGATCACGCGCTGACAGTGGCCCGGCCCAGGGTGGTTGACCTGGGAACGGGAAGCGGCGCGATTGCCGCCGCCATCGCCGATGAGGTGCCGTCGGCCGACGTGTACGCGGTGGAGTACAGCCCGTTGGCTCACGCGTGGGCCGAACGCAACCTTGCCGGCCGGGGGGTGACGCTCATCCTGGGAGACCTGCGGGACGCGTTGGGGGACGAGGACGGGACGTTCGACGTCGTCGTGTCCAACCCGCCCTACATCCCCTCGGCGGCCGTACCCCGCGAACCCGAAGTGGCCGATCACGACCCAAAGATTGCCCTGTATGGTGGGGGCGAGGACGGGCTCGAACTGCCGGTCGCCGCCATGCTCAGTGCCGCCCGGCTGCTTGTTGCCGGCGGGTACTTTGTACTGGAACACGCCGAGGTGCAGGCCCCGGCGATGGCGGCCCTGATGAGGTCCGACCCTCGGTGGTCAACAGTGCGGACCCACCAGGACCTCACCGGTCGTGACCGCTCCACCTCGGCCCTGCGCAGCCAACGTGCCAATCCTGACGCTCCAGTGAAAGAATAATCCTGTGACCACCAGCTACGACTGCTCAGACCCGGCCCGGCGCAGCGACGGATTGGCGCATGCCCAACGCGCGCTGGCCGCCCACCAGTGCGTGGTGATTCCCACCGACACGGTCTACGGCATCGCCGCCGACGCCTTCTCACCCCAGGCTGTTGCTACGCTGCTGGCTTCGAAAGGGCGGGGCCGGAGTATGCCCCCGCCGGTGCTGATTCCCCGGATCCAGACGATGGATGGACTGGCAGCCGAGGTTCACCCCGATGCCAGGAAGCTGGCCGAGGCGTTCTGGCCCGGCGGGCTGACCTTGATCTTCCGGGCACAGCCTTCACTGACCTGGGACCTCGGCGACACCCTCGGCACCGTGGCGCTGCGCGTACCCGACGATCGGTTGGCCCTTGACCTGCTGATCCTTACCGGCCCGCTGGCAGTCTCCTCCGCCAACCGCACTGGCGCGTCAGCGGCAACCACTGGAGCGGAAGCGTTCAAGCAGCTCGCCGACGCGGTGGAGGTCTACCTGGACGGCGGGCCACGCAGTGCCACCTCGTCGACCATCGTCGACGCGACCGGACAGGAGCTTACCCTGGTCCGTGCGGGCAGCATTACTCTTGACCAGCTGCGGGAGGTTGTTCCGGGGTTAAGAGGCCCAGCCGATGATGATGCCGAAAATGCTACCGGGTCGCCTGACGCCCAGCCCGACCCCGACGACGCCGGGACGCAGCACTCTCCAGCACCGCGCTGACCCTTTGCTCGACCTGGATTCCCTGTGCCTCGGCCCAGCCCGGCTCCTGCGCCTGCCCGAACCACATCAGTTCCACCCGGCGCAGGCTGCCGTGCAGGCGCTCCCCAGCCAACGCCGACACGGCGTAACCGGCCCGCAGTAACCCACGGCACAGCAGCCGCGGCAACACGATGGGGGTACCACCCGAGGCCTCGAGAACGGATCGGACGGTCATCCCCTCGGATGGCTGCAGCACCACACCCGGGACGGGCCCATCGAAAGTGCCCACCGTGACGACAAAATCGGCCAGCGATTGGACTGACGTCACCGGCGTTGCGGCTGTGCCGGGAGCTGCGACCGAAGCCAGCGGAGAGGCGGCCAGTCTGGCAAGCGCCGTCGTCGTCGGACGGTCGATGCCCTGCACCGAGGTGGCCCGAACCACCACAGTGGAGGGGCCGGGCGGTGCAACCTGGAGGGCCTGTTCGCCCAGCGCTTTGCTCCGGGAGTAGGCCGAGAAGGGGGAAACATCCAGGGTTTCGTCGAGCACATCGCGCTGGCCCTGAACGGCGGCGCTGCTCAGCTGAATCAGGCGCCCGACCCCTGCCGCAGCGCAGGCCTGGGCCAGGAGGGCGGGCAGCAGTGCGTTGGCACCCCGCAGGGCCGCCGTGTCGCCGCTTCGGGGAACGGCAAGGCCAGCAGCGTTGACCACCACCGACGCGCCAGCCAGTGCGGTGGTGAGACCGGCCAGGGCGGGGTGGGCGGCGGCTTCACGCGCAATGTCGGCGACCGTTGTGGCGTCGGTGGTGAGTCGGGGCGCCGGGAGGGCAGTGACGTTGAGGCCCGCCGCCTCGGCGGCCCGCAGTACCGCTGAACCGACGAAGCCGGTGGCACCCAGGATCAGCCAGGACATCGTCAGTGGGTTCCCTTCAGACTTTCGGACCGATCGGAATCCAGCCGCGGCATCGGCTGCCACTCGGGATCCCTCAGGATGCCGCGCGATTCCCGCCAGCCACGCCAGAGTGGGGCCAGCCCGGAGAGGGAGTGTTCAACTGCCACCAGGCGCAGGACCTCCTTTGCCGCGGTGAGCAGGGTTCCCAGTCCGAATCCCCAACGATTGAACTGGCCGTTGACTACCAGATAGCGGGCCAGGTGTCCCCGGTTGCGCATGCCGCAGTAGCGGCCAAGGTCGTTTGAGTCATTGAGGTGGCGGACGCCGAGGTCGATCTGTTTCTGCTCCCGGGCCTTTTTCAGCACGTACTGATTGATGTAGGCGACGGGTTCGGACTGCGCGATCAGCCAGCCGTACGTGGTGTCGTCACCATTGAGGAAGAAGCGGGGGTCGGGCAGACCCACGAGGCGCACCACATCGGCATGCACCAGCATTCCTTCGAAACAGCCAACGTTGGTGTGGAATACCGGACGGTGACGGAAGACGTTCCCCCGAACCGGGAAGTGGACGCCCAGGAAGGCGTTGAAGCGGTGCTGCCAGAAGAACGGCTTGCCCGCGTGGTCGTAGCGGCGGCCATGAAGGCACCGGTAGGTATCCATCCAGGGCTGGAACGCCGCAAGCGCGTTGGGTAGCACCTCGACGTCGTCGTCCATCAGCCACAGCCATTCCGCTCCTTCGGCGAGAGCGCGGTCAGCACCCACGGAGAATCCGCCGGACCCGCCAACGTTTTTCTGCAGCCGGTGGTGAATCAGCGGAACCGGGAGATTGGCGGCGGCGATGACCTCATCAGTGTCGTCGGTGCTTGCGTTGTTCACCACGATGACGCCGCGGGGCGCCGGGTCCAGCCGCGAGATCGTCTGCAACAGGACGCGCAGATACCTGGCACGATTGAACGTTGTCACCACCAAGGTCACGTCGGCTGCAGACATGTCAAAAACCCCGGTCCGACGGCGGTCCGAAGCCGCGCGCGCGTACTCCAGTGGAGTACGCGGCAAACCATTCGGCGAGCCCGCGCGGGTCGCGGCGCTTGAGGAAGTACAGCGGGTAGCCCACGCCGTCCGCAACGAGGGATTTCACGCGCCCATACCGGCGGGTGAGGTATCCGCGGTTGCGGTAGTAGTAGAACCGTTTGAACGCCGTCTCGGGGACCAGCACGTGCAGCCGGTCACCAAGGACCTGCTGTGTTTCGGCCCAGCCGGGAGGATGACTGAGCGCAACGGTCGTGACCGTGCCGAACGGGATCCCGGCCCGGCGCAGGCGCAGCATGAAGTCGGTCTCGTCCCCGCGGATGAACAGCCGCAGGTCAGGAAGCCCGACCCGAAAAAACACCTCAGTGCGGATCAGTGCGCCGTTGAAGAATTGGCCGACGCCGGGGATGATCCCCAGCTTCTCCACTTCTGCCCGGTCATGGACCGAACGACCGCCGACCCGGAAAGGGAATGACAGCCTGGTCGGTTCGCCCGGCGCCACAATCAGCGGGACGACGACGTCGAGGCCCTCGGTTTTCGCGGCAGCCATCAGCGTGGCGAGCGCCTCGGGGTCCTCGGGATGGGCGTCATCGTCCATGATCCAGACCCACTCGGCACCGCTCGCCATGGCCGAAAGTATTGCTAGCGAGAAACCGCCTGCGCCACCGAGGTTGCTCAGGGAGCGGATGTAATTGACGGGCGCAGCGGACTCAGTGGCGATTGCCTCAACACTCTGCGTTCCGGAATCTACCAGCGCAACCGATGTGAGGGGGACACTCTGCTGGGACAGTGCCAGCAGGAGGGTACGGAGGTCGTCGGGGCGGTCAAATGTTACTGCCGCAACGGCCACGGTATCCTGCAAGTCAGTCCTTTCCGGTCCACTCACCACACGCCTTGAAAGCGGTCGGGGCCGGGTAGTGAGGTTAGTATTCTCGGGTAGAGAAAGTCTATTACACCAGCACGAGCTGAGAGTTGGCCGTGCGGACTCGAACAGCACGTCTGCCATCATCGTCGACCCGTTGTTAGGAACCATGAAACCCGCTGACCGCGTGGATCCAGCCCGGGACGGGTCCGGAGACAGCACCACGACCCGTTCGGAGAAGCCAGCACTGTGGCTGTGGTCGCAGTTCATTTTCGACTCGGTGGCCTGGGTTGTCGCAATTCTTCTGGCACTGGTGCTCCGGTACGAATTGCTGATCAACCAGATCAACATGGCCGGCGTCGTGGCGTTCTGCGCAGTGGCCCTCGCCGCGCAGCTGGCGGTCGGTCTGAGCTTCGCGCTCTACCGCGGACGCTATAGTTTCGGCAGTTTCCATGAGGCGAAGCTACTGGTCATCGTGACCGTCATCGTTTCCGTCATCCTGCTGCTGGTGAGCGTTGTGTTTTTCTCCATCATCGAGATTCCGCGCAGCATCGCCATCATCGCTTTCCCTTTCGCCTGTATGTTCATGGCATCCACCCGGTACCTCAAGCGCATGTTCGTGGAAAGTAAAGCCAAACCGGGGGAGGACGCTCAGCGCACGCTGATTTACGGCGCCGGTTTCCTCGGCAGTTCCCTGGTGGGGCGGATGATCCAGGACCGCGAATCCCCGTACTTCCCTGTCGGGTTGATCGACGACGATCCGGCCAAGAAACACCTGCGCCTGGCAACTGTTCCCGTGCTGGGCCGCCTCGAAGATCTTCCGAGCATCATCGCCCGCACCCGCGCGTCCGTGCTCGTCATTGCCTTCGCCGACGTCGAGGCCGCCCAGGTCCGCAAGGTCTCGGACCTGGTGGCGGGGATGAATATCCGGGTCCTGGTGCTCCCACCGCTACGCGACATGCTCGCCACGGGAGGTTCCGGCGCCGGGTTCTCCGATTTCCGCGAAGTTGCCGTCGAGGACCTGATTGGCCGTCGACCGGTAGACATCCACGCCGATGAGGTGGCCGGGTACATCACTGGGAGGAAGGTCCTCGTGACGGGGGCTGGCGGGTCCATCGGGTCCGAACTGTGCCGCCAACTGGCGCAGTTCAACCCAGCCGAGCTGATCATGCTGGATCGCGACGAAACCGGGCTGCAAACCACCCAGCTGTCGATGACGGGCCGCGGTCTGCTGACCGGCAAGGACACGGTGCTTGCCGACATCCGTGACGCCGAGACCCTGCTTGGCATCTTTGCGGAGCGTACGCCGGAGGTGGTCTTCCATGCCGCTGCTCTTAAACATGTATCGCTCCTGGAGCAGTACCCTGAAGAGGCCTGGAAGACCAACGTCCTCGGCACCCAGAATGTGCTCAACGCGGCCAAGGCTGCAGGGGTTGAGCACTTCGTGAACATTTCGACCGACAAGGCAGCGAAGCCCACCAGCGTCCTCGGTCATTCCAAGCGGGTCGCAGAGAAACTCACGGCCTGGCAGGCTACTCAAACCGCCAGGAGCTACGTATCGGTTCGGTTTGGGAACGTGATTGGCAGCCGAGGCTCAATGTTGCCGCTTTTCACCGAACAGATCCGGGTCGGCGGGCCCATTACCGTGACTGATCCCGAGGTCACCCGCTTCTTTATGACCATCCCGGAAGCCTGCCAGCTGGTAATCCAGGCCGGGGCCATTGGCCGCCCGGGCGAGGTCCTCATCCTGGACATGGGCGAGGCAGTCAAGATTCTCGACGTCGCCCGGCGGATGATCGCTATGTCAGGCAAGGACATTGAAGTGGTTTTCACCGGTCTTCGGCCGGGGGAGAAGATGCACGAGGACCTGGTCGGCTTCGGCGAGGATGGCGCCCGGCCCCTGCATCCAAAGATCTCGCACACCTCCGTGTCCGCTCTGGACCCGTGCCAGCTCAACCTGATCGACTGGAAGCGCAAGGGCGGCATTGCCAGTGATTGATCTGCGGCTGGCCCTGGTGGTTGGTGTGGCGTTGGCGCTGAGCGGAGTCCTGCCGTTTGCCCTCAAGCCGCTGCTGGCCCGGCTTGGCGTGCTGGACGTTCCTAATGAGCGCTCCTCACACACCGCCGTCGTGATCCGCGGCGTCGGTATCACTGTCGCGATGGGGATTGCCGGGGGACTGGTGCTCTCTTTGGCCACCGGCCTCGTGGCAGTGGATCGCTCGCTGATCCTGATCATCCTCACGATGCTGTCAGCCGCCGCACTACTCGGCTGGATCGAAGACTACCGGGGGATTTCGATCCAGGTGCGTGCACTTCTGCAACTGGCCATTGGGGCGGTGGGAACCGCAGCACTGGCCTGGACCATTGGGCAAAGCTTCTGGTGGGTTCCGGTGGGCGCGCTGGCGGTTGCTGCCTACATCAACGCAGCAAACTTCATGGACGGAATCAACGGCATCTCCGGCCTGCACGGAGTAGCTGTCGGCATCTTCTATGCGGCAGCCGGGGTACTCAGTACCCAGCCGTGGCTGACTGTGGCCGGGCTCGTCGTGGCGGCCGCCTTCGCCGGTTTCCTGCCCTGGAATCTGGGCCGTGGGTTCGTTTTCCTCGGCGACGTCGGCAGCTACCTTCTTGGTGCCTCGATTGCAGCTATCGCCGTCGCCGGCCTGCTGGCCGGTGTGTACCTCGAATATCTACTTTCGCCCGTTTTGATCTACCTCGCCGACACGTTCACTACCTTCCTTCGTCGGGTCAGGGCCGGCGACCGGTGGTATGCCTCCCATCGGGAACACGTTTACCAGCGTTTGACTGACATCGGGTTAACACATGTTCAGTCGGCACTGGTGGTCACAGGCGCCTCCGTGCTGACCGGTGCTGCCGGTTTTGTTGCTGCGACTGCCCCGCCGCTCGTCGCGGTGGCCTTTTCGCTGCTCGCGGCAGCGGTGGTGGCGCTCTACCTCTACTCTCCGCGTCTCCTGGCCGGCCGGTTGAAGGCCAAACAGACGCGCTGAACGGACGCCAGTGTTTCCCAGGGGTCCGAGGGCAAATTCTCTGTACGGTAGAATTGGACGGCAGTCCGCGGTTATCGTTCCGGGGCTGAGCCGGGGACTTCCCTCACATCGAATCTACGAACGGATTCCCTATGGGTACACCTGACCCCCGGGGCGTCGGTGCCCCCGGCAGCAACGCCCACCCTGCCGCAGACCCATCGGGGTCTCTGTGGCTGGGAATCCTGAAGATGTGCATGGCGGTCACCGGCGCTCTCATTGCGGTGGCAGCGATCGTCGCCCTGCTGGTTTCCGGTCCGGCCGATGCGCTGAGCGCACTTTTCGGGTATCTGGTGGTGGTCGCGTTCTTTGGGATCAGCCTGGCCGTTGGCCATTTCGCGGGGCGCAACAACCCCTCGGGGGCCATCGGGCTCTTCGCCGTGACGTACGCGATCAAGGTCGTTGGGTTCGCTGTGGTTCTGTTTGTCCTTGGCACCCCACCCTGGCTCGATCCGAACTGGTTCTTTGCCGGGGCCGTCGGAACGGTAATTCTCTGGCAGACGGTGGAGTTGTATGTTTTCTCCAAAGCCCGGCACCAGCTCTACAACGACCCGGAGCCGGCCAAGCCGGTCCCAGGAAATGAGGATCACCATGGCTGAACCCCACCCACATGAGCCCCATCAGGCCCCTTCCGCGAATGCTGCTGGCAGCGACGACCGGGGCAGGTATGGGGAGGGTGGTTATAACGCCGGGTTGGCAGTCTTCAGCTACATTATTGGCGGGATCGTTGTCTGGAGTTTGATAGGCTGGGGGCTGGACAACCTCCTGGGGACACAATGGATAGTGCTCGCTGGAGGTCTCTTGGGTGCAACCGGGGGTTTTTACCTCTCCCACATGCATAACCTCACCCGCTCAAGTACAGCTGATCCCGGTTCGACGCCGCGGGACAGCGGCGGGAAAGCTGGAGAGAAACCCTTGTGATCGTCGAAAAACTTAATGAGTCGGAGCAGTAATCCCATGCCCGATCAGAATTTGCCCAATGATGGACACTGCAGAGAGGAAACGCGTTGATCGCGCTTGCGCTCCCGGCCACTACAACGGATGAGGGTTTCGTAGCCCCCACTATTGACGACACCCACTATCGGGATATTCTCCCGTGGGGCGGTGAATACGGCGTCTGGTTCGAAGGTGGCTTCGGCAAGCAGATGCTGATGCTCATCCTGTCAGTCATCTTTATTGCCGTCTTCTTCGTCATTGCCTCCCGCAAGGGGAAGATGGTCCCTGGCAAGATGCAGTTTCTGGGGGAGTCCGCTTACGGATTTGTCCGGAACTCGATCGGTAAGGACATTATCGGTGGCAAGGACTTCATGAAGTACGTGCCGTGGCTTTTCACGGCATTCTTCTTCGTCCTGGTAAACAACATTTTCGGTGCGATTCCGGGTTTGCAGCTGCCGAGTTTCTCCCACCCAGGTAGTGCATATGCCATTGCCGCGATTTTTTACGTGCTCTGGGTCGGCATTGGTATCAAAAAGCATGGGCTTCGCTACTTCAAACTGGCTGTTGTCCCGTCTGGGGTGCCCTGGTACATCCTGCCGATCGTGGTCCCGATCGAGATTATTTCGAACTTCCTCGTCCGTCCGGTCACTCACTCCCTCCGACTGTTCGCCACTATGCTCGCAGGCCACCTCATCGTGACGCTGGCCGGTTCGGCCATCGAGTACATGGTAATGACCGGCAACATCCTGCTGCAGGGAACCAGCGTGCTGGTCCTGGTAGGAGCAGTAGCGATGTACATGCTCGAGGTTCTGATCATGCTCCTTCAGGCGTATGTGTTCACACTGCTGGCGGCCATCTACATCGAAGGCGCACTCCACGCCGACGCACACTAATTTCACGACAAACAAATACAGACTTCCCCGTCGGGGATGATCCCAAACAACCTGTCGCAGCAAGCGGCATCTTGAAAGGAACACAATGGAAGTACAGGGTAGCCTCAACCTCGTTGGATACGGTCTCTCCGCAATCGGCGGTGGTATCGGTGTGGGACTCGTCTTCGCCGCATACATCAACGGTGTAGCGCGCCAGCCGGAAGCCCAGCGGGTACTCCAGCCCATCGCCTTCCTCGGACTGGCACTGACTGAAGCACTCGCCATCCTCGGCCTGGTCTTCGCGTTCGTTATCGGCGCGTAGTTACGCGTCCGAGACGGTCCATAGACAAGCTAAAGAAAGACGGGTGAAACATGCTTAACGCAGCGATTATGGCCGCAGAAGAGGGCTCAAGTCCGCTTGTCCCGAACCTGTGGGAACTGCTCGTTACCTTGGTGGGCTTCGCGGTGCTGATGTTCATCGTCAAAAAGTTCGTGATGCCGGCGTTCGAAAAGACGTTTGCTGAGCGCACCGAAGCCATCGAAGGCGGCATCGCCAAGGCCGAAGCAGCACAGGCCGAAGCGAATGCAGCGCTTGACGAGTACAAGCAGCAATTGGTCGATGCTCGCACCGAAGCCAACCGCATCCGGGAGGAAGCACGCGCCGAAGGTGCGCAAATCCTCGCGGAACTAAAGGAAAAGGCTGCAGCAGAGTCAGCTCGCATCACTGAGCAGGCCCACGTCCAGATTGAAGCAGAACGTCAGGCAGCTGTCGTCTCGCTCCGCGCCGAAGTTGGCACGCTGGCTACCGACCTCGCCAGCCGCATTGTCGGAGAGTCACTGTCCGACGATCAGCGGTCCGCACGAGTGGTTGACCGATTCCTGGCCGACCTCGAAACTCAGAGCGCAGGTGCATCGAAGTAATGGCAGGTGTATCCAGCCAGTCCCTGGTAACGGCACTCAAAGATCTCGAAACCCGTCTGCCCGGCGCACCGCTGACCCTTGCCGAGGAACTCTTCGGAGTCCTCGACATGCTGGACAGCAACGCCGGACTCCGCCGCGCACTGACCGACCCATCCCGCGAAGGCAGGGACAAAGCCGCTCTGGTTTCGACTCTGGTAGCCGGCAAGGTATCGGAACAGACCGCGTCGGTGGTCAGGGAACTGGTCTCCATGCGGTGGGCCGCGGCCCGCGACCTTGGAGACGCGCTGGAAACCCTCGGCGCCACTGCAGCGATTGCGGTGGCAGAGAACCGGGGCTACGGAGCCGAAAGTCTTGAGGGTCTCGAAAACGATCTCTTTGACTTCATCAGGACCGTCGAGTCAAGCCATGAGTTGCAGCGTGCTCTGTCCGAACGGCAGGCCAGTGACGATGCCAGGGTGAACCTGGCGTTGAAACTGGTGCCGAACGCCGGAGCCGAGGCACGGCTGTTGGTGCGCCAGGCAGTGCAGGCACCCCGCGGTATCAAGCCCACCCACTTGGTGAAGCGGTTCGTTGAACTCGTCGCCAAGCGGCACGATCGTTGGATTGCGAACGTCAGTGTTACCCGTCCGCTGACTGATGAGCAGTTCCTGCGGTTGCAGCAGGGCCTGAACTCTCTGTTTGGACGCGAGCTCAGGACCAATGTCACCGTGGAGCCGTCGCTGATCGGCGGGGTCCGCGTTCAGGTTGGCGATGAAGTGGTCGATTCCACTGTCATTGCCAGGCTGTCTGAACTGCGGCGAAAGCTTGCGGTGTAGGACGGTCCGCCGCCCTATCCTAGACATACAACAGACTTCAATCACACACCGGTTGCCGCGAAGTAGTGGCGATCACAACACAGGAGAGCAGGGACTGCAGATGGCCGAATTGACCATCAACGCCGAAGACGTCCGTAATGCGTTGAACGAGTTTGCGGCATCCTACGAACCCGGCAACGCAGAGCGCGTTGAAGTGGGCCGCGTAAGTACTGCCAGCGATGGCATCGCCAAGGTTGAGGGTCTGCCCTCGGTGATGGCCAATGAATTGCTGCGTTTCGAAGATGGCACTCTGGGCCTCGCCCAGAACCTCGACACCCGCGAAATCGGCGTCGTCATCCTCGGTGACTTCACCGGCATCGAAGAAGGCCAGGAAGTTCACCGCACCGGAGAAATCCTCTCCGTACCCGTGGGCGACGCCTTCCTTGGCCGTGTGGTTGATCCACTGGGCCAGCCCATCGACGAGCTGGGCGAGATCAAGGCTGAAGGGCGGCGTGCATTGGAGCTTCAGGCTCCCGGTGTCACCGAGCGCAAGTCAGTCCACGAGCCAATGCAGACCGGCCTCAAGGCCATCGACGCAATGATTCCGATCGGCCGTGGCCAGCGCCAGCTGATCATTGGTGACCGCCAGACCGGCAAGACGGCTATCGCCGTCGATACCATCATCAACCAGAAGGCCAACTGGGAATCCGGCGACGTGAAGAAGCAGGTTCGCTGCATCTACGTTGCTATCGGCCAGAAGGCTTCAACGATCGCTGCTGTTCGCCAGACCCTTGAGGACAAGGGCGCGCTGGAGTACACCACAATTGTGGCGTCACCAGCGTCCGACCCCTCAGGGTTCAAGTACCTGGCCCCCTACGCGGGCTCGGCTATTGGCCAGCACTGGATGTACGCTGGTAAGCACGTTCTGGTCATCTTCGATGATCTCTCCAAGCAGGCCGAGGCGTACCGCGCAGTTTCACTGCTGCTGCGCCGCCCGCCAGGACGCGAAGCCTACCCGGGCGACGTGTTCTACCTGCACTCCCGTCTGCTCGAGCGTTGCGCAAAGCTCTCCGACGAGCTCGGTGCGGGTTCGATGACCGGTCTGCCGATCGTCGAGACCAAGGCCAACGACGTCTCGGCCTTCATCCCGACCAACGTCATCTCGATCACCGACGGGCAGATCTTCCTGCAGTCGGACCTCTTCAACGCCAACCAGCGTCCAGCAGTGGACGTCGGTGTCTCGGTGTCCCGCGTTGGCGGTTCGGCACAGGTCAAGGCCATGAAAAAGGTTTCCGGTACGTTGAAGCTGGACCTTGCGCAGTACCGCGACATGCAGGCCTTCGCGATGTTCGCGTCCGACCTGGATGCCGCGTCACGCCAGCAGCTCACCCGTGGGGCACGCCTGATGGAACTGCTCAAGCAGGGTCAGTACGCGCCATTCCCCATTGAGGATCAGGTGGTGTCCATCTGGGCCGGTACCAACGGCTACCTGGACGATGTACCGGTTGAAGACGTCAGGAAGTTCGAGGGCCAGTTCCTCGAACACCTGCGCCACAAGTCATCGGTGCTGACTACCCTGGCGGAGACCAACCTCCTTGAAGACTCCACCGTTGACGAGCTGAAGAAGCAGATCACCGACTTCAAGCAGGGCTTCTTCGGCGAGGGCCACGACGGCCTGGTCGCAGGGCACGAAGAGTACAGCGCTCTCTCCGAGGACGAGGTTGACCAGGAGAAGATCGTCAAGCAGAAGCGCTAGGGAAACCGGCACCGGGGCGCTTCTGGCGCCCCGGTGCCACCCCAGCCTTAGCCGTAATCCCCAGGTGGACTACGAAGGAAAGGACAAGTATGGGAGCCCAGATCCGGGTCTACCGCCAGAAGATCACGTCGACCACGTCGATGAGGAAGATCTTTAAGGCGATGGAGCTGATCGCGACTTCTCGCATTGGTAAGGCCAGGGCACGAGTATCCTCGTCCCTGCCGTACGCCAATGCGATCACCCGTGCCGTCTCAGCAGTGGCATCGCAGTCGGAGATCGATCACCCGCTGACCACCGAGCCGGAGCAGATCCGCCGGTCGGCGGTTCTGGTCATGACCTCGGACCGCGGTCTTGCGGGATCGTATTCGGCAAGCGTTCTGAAGCAGGCCGAGTCACTCATCGAGCTGCTGCGGGAAGAGGGCAAGGAAGTCAAGACCTACCTTGTTGGTCGGAAGGCCCAGGCCTACTTCGACTTCCGCAACCGCCCGTTTGAGAACGTGTGGATTGGTGGAACTGACGCCCCTGAGTTCGAAACTGCGCGTGAGATCGGCAAAGCATTGCTCGCCGAATTCAACACGGGGTTCGATGACGGCGGCGTCGACGAAATCCACGTTGTCTACACCCGCTTCCGGTCGATGGTGTTGCAGGAACCTACGGTCATCCGTCTGCTCCCGCTCGAGGTCGTCGAAGAGGAAGCAGTATCCGAGTCGGATCTGCTGCCGTTGTACGAGTATGAGCCGGAACCGGAAATGGTCCTGGACGCACTGCTGCCGCGCTACATCGAGTCCCGGATTTTCGCGGCTCTCCTGCAGGCAGCAGCCAGCGAACTCGCCGCCCGTCAGCGGGCGATGAAGTCCGCAGGCGACAACGCGACGGACCTGATCAAGAAATACACCCGGCTCCGCAACACTGCGCGCCAGGCGGAGATCACTCAGGAACTGTCGGAGATCGTGGCAGGTGCGGACGCGCTCAGCGCCTCCTAGCCGGTTGCATCACCCAGGTTTCTGAACACGCTCCATCCTAGTTAGACTTAGCCCCACGCCATCTACGTTAGTGAAGTGAGAGAGATGACTGCCCAGACTATTGAGCACGGTAGTGACTCAGTTGCATCCGGCGGCACCGGTCGAATCGCCCGTGTCATTGGCCCGGTTGTCGACGTCGAGTTCCCGGCTGACGCCATTCCCGCCATCTATAACGCCCTGACCACTGAGATCACACTCAATGGTGAGACGCACACCATCACCTTCGAGACCTCGCAGCACCTCGGTGACAACCTGGTGCGTGCTATTTCGCTCCAGGCCACCGACGGACTGGTTCGCGGAACCGTTGTCCACGACACCGGCAGCGCCATTTCGGTACCCGTCGGCGACGTCGTCAAGGGTCACATCTTCAACGTCCTGGGCAAGCCGCTCGACGTCGAAGAGTCCTCGCTGGAGATCACCGAACGGTGGCCCATCCACCGCAAGCCACCGGCTTTCGCCCAGCTTGAGGGTTCCACCGAGATGCTGGAAACCGGTATCAAGAGCATCGACCTCCTCACCCCGTACATCAAGGGTGGCAAGATCGGACTGTTCGGTGGTGCAGGCGTCGGCAAGACGGTGCTGATCCAGGAAATGATCACCCGTGTTGCCCGTAACTTCGGTGGCACCTCGGTGTTCGCTGGGGTTGGCGAGCGTACCCGTGAGGGTAACGACCTCTGGGTTGAGATGGAAGAGGCAGGAGTCCTCAAGGACACCGCCCTTGTATTCGGCCAGATGGATGAGCCACCAGGAACGCGCCTCCGGGTGGCCCTGTCAGCGCTGACCATGGCTGAGTACTTCAGAGATGTCCAGAAGCAAGATGTGCTGTTGTTCGTTGACAACATCTTCCGCTTCACCCAGGCCGGGTCCGAGGTGTCGACCCTGCTGGGCCGGATGCCGTCGGCAGTGGGCTACCAGCCGAACCTTGCGGACGAGATGGGCCTCTTGCAGGAGCGCATCACCTCGACCAAGGGTCACTCGATCACGTCGATGCAGGCCGTATACGTGCCCGCTGATGACTACACCGACCCGGCGCCCGCCGCGACCTTCGCGCACCTCGATGCAACCACCGAGCTGTCCCGTGAAATCGCGTCCCGAGGCCTGTACCCAGCCATTGACCCGTTGACCTCAACCTCGCGGATCCTTGACCCGCAGTACATCGGTCAGGATCACTACAACACCGCGGTGCGCGTCAAGCAGATCCTTCAGAAAAACAAGGAACTGCAGGACATCATTGCCATCCTCGGTGTCGACGAACTCTCTGAAGAAGACAAGATTGTTGTCTCCCGGGCACGCCGCATCCAGCAGTTCCTGTCACAGAACACCTACACGGCGAAGCAATTCACCGGCGTCGAGGGTTCGACTGTAGGCATCAAGGACACCATCGAGGGCTTCAACGCCATCGCCAACGGCGACCTTGACCACATTGCTGAGCAGGCGTTCTTCAATATTGGCGGGCTTGACGACGTCGAGCGCCAGTGGGCCAAGATCCAAGAGCAGACCGGGAAGTAATTCTCATGGCAGAACTCGAAGTAGAAATCGTTGCGGCAGACCACTTCGTGTGGTCTGGCGCGGCGACCATGGTCAGGGCCCGCACCAGCGATGGCGAAATTGGCATCCTGCCCGGGCACGCTCCGATGCTAGCCATCCTGGCCGAGGGCGAGATGGCTATCGAACCCGTATCAGGCGAACGTCTGCTGGTATCAGTTGACGGAGGATTCTTTTCGGTTGACAGCAATCGGGTGGTCATCGTCGCCGACAATGCGAAGATCGGCGGCCCTGTGTCCGCGGAGACTCGCTGACAGAATCAGTGATGGACGGTCTCGGTATAGCCTTCATCACGCTCGCAGCGGTGTTCCTGCTGCTGGTGCTCGCCATTCTGGCAGTAGGTCTACGCCGTTTTCAGCTCCGTGGAGCGCTTGGCACTTTTGACGCCTCCATCTGCTTCCCTCCCGAGGGATGGCAGATGGGGGTTTGTCGCTATACGGACCATCACCTCGAGTGGTTGAGGATGGTGTCCCTGAGCCCTCGCCCCCGTCATCGGTACCTGCGTAGTTCTCTGGAGCTTAGGGAATGGCGGCAGCCTACTGAAGCGGAGAAGCACAGGATCCAGCCCGGCGCCGTCGTGGTGTGTCTTGACTACGAGGGTGAGGAAGTGTTGCTGGCCATGAAGTTTGACGTCTACGCCGGGTTATGTTCTTGGTTGGAGGCCGGACCGGTGATCGGTATCGGCACCTGGCGTTAACGCCATGGATAGCAAGTGAGGCCCCCACGTTGAACGCGGGGGCCTCACTTGTTGAGTTGCTGAAAGCCTGGTTGTTACAGGGCTGTGACCCCAGTGGCCTGGGGGCCCTTTGCGCCCTGTCCGATTTCGAACTGAACACGCTGGTTCTCATCGAGGGTTTTGAACCCGCCGGTCTGGATCTCGGAGTAATGCACAAATACATCACCGTCTGAGTCATCCGGGGTGATAAAGCCGAAGCCCTTTTCAGCGTTGAACCACTTCACTGTTCCCTGTGCCATTTGTTTCTCCTCCATAATGAAATGTTCAGGCTCACACACTGTGTGCGGGCCCGGGGTCACTCCACGGGAACAACCTAGCGGCACCCGGCTATTTCGGTTCCGTTCGGAAGTTACACGCTCGCAACTCGGTCTTGCGAGCATGCTAAAACACGTACACAAAGACTGAAATAAGCATCACATAGGGGCCCGATCTGGTCAACGGACTTTCGGCGGATTCTGGGGAGAAATTTAGAGGGGATCGAGCCAAGTGCCTTCACGGAGAACGGCGAGAAGGCGAAGGTCGGCTGTGACTACCAGAGCGTCCGCTCTAAGTCCCAGTCGCAGGCTGCCCAATTCGTCAGCGAGTCCCAGCACGTTCGCCGGAACGGTAGTAGCCGAGGCCACTGCGTCGTCGAGTGAAACCCCTGCGGCGACAGTCCGACGGACGATGTCGAGCAGCACCGCCGTGCCACCGGCCAGGGAGCCGGTGCGGTCGAGCGTTGCAACGCCGTCCCTGACGGTTACCGCCGATGGTCCAAGGTGGTACGCGCCGTCGGGAAGGCCAGTGGCCGCCATGGAGTCGGAGACCAGCGAAATGTTGTCGCTGCCGACCAGCGCAAAAACGGTAAGAACGGTCTGTGGGTCTACATGGGCGTTGTCGGCGATGAGCTCGACGACGGCGTTTCCTGCTTTGGCTATCCGGAGACAGGCAGCAACGGGGCCGGGGGAGCGGTGATGCAACGGCGGCATGCCGTTGAACAGATGGGTGACGGTCGGGCGGCCGCTGTAGCCGTCGAAACCGGTCGATTCCATTTCTTCGCGGGCCAGCGCCAGCGACGCTGCTGCCGTTTCGGCATCGCAGTCGGTGTGCCCGAGTGACGGAGTGATGCCGTGGGTGGTGAGGGCATCGATGAGGGCATCCGCGCCGGGAAGTTCCGGCGCATAGGTCATGGTCTTCATCCGCCCCTGTGCGGCTTCGATCAATTCCGCCACGTACTCCGGTTCGGGATCGACGATGAAGGCGGGGTTTTGAGCACCACAGCGCGCTGTCGAGACGAAGGGGCCCTCGGCATGGATACCAGCAATCAGGCCCTCCTCGGCCAGGCCGGCAAGTACTGATAGGGCTTTGAGTAGATCGGACCGTGGCGCCGTCATGGTGCTGGCGAGGGCGGTGGTCGTTCCACTGCGATGAAGGAAGTCGATTGCGCGCCGGGCCTGTGCAACATCCCCATTGGCGAAATCTCCGCCGTTTGCCCCATGGCAGTGGGTGTCGACTAGTCCGGGCATAAGGACACTCCCGTGGGGAAAGGTTCTGTCGGCCGGTGAGGATCCGGCGCTGAACCCCGCGGCCGGTCCGGCGTAGGAGATGCGGTCGCCGTCGTAGGCAAGAACCCCGTCCTCGACAATCCCCGACTCAGTGACAAGGCGTCCGCGAATGTAGCTCGCGGTGGGTGGTCCCGGATCTTCGCTGCTGGCCATAGCCCGATTCTATGCGTTGCCGGACCACAGCCGCCGTGGACCGCGTTGTTTCAGCGGTCCAGCCCACTGTCCAAGACCTCAGGTGACGGCTGTGACGGTGTGGGGCGGGGCCCTGTGCTCTGTTCCGGGTAGGGGTGGTGCGGTGGAGTTGTAGGTGTGGCCGGTGGGGGTGGTGATGCGGAAGGTGTGCCGAGAACCTGGGCCTGGGCCTGGGACTGACCCTGGGACTGACCCTGGGACGGGGCCTGAGTCGGGTCCTGGTTCTGGTTCTGGTCCGGGGCGTGGTTGTGCTGTCCAGCCGGGGGTTTCTTTGGTGTGGTTGCATGCCTCGCAGAGCCCCGCCGAATTCGGAATGGAGGTGGGTCCGCCGCGGTGCCAGGGCACGATGTGGTCGTAGTGGCGGATCGGTGCATCACAGTACGGGGTGCGGCAGGTATCGTCCCGGGCCCTATTGAACCGGCGTTGCGCCCGGGTGAAAAGCCGGGCTTTGGAATCCATGTCCACCAGCTCCCCGGTACCCGGCGCGGTGTAGAGGCGACGCACCCACACGTCGAAGGCTTCGCGGCCCACACCGGAGGACTCCGAGCGGCCAGAGGAATCAGAGTGGCCACTGGGATCAGCAGGTTCAGTGGGCTGGGTGGGTTCGGGGTTCAGGAGCTGCCGTGCCCAGGAGGAGGGGAGGATGCCGTAGCCGGGGATCCTGGCGGGTTCGCTATCGCCTTGGAGCAGGGTCCGGTCGGTGATGATGACCTGCAGTTCGACCCGGGACACACCACCGGGGGTCCCGGTGATCCGTTCGATCAGGGTGTCGGCCATCAGCTGACCCTTAGACCGGGTGTCCCCGCCGGCCCGGGCCGTGTCAGCGTGCCGGGTCAACGCCGCGTAGGCCGCGACGGCGTTCTTCACGGGTAACAACGCGGTCAGGTACGCCATGGTGTCCGGTGCCGGCCGGATACTCACGAACCGTTCGCTG